>NZ_BAABDJ010000037.1:0-181182 GCF_039539565.1 Hymenobacter fastidiosus | reverse complement strand
ACCGTTTCCGAACGGCTGAAATGGAGGCTGCTTGCATCCAACAAAACTAACTCAAACAGCTTCTAAACACTGCGTAAAAGCATTTTGCGCAAGTCCTACTGAATTCACAAAACGCCGAATGCCCGCCGGGTATTCGGCGTTTTGCGTTTCGGCGGGTGTATTTTGCCGAACCATTGCCGCCCCCGCATCTTCCTGCCATGAATGACGCCCAGTCCCCAGGACCCCAAGACCCTAAGCCCCCAAGAATCCAAGAGCCCGAGACCCCAAGGTATGCTATCCTGGTAGCCGGCGGCAGCGGCACGCGGATGGGTGCCGACCGCCCCAAGCAGTTTCTGGAGCTGCTGGGCGAACCGGTGTTGCTGCACACCTTGCGGCGCTTCGCCGAGGTGGCCCTGCGGGTGGAGCAGCTGGTAGTGGTGTTGCCGGCTGATCAGTTTGCGGTCTGGCAGCAGCTCTGCGCGCAGCACCAGATCCGGATTCCGCACGCGGTGGTAGCGGGTGGCGAAACGCGCTGGGCCTCGGTGCGCAAGGGCCTGGCGGCGCTGCCCCGGCAGCCGCATGCCCTGGTAGCCGTGCACGATGGCGTCCGGCCGCTGGCTTCGGCCGAAATCATTGAGCGGGCCTTCACGGCGGCCGAAACGTACAAGGCCGTGGTGGTGGCCGTGACGCCCAAGGACTCGGTGCGCAACCTGGCCCAGCGCGGCTCCTATGCCCTGAACCGCGCCCGCCTGCGGCTGGTCCAGACGCCCCAGTGCTTCGATCTGGATTTGCTGCGCCGCGCCTACCAGCTGCCCGAGCTGCCTGCCTTCACCGACGACGCCAGCGTAGTGGAAGACCTGTGCCCCATTCATATTGTGGAAGGCGACTACCGCAACCTGAAAATCACCACGCCGGAAGATCTGATTGTGGCCGAAGCGCTGCTGCGCAGCCTACGGTGACGGAGTCATTGCGAGGACGAAGGACATTCCGCGCATCAGGCGGTGGCAGTTCGTCCTCGCAAATGTAAAAAAACCTGTTAACCTACCCCCTGCCATCAGCATACGCCAGGGCTTTCCGGTGAAAAGGAGTTGGGTACATTTGAGAGGACGGATTGCTTCGCTTTGCTCGCCATGACAGGCCTCCACCACTTTCCCTTTCCCAATTTTACCTCTCCCCATGTATACCAGCTTGCTTTATGCCGTACGCGACGGCGTGGCCACCATCACGCTCAACCGTCCGGACGTGTTCAATGCCTTCAACAATGCCCTGAGCTACGAGCTGCAGGACGCGCTGAAGCAGGTGGCCGCCGATGCTGCCGTACGGGCCGTGGTGCTGACCGGCGCGGGCCGGGCCTTCTGCTCGGGTCAGGATCTGAAAGCCGCCCAGGGCGACGAGAAAAGCACATTTTACGATTCGCTCCACCAGCGCTATAACCCCATCATCCGGGCTATGCGCCAGCTGCCCAAGCCCATCATCGGCCGTATCAACGGCGTGGCGGCCGGCGCGGGCTGCTCCCTGGCCCTGGCCTGCGACGCGCTGATAGCTTCCACGGAGGCTTCGCTGATTGAGGTGTTCATCAACATCGGGCTGGTGCCGGACTCGGGCTCCTCCTACTTCCTGCCCCGGCTGGTGGGCTCGCTCAAGGCTTTCGAGCTTTGCACGCTGGGCTCGAAGGTGACGGCGGCGGAAGCCCTGCGGCTGGGAATGGTGAACCAGGTAGTGGCGCCCGAAGAGCTGGATGCCGCCGTGGCCGCGCTGGCCGCCCGCTATGCCTCCGCTCCTACCAAGTCCATCGGCCTCATCAAGCAGCTGCTGAACAAAGCCGGGGCGGCCTCCCTCGACGAAGTGCTGGACTACGAAGCCGACTGCCAGCAGATTGCCGGCGAATCGGCGGACTACCAGGAGGGTGTAACGGCCTTTTCGGAGAAGCGCAAGCCGGTATTCCGGGGCGAGTAAGGAAGCGATGCCAGGCGGCACGCCCTGGTCGGCATTTGACAAAAAACGAAAGTGGCCGACTCCATTCCGGAGCCGGCCACTTTTGCGTTATGCACCGTTCGTCAGCACCTCAGCACCTCAGCCAGCACGTAGGTACCCGGGGCGGGCGTACTGCCATCGTCAGCACCTCAACACCTCAGCACATCAGCACATCAGCACATTAATCACATTAATCACATTAATCACATTAATCACATTAATCACATTAATCACATTAATCACATCAGCACATTAATCACATCAGCACATTAATCACATCAGCACATTAATCACATCAGCACATTAATCACATCAGCACATTAAAAAACCAGCGCATTATTTCAGCCGGATGGTCTTAGTGCGGCCATTCACGGTGATGGTGGCAATATTGTCACAGGCGGCCGTACCGGTGGGGTCGTAGTTCAGCAGCAGGCTTTTCTCCCTGGAATTGGTGATGCTGACCGTGCCGGAGATGAAGTGCCGGGCGCAACCCACCGCGAAGCTTTTGACCAGGGGCTGCTGAATGGCCGCCGTGTAGGTCACACCTTTGCGGTTGGTGCCGTTGGCCTGGCCCATCACCTGGTAGGTGTCGTCGAGAATGGTGCGGGTACCGAAGCCGTTTGTGCGGGCATACTGGCGCTGCGACGTCCAGCTATGGGTACCGTTGAGAGTGACGATACTGGCGTTGCGGACGGCGAGCGTAAACGAGCCGCTGCCGGTGTTGGTGAAGATCCGGGTACCGGTGTGCTGGTTGTCGTTCACGTAGTAATCGACCAGCGTCACGGTAGTGACGGCGCCGGCCTGGCGGTAGGCGCCGGCCTCGAATACGACCACGATTTTACCCCGCCGGGCTTTCCCGTTAGGGCCCACGCAGTTGGTAGGACCGAAGTCGATAGTGAGGGTACGGGTAGCCGCGTCGTAGGTGCGGGTGGCGCAACGGCTCAGCACTTTTTCCAGGTCGGCAGGCTCGGCGGCGACGGAGCCATTGGCGGCAGTGGCATCGGCAGGAGCCGATACGTTGATGATGTCGCCGATGGCCGCATTTTCCTCTTCGGCGTTGCCGTTGTCCTCCGCCGATTCGATGTTGTCGGTCGGATCAGCTTTGTCTTTGTTGCAGCTGGTGGTGAAAAGCAGCGCGCTGCTGGCCAGCGCCGCCAAACCCAGGGAACGGAACATTGAGGTTTTCATGGTGAGGAAGAAAAGAAAGTGGGGGGGCAGTTATTGGTCAGATTCGGCTCTTGGAGGGCCTTAGGTCGTGGCGGTTTAAGCACCACCGAAAGAATATTTCAACCCCGGAACTATTCGCTTTCCAAACCACGCCCGCAGGCCCCCGTATAGGCAGGCACCGACTCTTTATAGTCGCTTAGCTCAACTGAAAAACCATGACCCCTGCCCGTTTTCTTCTACCGTTCAGCTTATTGGCCACTATAGCCTGCTCTTCCGATGCCAGCAAAAAGGACCCGGTAGCCGAAGCGCGGTTTCAGAACGAGAAGCGCATCGGCGACGAAGATATCACCAAAAAGCAGGAGCGCGACGCTGAGTTTATGGTTGACGCGGCCAGTGACGGCCAGCTGGAAGTGGAGCTGGGGAAGCTGGCCCGGCAAAAGGCTGCCACGCCCGCCGTCCGAAGCTTTGGGCAGCATATGATGACGCAGCACGCGGAAGTTAATCAGGCCTTGAGGGCGCTGGCCGAGCAGAAAGGACTGTCCCTGCCCGCGGGCCTTGGGGAAGAGCAGCAGAAAGCCTACCAGGAGTTAGCTGCTTTGACGGGCCTTGAGTTCGATAAAAAATACCTGGACCTAATGGTCGACGACCATGCCAACGATGTAGATGCCTTCGACGATATGAGCGAGGATGCCTACGACGGCGACATCCGCGGTCTGGCGGCCAAATACCTGCCCACGCTGAAAGAACACCTCGACCTGGCCAAAAAGGTGCAGGATCAACTCGCAGAAACCAAGTAAACCCAACCTGCTCCACCAACCAAAACCAATTAACCCCATGAAAAAGCCCTTTTTTTCGCTGCTGCTGGTAGCAGCTACCCTCGCGCTGAACAGCTGTGGCGATGCCGATAAGCGTACCGATGGCACCGCCGGCGAAGCGGTGAGTGACATGGAAACCGCTGCCGACGAGGGTGGCGTGCAGGCCGATGCCACCGTTATCGATAACGAGGCTGGCCCCACGGTAACCGCCGACGCCGACTCGGTTATGGGCGACACCACCATGACCCGCTGAGGTCCAGTTTCTACCCGCCGCAGCACTACACTACAAGCAGCCGGCACCGGAATACCGGGCGGGGCTGCAGGCCAGGCAAAACTCAAAAAGGCTCCCGCACTGTTGCGGGAGCCTTTTTGAGTTTTGCTGACTGGTGCTTAATCCGCCTTTCCGTCGGCGTACTTGCTGATCTTCAGCTCCTCAGCCAGGAAGCGGGCCGTGTGACCCTTCTGCACCTTAGCCACCTGCTCGGGCGTGCCCTGGGCCACGATGAAACCGCCGCCCCCGCCGCCTTCGGGGCCGAGGTCGATAACGTAGTCGGCCACCTTGATCAGGTCGAGGTTGTGCTCGATGATGAGCACGGTGTTGCCTTTATCGACCAGCTTCTGCAGGACGGCCGAAAGGTGGTTGATGTCCTCGAAATGCAGGCCGGTGGTGGGCTCGTCGAGGATGTAGAAGGTTTTGCCGGTGTCTTTCTTACCCAGCTCCGTGGCCAGCTTCACGCGCTGCGCTTCGCCGCCGCTGAGCGTGGTGGCCTGCTGCCCCAGGGTGAGGTAGCCTAAGCCCACTTCATTCAGCACCTGAATCTTGCGGATGATACGGGGCTGGTTTTCGAAGTACTCCACGGCCTTTTCCACCGTCAGGTCGAGCACGTCGGTGATGCTCTTGCCCTTGAAGCGCACTTCCAGCGTTTCGCGGTTGTAGCGGCGGCCCTTGCAGGTTTCGCAGGGCACGTGCACGTCGGGCAGGAAGTTCATTTCGATGGTGCGCATCCCGGCGCCCTCGCAGGTTTCGCAGCGCCCCCCCTTCACGTTGAAGGAGAAGCGCCCCGGCCCGTAGCCCCGGATCTTGGCCTCTGGCAACGACGCGAACAGGCTGCGGATTTCGGTGAACACGCCGGTGTAGGTGGCCGGGTTGGAGCGCGGCGTGCGCCCAATCGGCGACTGATCCACCTCAATCACCTTATCAATCAGCTCCAGCCCTTCGATGGCCTGGTAAGGCAGCGGGTCGCGCTTGGCGTTGAAGAAGAACTGGTTCAGAATCGGGTACAGCGTGTCGTGAATCAAACTCGACTTGCCCGAGCCCGACACGCCCGTGACGGCCACCAGCTTGCCCAGCGGAATCTTCACGGTTACGTTCTTGAGGTTGTGGCCGGTGGCGCCTTTCAGCACCAGCTGGCCGCCGTCGCCCTTGCGCTTCTGGCGGCGCAGCTCAATGTGCTTCTGCCCGCTCAAATACTGCGACGTCAGGCTGCCCGAGTTGAAAATATCTTTGGGGGAGCCCTGAGCCACGATGTGGCCGCCGTGAATGCCCGCGCCGGGACCAATATCCAGCACGTAGTCGGCATTCATGATCATGTCCTTGTCGTGCTCCACCACAATCACCGAGTTGCCGATGTCGCGCAGGTGCTGCAGGGCCTTGATGAGCCGCTCGTTGTCGCGCTGGTGCAGGCCGATGCTGGGCTCGTCCATGATGTAGAGCACGCCCACGAGCTGAGTACCAATCTGGGTGGCCAGCCGGATCCGCTGGCTTTCCCCGCCCGAAAGCGTCCGCACTGAGCGGTGCAGGTCCAGGTATTCGAGGCCTACTTCGAGCAGAAAGCCGATGCGCTTACGGATTTCCTTGAGCAGCTCCCGCCCGATGACGTTCTGGCGCTCGGTGAGCCGGCTTTCCAGGTCCTCAAACCAGGCGCTCAGCTCCTTGATGTCCATCAGGGAAAGCTCGCCGATGTTCTTGTCGGCAATCTTGAAGTGCAGCGACTCCTTTTTCAGGCGGAAGCCCTGGCACTCGGGGCACTTGCGGGCCTGGGTATACTCCTGAATCCAGGCGCGGATGTTCTCCGAGTCGGACTCCAGCTGGCGGCGCAGAAAGGGAATGATGCCCTCGAACGGCTCGGTGTAGTTGCTCTTTTTCGGGTCGGCATCCTCGTCTTCGGGCACGCCGTAGAGCAGCCGCTCAATCAGGTCGGCGGGCAGCTTGTCCAGGGCGGTGCTCAGGCTAAACTTCTGCTTTTTGAGGATGATGCCCAGCTGCTGGAAAATCCAGATGTCGCGGTACTCGCCCAGGGGCGCGATGCCGCCGCGGCTGATGCTGAGCTTACGATCGGGCAGCACCGAGTCCTCGGTGATTTCCTGCACCTCGCCCAGGCCGTTGCACACGGGGCAGGCACCATAGGGCGAATTGAAGCTGAACGTGTTCGGTGCCGGGTCGTCGTAGGCAATGCCGGTGGTCGGGTCCATCAGGAAGCGGGAGAAGAACTGGGTCTTCTTCGAGTCGGAATCCAGCACCAGCATCGTGCCCTTGCCGTGGGTCAGGGCATTCTGCACCGAGCCCGACAGGCGGAACCGGTCTTCCTTGGTGGCCTTGAGCCGGTCAATCACGATTTCGATGTCGTGGATCTTGTAGCGGTCCACCTGCATCTTGGCCGTGATGTCGAGCAGCTCGCCATCGACGCGCACCTTGGTGAAGCCCAGCTTGGCAATCTGCTGGAACAGCTCCCGGTAATGACCCTTGCGGCCTTTCACCACCGGGGCCAGCACCACCACCTTGTGGTCGGCGAAGTGCCGGAGGATGTAGTTGATGATCTGCTCGTCGCTCTGCCGGATCATCTTGGCCCCCGTAGCGTAGCTGAAGGCCTCGGCGGTGCGGGCGTAGAGCAGGCGCAGGAAGTCATAAATCTCGGTGATGGTGCCCACCGTGGAGCGCGGGTTGCGCGAAGTCGTCTTCTGCTCGATGCTGATAACCGGCGACAACCCCTCAATCTTGTCGACGTCGGGCCGCTCCAGGCCGCCCATGAAGGAGCGCGCGTAGGCCGAAAAAGTCTCCATGTAGCGGCGCTGGCCCTCGGCATAGATCGTATCAAACGCCAACGACGACTTGCCCGAGCCCGAAATACCAGTGAACACCACGAGCTTGCCCCGCGGAATTTTGACCGTCACGTTTTTCAGGTTGTGCTCCCGGGCCCCGTACACTTCAATGAAGGGGGCTTCCACGTCGGCCCCGGCGGTGGGCTGGGCAGCGGCGTGGGCTTCCAGAATGGCTTCCGTTACCAGCTCAGCGCGGGGTACCGCCGACACGGCGGCGGTAGTATGGCCGTTCCCGTTGACGGCAACAGCGGCAGCAGTAATTTCAGGCGTAGCGGCGGCGGAGGCAGCCTTGGTTTTCTTAGCCATTCAAGCAGGTCGAATAAGTCCGCAAAGGTACGCATCCGGCGTTCCTTTCGCCACCTGAATCCATTATTTACCAATCCATTTGAGCGAGATTGGGCCCGAAGTAGTCGGACGCCGGTCAGGTGACAAGGCAGAAGGTCAGTAACAGGAAATTCGCGTGTTTTGTGCCCGGCGTTCGTTCTTGCGCAACAAACGTGCTGCTGCTTTTCTTTCCGGCTATGGTTTTCAATCGTTCGTCCGCTTTCTTTTCGGTTCCCGTCCGTGGCTAGGCGGCTGGGCTTTTCGGGTAAGCAGGGGCTTTTTGCCGGCCTGTTGCTGTGCCTGCTCCTGCCGCCGCTGCAGGGCTGGCTGAACATGAAAATATTCCGCACCGCGCCGCTGGTCGGCTACCAGGCCCCGGCCCCGCGCCCCACACTCTCCTGGGACAGCCTGCGAACCAACACCTACCAGCCGGCGCTGGAGCGCTACCTGACCGAGCATATTGGCTTCCACGACCGGTTCATCCGGCCACGCAACCAGCTGGCCTACTCGCTGTTCGGCCAGGTGAAAGTGAACGAAGTGCTGGTGGGCCGGAATGGGGTGCTGTTCGAGGAAGCGCCCATCCGGTCGGCGCTGGGCCAGAACGTGGTGAGCGAGGCCGAGCGGCAGCAGCATATTGCCCGGTTCAAAATCCTGCAGGATACCCTGGCCCGGCGGGGCAAGCTGCTCGTGTTCGTCATTGCGCCCAGCAAGGCGGCCTTCTATCCGGAGCTGCTGCCCGCTGAGTACCGCCAGGGTTGGGCGCAACCGTCGAATGCCCGGCTCTACGGCCCCGAAATGCGGGCGGCGGGTATCAACCTGGTCGATTTCGGGGCCCGGTTCCGGCAGTGGAAAGACACGGCCGCGTATCCGCTATTTCCGCGGGGCGGCATTCACTGGAGCCTTTACGGGGTCACGGAAGCGGCCAAAGTGCTGTTTCCTTACCTGGAAGAGCGCGGCCACTTCGACCTGCCCGATTTCCGGCCGACCGGACTCGAAGTAACCACGACCACCCGCTACACCGACAACGACATGGTCCGGGCCATGAATCTGGTCTGGGATCCGGCGGCCTTCCCGATGGCTTACCCGACTATCGTGTTCGAGGCCCCTAAGCCCGGGCAGCGCCGGCCCCGGCTGCTGGTGGTAGGCGACAGTTTCGTGTGGAATCTGATTGAGCACTACCCCTATCTGGACCACCTGTTTGCCGACGACTCCCACTTCTGGTACTACAATCAGCAGGTGCAGTGGCGCAGGCACAATGGCCAGCTCGCGGGCGAAACCGACGTGGCCCGGCTCGACCGCAAAGCCCAGCTGCTGACGCACGACGTAGTGCTGGTGTTATTCAACGAGCACAACCTGCTGAGCTTCGACTCGGGCTTCAGTGAAGCCGCCCTCCAAGCTTTTGCTCCGCCAGCCCCGGCAGCGGCCGCGGCTCGGTAGTGGCTGCTCTTCCTGCGCGGCGCTTGGGGTACATGACCGTTCGGGCGGGCAATCCGTAAGACGCAGCTCGGCGGGTAAGAATGGTGACGGTGTCCTTACTTGGCTTCGTTATTGTCAGGGCCCGCTCATCTTCCCACCGATAAAGCGCATTACGCATGAAACCAATCACCAGAATTTTTCTCGCGGCGGCATTCTTCCTGCTGCTGGGGAGTAGCGCTCAGGCGCAGGTTACGGTCAACGTCAATCCTCCGTCCTGGGGGCCGGCCGTGGGGCCGAATACGCAGTACTACTACGTGCCCGAATACGGCGGCTATTACGACCTGCGCGACCGGCGCTACCTGGTGCAGCGCGACGGCAAATGGCAGCGCGTCACCGCCCTGAACGGCTACTCCACGGCATCGCTGCATCCGGTGGCCATCGACTACGTAGGCGCCCAGCCCTGGACTCTGATCAGCCGGCACCGCACCCGGTATCCGGCCGGTTTGCCGCGGGGTCAGGTGAAGCGGCTGGAAAACGGCAAAGGACTGCCCCCCGGCCAGGCCAAGAAGTACTATGGCCGCAGCTACGAAGACCGGCGGGACTACGACAACGATGACCGCCGTGAAGGCCATGGCAAAGGACAGGGCAAAGGACAGGGCAAGTCCAAAGGTCACGGGAAGGACTAATCCTGCTTTGTTGGCTATTCCCGATCAGAAAGCCTCTCCTGCCGGAGAGGCTTTTTGGCGTTTAAGCCCCGGCGAAAAAGAGAGGATATGGGTCGCAAGTCAGTACTTTGCCCCGTTCTTATTCTTCTTGCATCAGCCGTAGCATGGTTTTCAGCAGTACGCTCTTTCTATTTTATTTCTTCCCGGCTTTTCTGCTGCTCTACTATCTGGCTCCCACTAAGCTGAAGAACTCCGTGGCCCTCACGGCCAGCCTGCTGTTCTACGCCTGGGGAGGGCTCAACTTTCTGGCGCTGTTTCTGGCCTCGGTGGTACTGAACTTCTTCCTCATTCGCCGGATGCACCCGTCCGTGGGCTGGCAGAAGCGCATCTATCTTATTCTGAGCATCATCCTGAACGTGGGCATGCTGTTCTACTTCAAGTACGCCAACTTCTTTCTGGAGAACTTCAGTGCCGTAAAAACATCGTTGGGCGGTGGGGCCCTGACCTGGGAAAAGGTGGTGCTGCCCATCGGCATCTCGTTTTTCACCTTTGAGAAGCTCACCTATTCCATCGACGTGTACCGGGGCGTGAACAAGCCGCTGCGCAGCTTCCGGGACTTCCTGCTCTACATCATGCTGTTTCCGAAGATGATTGCCGGCCCCATCGTGCGCTTCCACGAAATCGCCGACCAGCTCACCGACCGCAAGGCTTTTGAAACCATCGACCACAAGCTGGCGGGCCTGTTCCGGTTTGTGGTGGGGCTGGCGAAGAAGACGTTGATTGCCAACGTGCTGGGCCAGGAAGCCGACCGTATTTTCGGCCTGGCCCCGGCCGAGCTGTCGGCCCCGCTGGCCTGGCTGGGGGCCCTGGCCTACACCTTCCAGATCTACTTCGACTTCTCCGGCTACTCCGACATGGCCATCGGCATTGGCCGCATGATCGGGTTTCAGTTTCCGGAGAACTTCAACAACCCGTATATCTCGCGCAGCATCACCGAGTTCTGGCAGCGCTGGCACATCACGCTGGGCCGCTGGATGCGCGACTACCTCTACATTCCCCTGGGCGGCAACCGCGTCAGCCCGGGCCGCCTCTACGCCAACCTGTGGACGGTGTTTATTCTGTCGGGCTTCTGGCACGGCGCGGCCTGGAACTTCATTGCCTGGGGAGCCTTCCACGGCCTGTTTCTGGTGCTGGACCGGCTGTTTCTGCTCCGGCTGACCAAGCGACTGGGGGCCTTCAGCATCGTGCCCACGTTCCTGGTTACCGTCGTGGGCTGGGTGCTGTTCCGGGCTGCTTCGCTGGGCGCCGGGCTGGCTTATATCA
This sequence comes from Hymenobacter fastidiosus, assembly GCF_039539565.1. Lineage (NCBI taxonomy): Bacteria > Pseudomonadati > Bacteroidota > Cytophagia > Cytophagales > Hymenobacteraceae > Hymenobacter > Hymenobacter fastidiosus. The sequence goes on along the minus strand of NZ_BAABDJ010000037.1, from coordinate 170,420 downwards.
AACAGATGTTCGCAGGATCGTGGGCGGAGCTGCCGTACTTCAATCAGGAGTTCCGGTTCACGCTGGTGCTGGCTACCGGAATCGTGTTTGGGGCCGCCATTCCGCACGTGGAGCGCGCCGGGCTGAAGCTGCTCTTCACCCAGCAGTTCGCGCTGCGCCGGGCCATTCCACTCACCCTGCTCACCGCGGTATTACTAATTCTCAGCATCAGCTACATCGTGGGCAGCTCCTTCAACCCGTTCATCTATTTCCGGTTTTAGGCGTCGGCAGGACGATAAGCCGATTCAACCCGGCAATACGCAGGGTAGGCCGCGGGACCAGCGGCCATTGGGGCCCGGCTGGATATATGCCGCGTCCCGCGTAACATTACGCCGCAGTAGCGTAGTGCCTGCTTTCCGTATGTCCTGGTCCGTGCGTCGTCAGTCCTTGTTGCTCGTGTATCTGCTGGCCCTGGCCCTGCTGTGGAGCAATGCCTATTTCGTGCTGGTCAATCATGCGGCTTACACCGTGGATGAGCGGAGCTATTTGCAGATGGCGGAAGGCAACTTCGCGGTGCCCGTCACCCACCGCTACCGCGTGGTGGTGCCGGTGGTAGCGGGCAGTCTGGCCCGGGGCCTCGCGGTGGTTACGGCCCTCATTTCCCCTACCGGCAACCGTCCCTTTGGGCTCAGCTTCTTTCTGGTCAACGGGCTGGTACTGGCGCTGGCCGGCCTGTTTCTGTTCCGGACGGCCCGGGCCCACGGCGCGGCGGCGGGGCCGGCCCTTGTCGGTATGGCTGCCGTCATGACCAGCGGGGCCGCCAGCTACGTCACCGGTCTGGTGCTCGTCGATAGTGTCGTGGTATTGGCCGTGGTGCTGCTGTATTATGCTTTGCGTATCCGTTTGGGGTGGCTGCTGCTGGCCGTGCTGGTGGTGGGGCCGGTACTGAAGGAGTCGTTCGGGCTGTTTCTGCCGCTGGCGCTGTATGGGCGCTTCGTGCCGTGGTGGCAGCGGCTGCTGGCCCTGGCCGGGGCGGCGGGTTTGGTGGTAGCGCTCCACGCGGTGGTCGATGCCCAGGTCCCGCCCGCGGCCGTCGGGAGCGTGGCCAATGCCCTGGAGCACGGCCGCAACATTATCAGCAACCTGCACTGGCTGCTTTCACCCCGCGGCCTCTTCATCTGCAGCAGCGTATTCGGGCTGTTCAACCTGCTGATCTTGGCTGGTTTCTGGGGCGGACGGACGGCCATCCGGCAGTGGCTGCCCCAGCTCCGGCCCGGACCGGCGCTATTGGTCCTGGCTGCCGTGCTGGCCCACATGCTGCTCTCGGGCGAGATGAGCCGGATGCTGCTGCTGGCCGCCCCGGTAGTAGCCGTCGCCGTCGCCCTTATTCTGGACCGCCACCCGCTGTTTGCTCCGCTGCGCCGGCTGCTGACGGCCGGGGAAAAGCCGGTCTGAAAGCTGACCGGACGGGCCGGGCGCTACGTAGTATGACGAAGATGTACCATTCCCATCCCGCGCCATGACCACGCCCAAGCCCGAGTACCACCCCATCAGCTGCACGTTCTACGACGAGCTGGAAGCCCGCGCCACCACGCGCCAGGAATGCACCCTCACCTACCGCACCGAGCCCGACACGCCCCCCAGCACCACCCGCGGCATCATCACCGACCTGTTTATCCAAGACAAAGTCGAATACCTGCGCCTCGAAGACGGCTTCGAAATCCGGCTCGATACCCTGGTAGCCGTGGACGACAAGGAGCTGCGCGACTATTGCTAAGCCCGACTCCTCCCCAAACAAAGAAGGCGGCCCCTGATGGAGCCGCCTTCTTGCTGCATTGAAAAAATCGTCCACAAAATCCGACCAATCCGAAAAATCCGGACGAATCCGTAGTCCAGAAATCCGGACGAATCCGTGGTCTAGAAATCCGCGCTTTTCGGGAAGCGGGGGAAGGGTATTACGTCGCGGATGTTGGCCATGCCCGTCACGAACAGCAGCAGGCGCTCGAAGCCCAGGCCGAAGCCGGCGTGGGGCGCGGTGCCGTATTTACGCAGCTCCAGATACCACCACAGGTCGTGCTCCGGCACGTTCATGGCCGCCATGCGGGCCTGCAGCTTTTCCAGGTTCTCCTCGCGCTGAGAGCCGCCGATGATTTCGCCGATGCCGGGAAACAGCACGTCCATGGCCCGCACAGTTTTGTCGTCGTCGTTGAGCTTCATGTAGAAGGCCTTGATATCCTTGGGGTAATCGGTCAGGATAACGGGCTTCCGGAAGTGCTTCTCCACGAGGTAGCGCTCATGCTCGCTCTGCAGGTCGGTGCCCCAGTCCACGGGGAATTCAAACTTCTGCTTCGCGGTTTTCAGGATTTCCACCGCCTCGGTATAGGTCAGGCGCTGAAAGTCGTTGTCGACTACGAACTGCAGGCGGGTGAGCAGCTCCTTGTCGTACTGCTCGGTGAGGAAGCTCAGGTCGTCGGCGCAGTGTTCCAGGGCGTATTTCACCAGGCTTTTGAGGAAGTCCTCGGCCAGGTCCATATTGTCCTGCAGGTCGTTGAAGGCCACTTCGGGCTCAATCATCCAGAACTCGGCCAGGTGGCGGGCCGTGTTGGAGTTCTCGGCCCGGAACGTAGGACCGAACGTGTACACCTTGCCCAAAGCCATGGCCGCTACCTCAGCTTCCAGCTGGCCCGACACGGTCAGGTTGGTTTGCTTGCCGAAGAAGTCCTGCTTGTAGTCCACGCCCGACTTATCCTCCGTCAGTGGCGGGTTTTGGTCCGAAAGCGTGGTCACGCGGAACATCTGGCCCGCGCCCTCGGCGTCCGAACCCGTCACGATGGGGGTGTGGATGTAGTAGAAGCCGTGGTCGTTGAAGTACTGGTGGATGGCGAAGGCCATGGCGTGGCGGATGCGCAGCACGGCTCCGAACGTGTTGGTACGGGGGCGCAGGTGGGCAATTTCGCGCAGGAATTCGAGCGAGTGGCCCTTCTTCTGGAGGGGAAACTCCGTTGGGTCGGCTTTGCCCAGCACCTCGATTTCGGTGGCCTGAATCTCTACCGTCTGGCCTTTGCCCTGGGAGGCGACCAGCTTACCGCGCACGGCTACGGCCGCGCCGTTTTCGACGCCGTCGGCCTTCAGCTTTTCTTCCGGAAACCGTTCGGCGTCGGCCACCACCTGAATGGAGTTGAAGCCGGAACCGTCGTTGACGGCAATGAACTGCACGTATTTATTGCCACGGCGGGTGCGCACCCAGCCTTTCACTACTACTTCGCGCTCCAGCTCCTGGCTACGGAGCAGGTCCTGCACGCTCGATCTTTTGACAGACATCGGACTCGGATTTCGGGGGTTAAAACTCAGAGAAACAAAGGTAGAGGTTTTGGCTAGCGCTGAAATCAGTTCGGCGTAAACTGCGCCCATTGTTTTGCTTTGGGCCCGTATTCGCCGTATTCAGCCGGCAAGGCCCGGATTTAGCCTCAACTTTTTCTCCCCAACTCAAGTACAGAAAGCTCTATCTTTGAAATAGCACCCCGCCACTTTCTGAGCGGGGCTACCCGCAGTTACGAGTATGCAACGACTTGACATGAAGCAGCTTCTCTCCCAGAAGCTGTCTCCCCAACAGATTCAATTCATCAAGCTGCTGCAAATCCCCACGGCAGAGCTGGAAACGCGCATCAAAGAAGAGCTGGAAGTGAACCCGGCCCTGGAAGAAGGCGACGAAAATACCGACGACGAGCTCGAAGACCAGGAACGTGACGACGAAGCCGACGGCGACGAGGACTTTGACGACCCCGATTCGGAGTTCGACAGCGACGACAATACGCTCGATGAGGACTTCGACGAGGGCGCGGAAGAGCAGCCCGAAATTGAGCTCCCCCCCAAGGAAGAGCCCGCCGATACGGCCAAGGACAATGAGGACTTGGACTTGGGCGACTACCTCAACGACGACGAAATAGCCGGCTACAAAATGCAGGGTGATGGCCCCGGCGAACCCGAAGACGACCGGGAAATGCCCCTGGCCGACACCGGCGGCTCCCTGCTCGACGCGCTGATGGACCAGCTGGGCTTCGCCGACCTCGATGAGCAGCAGGAAGCCATTGGCAGCCAGCTGATCGGCTCCATTGATAACGACGGCTACATCCGGCGCGACTTGTCGGCCATTGCCAACGACCTGGCCTTTTCGCAGAACATCGAAGTCACCACCGACGAAATCGAGGCCGTACTGCACGTGGTGCAGAGCTTTGACCCGGCCGGCATTGGCGCCCGCGACCTGCAGGAGTGCCTGCTCCTGCAACTGGAGCGCCGCCCCCAGGACGAAGTGACGGAACACGCCGAGCGGATTCTGCACGATACGTTCGACGAGTTCACCAAAAAGCACTACCAGCGCATTCAGCAGCGGCTCGACCTGGAAGATGATGAGCTGAAGGAAGCCGTTGCCCTGATTCTGAAGCTCAACCCCAAGCCCGGCGGGACGGGGCCGGTGGGCCTGGGCAAGGTGCAGTACATTATCCCCGACTTTATCCTGACCAGCGACAACGGGCAGTTCAGCCTCACCCTGAACTCGCGCAATGCCCCGGATCTGCGGGTAGCGCCGGCCTACACCGAAATGTTCCAGGCCTACGATAAGGCGGCCAAGAAGGACAAGAAGATGAAGGAGGCCGTGACGTTCGTGAAGCAGAAGCTCGACTCGGCCCGCTGGTTTATCGACGCCATCAAGCAGCGCCAGCAGACCCTGCTGCGCACCATGGACGCCATCGTGCGCTACCAGCACGAGTTCTTCCTGGAGGGCGACGAAGGCAGGCTGCGGCCGATGATTCTGAAGGATATTGCCACCGAAATCAGCATGGACATCAGCACCGTGAGCCGGGTGGCCAACTCGAAGTCGGTGCAGACGGAATTTGGCATTTATCCGCTGAAGTACTTTTTCTCCGAAGGCATTGCCACCGATTCGGGTGAGGATGCCAGCTCCCGCGAGGTGAAACACATTCTGAAGGAAATTATCGGGGGCGAAAGCAAGGGGCGCCCGCTGAGCGACGACAAGCTGGAGAAAATGCTCAATGCCCGCGGCTACAATATTGCCCGCCGCACCGTGGCCAAGTACCGTGAGCAGCTGAATATTCCGGTAGCCCGGCTGCGCAAGGAATTGTAAGACCTCGTACATTTCTCACCAAAAAGCCCGCTGGATTTGATTCCGGCGGGCTTTTTGGTGAGAAATGAAATAACCGGGCCGCTGGATTTCTTTAGCGGCGCAGCACGCGCTGAGTGGTTTGCTTACCATCGCCGCGCACCGTGAGCAGGTAGGTCCCGGAGGCTAAGCTGGTCGGCACGACCAGGGGCAGCTGACGGCCGGCCCCACGCAAAGGGGTAGTGAAAACTACCCGCCCCCGGGCATCGGTGAGCAGGGCGGTAAAGCCCGCTCCAACCGGTTGCGGCAGCTGCAAGGTCAGTTTCTGCTCGAAGGGGTTCGGATAGGCGCTGCTGAACAAGGGCGCTACTACGGCCTGCACCGCTACGGTCACGACCGGCGAGTAAGCAGCCGTGCCATCGTAGTCTACCTGCTGCAGGCGGTAAAAGTAGCGCCCCCGGCCAGCGGTGCCATCCGTGTGGGTGTAATTGCGGGCCGTGGTGCTGGTACCGGCGGCTTTCACGGTCGTCAGTTTCCGAAAAGTGCGCCCATCGGCTGACCGCTCGACTTCAAAGCTCCGCGCGTTCAGTTCACTGGCCGTCTGCCAGCGTAACGCTACGCCCTGGTCAGTGGCGCGGCCCGTGAAGCTGGTAAGCTGCACCGGCAGCGGCAGCAAGGCGAAGATATTGGACGTGAATACTCCCCGTCCGTGCGTAGCCGCTACCACCGTCAGGTCGGCCGGGCGGAGGCGCAGCATGTTCACGCGTACATTGGCCAGGTTGGTATTGGATGGCTGCCAGGTAATAGCCGCGGCCGTCAGATCGTTGGCAGTCCACACGCCCAGCTCGGTAGCAACCATGGCCCGGTTGCCGTTTTTAGGATCGAACAGCACCCAGCGGACCGGCATGTCCGGAATGTTGCCCTCGGCGGCGGTCCAGCTGCTGCCCCCGTTCACGCTTTGTCGTACGCTGATCAGGGACGCGCCGTAGTTGCTGAACGTAATCAGCAGATGCTGGTCCGGGTCGGGCCCGGCGGTGCCGGCTTCCACGGCGATACCGGAGATGGAGACGTTGGTCAGAGCATCCACATAAAGAATAGTGGCCGCGGGTGATATACTGGCAGCATTGTCGACGCGAATTACCCGGCCGGTATTGGTGCCCACGTACACCCGGTTATCCACGTTCGGCGACACGGCCACGTGGGTTACGATGCCGGAACCAAAGGGCAGCGTAATAGTAGATGAAACTGGTAGCCCAGTAGCCTGCAGTGTCCGCCGCAGACTGTTGGCGGTATAAGCGTAGTACAGCACATTCGCCTTACTGTCGTAGGCCATCGGGTTGATAAAGGAGCCCGAATTATCTCCAACAAGCACCGGAAAAGAGACCCCGCCATTGGTTGAGCGGTAGATGTTGCTGTAAACGTAGGAGCCGAACTGGAACTGGGGCTGGTCTTCGTCGATAAAACAGTAGGCTCCGTCGCCGCCGATAACGTCCTGGGTTGCCGTGCCGGCCAGTATTCCAAACTGTTGCGTGCCGTTGTCCTGGGAGCCGGCCAGGAAATAGTTGTAGTTGGTAGGGTGGACGGCTACGGAATAGAACTGGGTGACGTTCAGCCCGCTGTTGCGGTGAGTGATGGTCGGGATAACGGCAGTGGCATTGGCCGTAGTCGCGAAGCCGCCGTCGTTGCCGAAGTAAGCCCGGGTGCCCGAGCCCGGCAAAAACACAATGGCGTGCTGGTCGGCGTGGACATTCTGAAAGCCAAACCCGCCGTACCAGTGCGTCAGCTGCTGCCAGGACACGGTGGCAGCAACGGCCGCGCCGCCGTTGGAAGTTTTAAACAGGTCGATGCCCCCGACGAATACCGTGTTGGGGTCCGTGGGTGAAACGGTTACTATCAAGTCGTACCAGGCTTGCCCGCGGGTAAAGTCGGTACTGCTGATATCCGGATCAATATCGTCAGGCTTAGGCAAGGCCAGCCAGGTGGTACCGCCATCGGTGGACCGATAAATATCCAATAGCCCGTAAGTGACGCTGCTTTGGAAGATAGCATAGAGGCGGTTAGCGTCGCTGGGCGCACAGCCTATCTCGATCCGCCCGAAGCCTGTTGCCGGCAGGCCACCAGTGAGTTTAGTCCAGCTACCACCATTATTGGCAGAACGGTAAATCCCATCGGCACCGGTAGCCACCAAGCCGGCAGCGGCGTACAGCTTCCCATCGGCTCCGATTTTAATGTCGCCGAACTGATTGACAACTGAGCCATTACCAGCTCCCAGAACCAGACTCCACGAAGTGCCTTGATTGATGCTGCGCCACAGGCCCGCCTGAGTAGCGGCGTATACGTACCCATTGGGCCCTACTGCGAGGCGTTGCACAAAATGAAAGTTGGGGTTGTTAGTCGCCGTCAGCTGGGCCCAGGTATTACCATGGTCAGTCGATTTCCAGATTCCGAGGCCCCGGATTCCATCCGCATTGTAGAAGCCTTCGCCGGTGCCAAAGTACATCACGTCATTGTTGGCACTGGTCAGATCGCAGGCCAGCGTGGTGATGGCGAGGTTAGCAAAAGAGTCATCAATTTTCAACCAGGTTGGCGCTGGGCCGGTGGCGTTGGTCGTTTTCCACAGGCCCCCACCGACCGACCCCGCCCACACGATATTACCGGTCAGATCCGAGGGGTCAGGCAGCAGGGCCCGGAGGCGGCCCGCAACATTGCTAGGGCCCTTTTCCGTCCAGTTGGCCGCACTCAGACTACTGCTGGCCGTTGACCGGGCCTGGGCCTGAAACAGCTGGGCTATCTGAGCCTGGGCCACCAGCAGCCGCTCGCGCGGTACGGTACCGGTCTGGGGGTCGCGGGTGAGGGCGGCCTCCTGGGCCTGCGCCAGATCGGGGCGGTCAGGCTGACGGCGGTTCTCGCTCTCTGGTTCCCGACGGCGGTTTTCCGGGGCCGACGCCGTTGTCTCAGAAGGGTTCAGCCACGAACGACCAGCCGGCTGACTACCACAACCAGCCGTCAGGCTTAACCCGACCAAGCCAAGGCCGGCAGATACGAGGGATAGAACGGTTATTTTCATTCCCCAAGTTAATCCATGAAATAATATAATTGATTATTCTAATTCATAATATAAATAAATTCATGCCTGAGTTCAATGAGCCCGATGCCGCTCAATAGACAGTCAACTCATTTAAAGGCAAAAAAAGAAGCCAGGACATTACGCACTGGCTCCTTTCTTCTTAAATCAGCCGCTCAGGGCCACTACTCATCAGCGATGCACTACCCGTCTTACTGCGGTTTCATTACCGACCCGAACGGTAAGCAGATATACCCCAGCCGCCAGGCCGGCCGGAGCCGATACGGCCACTTGCCGACCAGCAACCCGCCGCGTCAGGTTCATCACCTTACGACCCTGCGTATCGATCAGCGTAAGGGTAGCCTCGCCTGCTACCGGCCGCTGAAACTGGACATTCAGCTCCTGGGCAAAAGGGTTTGGATAAACGCCATCCACTAGCTTGTCGCTGATAGCAACCCCCGATTTCGAGGCCGTAGGCGCAAATACATCCGAAGTAAACAAGCCCCGGCCGTGCGTAGCGGCGGCAATCTGCTTGTCCGAATTCCGCATCCGCAACATATCCACCCGCACATTGGCCATTCCCAGGCTAGCCGGAAACCAGGTAGTGCTGGCGGCGGAAAGATTATCGGTAGCCCAGATGCCCAGCTCCGTAGCCAGCAAGGCCCGCTGATTGTTGTCGGGGTCGAACATGGCCCACCGCACCGGCATGTCCGGCAGGTTGCCTTCCACATTGCTCCAGGTAGCTCCGGCGTTGGTCGTTTCCCACACGCTTACCTGCCCGTAGTTAGAGTAAGTCACCAGCAGATGGCTGTCGCTACCCGGCTGCACGGCCACCGAGGACACGGTGCCGGCTCCAATCCGAATATCAGTTACCGTAGGCGTGACACCGGTAGCATCATCTATGCGAATTACCCGGCCGGAACTAGTCCCGACAAACACCCGGCTGGGGCGGTTGGGCGAAACCGTTACGTGCGAAACGTTGCCCGCGCCCGGGGTCAGATTAATAGTATTGGTAACATTGCTCGTGGTGGCATTGGGCCAGCGCAACAACTGACCGGAAGTGTAGCCGGCATACATGGTATTGTCGCGGCTGCTGTAGTCCGTGGGGTTGATGAAGGAGCCCTGAGTGCCACTGATATTTACGTTGCTGAACGAATTGCCCCCGTTGACGGACCGGCGGTACTGGGCATATATGTAGGAAGTGAACTGAAACTGGGGCTCATCTTCATCGATAAAGCAGAAGCCCCCATCTCCCCCCGTTGCGGTGGTAGTAGCGTTGAGGCCCGCGGTGGTGTATTTCTGCGTGCCGTTGTCCTGCGAGCCGGCCAGGAAGTAGTTCACATTGTCGGGATGCATGGCTACCGCGTAGTACTGCGTTATATTCAGGCCATTGTTGCGCTGGCTGAAAATCGGCGCATCCGAGGCGCTTACGGCGTTATCGGAAATAAACACGCCCCCGTCGTTACCGAAGTACGCCCGGTTGCCATCAGCCGAAGCAAACGCAATTACGTGGTGGTCGGCGTGCACGAAGTTGGGCGAGCCGGGGGTGGCAAACCAGACCGATACTTTCTGCCAGACTACCGGATCGGTATTGGCCGCCAGCGTCCGGAAAATATCCAGCCCGCCGACGTACAGCTGATCGGGGTTGTTCGGCGCTACCGCAGCCGCCAGGTCGTACCAGGCCTGGGAACTGGCCAGCGCCGTAGCTACGCCGCCCGGCAGACCCATCGACGTCCACGTATCACCGCCGTTATTGGAGCGGTAGAGACCAAGCACCTGGTTGTTAGCGCTATTTTCGATGATGGCATACACCCGTTTAGCGTCGCTCGGGGCGCAGGCCAGTTCGATACGCTGATAGCCAGTGGTAGGCAGGCCCGAGCCCGCCAGGGTATTAAGGTTGGTCCAGGCGCCGGCATTGCCGGTAGTAGAGCGGTAGATACCGTCCTGAGCAAAAAGCCCGGTAGAGACATACAGCGTGTTATCGGCCCCAAGTTCAATATCGGCAACCCGGCTACTACCGGCCCCGTTGCCGGCCGCCAGGACACTACTCCAGGTAACGCCGCCATCGGAGCTGCGGCGCAGACCCGCGTGCGTGCCGGCGTATACGTCGCCGGTGACGGGGTGCACGACGAGCTTGGTGACATAGTGAAACGTGGTTCCCGAAGCCGTGCCGGGCAGCTGAGTCCAGGTCGCCCCGTGGTTGGTTGATTTCCAGATGCCTAAGCCCCGCACTGCCCCGCCATTGAAGAATCCCTCTCCCGTGCCGAAATACATGACGTCGGAGTTGCGGGGGTCGAAGGCAATAGCCGTGACCGCCAGCGTTGAGAAAAAGTTGTCGATAGCGGTCCAGGTCGGGGTAGTGGCGGTAGCGTTGGTAGTTTTCCACAAACCGCCGCCTGCGGCTCCCGCCCACAGCGTATTGCTGGTAGCATCGGCCGGATCAACGACCAGCGCCCGGATACGCCCGGCCACATTGGTAGGGCCCCGCTCGTTCCAGACGATCTGGGCCAGGCTGCTGACGGGCAGGCGGCTAGCGGCCTGCTCATTAATCAGCCGCTGGGTATAAGCCTGCGCTGCCACTAAACGCTCCCGCGGTACGGTGCCGGTAGCCAGGTCCATTGTCCGCGCTACCTCCTGGGCCATAGCCAGGTCGGGCCGGTCGGGACTGTCCTGACCCTCTTTTTCGTCAACCGGTTCCCCCGGAACCGACCTTTGGGTGAGCACCTCACCTTTCTGCCATAACACGGCACCGCCACTCAGGGCAGCACCTCCTAGCAGCAGCAGGACACCCCACTGTCGGAATTGGGAAAAAGTTTTCACTAGGCAATAATTTTTAGGTGGACGATTCTGCGGAAACCCTACTGCAGTCAGCCAAAAGCCGGGCGGCAGTGGTGACTAAATGTAAGCCTTTTGGCTCTTTATGCCTTACTTTACTTAGCCCATCCATAGCCAATACTTCATTGAACAAGCTGATCAGCACTAGTTTATCCAGTTTATTCCACCCCCTTTTACTCCCCTCGTACCTATATTATGTGGTCTGCTATCAGGTCCCCGAGGTTATCGCACGCCCCTCATTACCTGATCGATGGGTGATATTAGCGGTGGTATTCGTCTTCACGTTTGTGCTTCCGACGCTGGGCACGGGCGTGCTCTACTGGTTTGGGCAGCTGGACTCGCTGTTGCTGCGGGAACGAAGCCAAAGGCCCCTACCGCTACTGCTGGCTACGTTCAGCTTCGGTATGGCCGCCACGGTACTGATCCAGCGCACCATCTTTGATGTACTGCTTGGACAAATGATGGTGGGCATGATGCTGGCCGTATTTCTGACGTTCCTGATTTCGCTGAGCTGGAAGATAAGTGCCCACGGCGTCGGAGTAGGCGGCATGGTCAGCTTGTTTATCCTGCTCTACCTGAGCAAGCCCCAGAGCCAGTGGCTGCTGTGGTGGCTGCTGGGCGCAGTGGTAGTAGCCGGCGCGGTTCTTAGCGCGCGCCTGGCCCTGGAAGCGCACACCCCAAGTCAGGCCTGGGCGGGCCTGGCCCTGGGGGCGGGTGTCGTGCTGGGAATCGGCACCGGCATCAGGCTCGGGTGAGTGGCCCGCCTCCTGACAGATCGGTCGCTCCCCGGCGGCAGCAACCCTCCCCTACCCCTCCGACGGCGGCTGGCGCTCCTGCTGCGCTAATTCATTCCGGATCAGGGTCTGCACTGCCGGTTTGGCAAAGTCGGCTTCCGCCTGGATGTGAGGCATCAGGCGGCGCATGATCTGCTCCTGGCGTTGGCCGTTTGCCCAGGCCTCGGCATAGGGAATATGGGAGAAGGTAACCTGCGAGTACAGCGAAAGCCACTGGCCGGGATACTGCGCCGCTATTTTACTCTCAATCTTCTTCTGGAGCAGAAAGCGTGGATCAGCCACCCGGTCGCGCATTTCCTCGAAATTGTAGAGCGCCAGTTCAGCCATGGCATCGGCATCAGGCTTACGCTGGCGTTGAAACTGCTCGAAAACCGTGGACCAGTCGTTGCCGTGATGCTCCAGCAGCTCATTCAGCACCGTACAGTCTTCAAAGCCGGCGTTCATGCCCTGCCCGTAAAAGGGGACAATGGCATGGGAGGCATCGCCGAGCAGCAGCACGTTATCGTCGAAAGCCCAGGGGAAGCAGCGGACCGTAACCAGTGACCCAACCGGATTCTGGAAAAACTCCTCCCGCAGGTCCGGCATCAGGGGCAGGGCATCGGGGAAGATTTCTTCGAAGAAGGCCTGAACCTGCGCCGCCGTCTGCAGGGCCGCGAAGGAGTGCGCTCCTTCGTAAGGGAAAAACAGGGTGCAGTTGAATGAGCCATCCAGGTTGGGCAGCGCAATCATCAGGTACTGGCCGCGGGGCCAGATGTGCAGGGCATTTTTCTCCAGCGGCCATTCGCCCCCGGGGCCCGCCTCAATGGTCAGCTCCTTATAGCCGTACTCGAGGTAGCTCTGCGAATAATTGAACCGGTCCGTCCGCTGCATAGCCCCCCGCACGGCGGAGAAAGCCCCATCGGTGCCGAATAGCTGCTGGAAAGGTACGGTGTGCTGCGCTCCGGTCAGCGTGTCGCGTAGCTCCAGGTGGTTGGCTCGTAAATCGATGCCCAAACACTGTTCATTGAAGCGTAGCTGAATCCGGGGATTCTGCTCGGCCAGGTCCAGCAGCGTCCGGTTCAGGCCCGCCCGCGACACGGAATAAATGGCCTGATTATCCTGGCCGTACGGCTGGAAGCTCAGCTGGCCCTGCTGGTCGTGCATCACGCGCCGGTACATGGGAATGCCGACCCGCCGGATTTCCTCCCCGATACCCACGCCCTCCAACGCCCGCCACCCCCGATCCGACAATGCTAAATTGATGGACCGGCCCTCCACCGAACCCGCTTTGCGCAAATCGGCCCGCCGCTCGTAGATGGTTACCTCGTGCCCCCGCTGGGCCAGATACAGCGACAGCAGAGAGCCAACCAAGCCCGCTCCCATAATGGTAAGGGATGGAGTTTGAGCAGCAGGAGCAGATGGGGGGAGCATGGCAGATAAGTAGGACGGAAACAGCGGGTAATGGCGAAAGTAAGGTTTTCCGGGCAGTTGCTTGAACGGATAAATGCGCTGCTTCGGCGGGGAGTAAATTCAGGCTGTTTGTAAATTCAATTCCTGCCGTCACTTCGGAGAGTGCTTTTAGAGTATTAAATGAATATTTTGATTTAATACTCTAACAATGAAGCGGTTTAGCAATTCGATTTTTTGTCGATTGTCATCCTGCATCTGGCGTACGCCTGCGAAGGATGACAGACCGGTTGAATTACTATAGGACTTACGCAAAACTGTTGAATTATCTTTCACGCAGGGTCCCGCAGGGTTAAACCGCAGGGTCTCGCAGTGCGAACGGAATAAAATACTGCGAGACCCTGCATGAAATAACTTTGGCGAACCAGTGCGTAGTCCTATACTAAACAGCTTCACATACATTGCAGCAGCGCTATTAATTTATAATTCAATATAATATTCCTTGGTTTATACTTGTCCAAATTTTTGACAGTCAATTCTTTGAGTATTTGTTTGGTACGGGTGACGCCCTTAGTTTTGCAGGATTTTCGCTACTGAAAATCCCCACTTTCTAATCGTTCTCACCTATGAGGAAACCCTACCGTTTTCTATTGCTCCTGCTTTTCGTATTGCTCAATATTCAGAGTACCCAGGCCCAGAATGCCATTTCTATTAGTGGAGTGGTGCAGACTGAAGCCGGGGAGCCGTTGCCCGGAGCCACCGTTTTCATCAAAGGCACGTTCATCGGCAGCAGCACCGACCGCGACGGCAAGTTTGTCCTGAAAGCCGACTTCACCGAGCCTCCCGTTATTATCTCCGTATCGTTTATTGGGTATGAAACCCGCGAAATCGGGGTTTCGCAGGCCAAGCAGGAAGTGCGGGTAGTACTGCCCGTAACGACCAACATCACCAACGCCGTAGTCGTGTCGGCGTCGCGCGTGGCGGAGAACATCTCCCAGGTGGCCGTCACGGTTGAGAAGGTGAACACCCGGCAGGTAGAAAGCCTGACGACGCCGGACCTGCTGGCCGGCCTGGCCCGCTTCAAGGCCGTGGACGTAAACAGCTCCAGCCTGCTGACCTCCAGCATCAGTACCCGCGGCTTCAACAGCTCCCGCTCGGAGCGCGTGATTCAGATGGCCGACTACATGGACACCCAGCTGCCCAGCCTGAGCAGCAACTTCGGTAACCTGCTCGGCATTCCGGACCTCGACGTGGAAAGCATTGAAATCGTGCACGGTCCGGCTTCGGCGCTCTACGGGGCCAACGCCTTCAACGGCGTGGTCTTGTTCAACTCCAAAGACCCCTTCGTGAGTGAAGGGCTGAGCGTGCGGCTGCGCGGCGGCAACCGGGACTTGTTCGACGGCCAGCTGCGCTACGCCAAAAAGCTCACCGACCGCCTGGCCGTCAAGATCACCGGCGGCATGCTGACCGCCCAGGATTTTCTGGCCGATAACCAGGACCCTACTTCGACTACCATTGAACCCAACAATCATACGGCCGACTCCAACTTAGGCTACGACGCGGTGAACCGCTACGGCGATTTAGGCAATACTTTCGGGCCCTCGGGCGGGGCCCTGAACAAACAGACGGTCTTTCTGCCCGGGTTTTCGGAGAAGGAACTGATTGTGGGCGACCAGAAGGCTAAGATTATCAAGGTAAATCCTTCCGTTTCCTACCTGCTGACCGACAACGTGAAGGCGACGGCAGACTACAAGTACGTGAACAGCAAAACCATCTTCCAGGGTGCCAGCCGCTACCGCTTCGAAAACAGCGGCAGCCACCAGGGACGCGTGGAAGTGAAAGGCACCAACTGGTTTGTGCGCGGCTACACCACCCGCGACTATTCCGGCAAGCGGGATCCTAAAACGGACGGGAGCTACAACCTGGGATTTCTGGGGGCTTTCCTGCAAACTCAGCCGGCACCCAACTTTAACGTCCCCAATGGCAGTGGCGGGACGCGTCCCGGCACCTATGCCGAGCGCTACTTCGGCACGTATGCCGCAGTGTACAATCAGGCCTTTGCCGCCAATGGCGGCAATGCCGCCGCCGCCGCCGCTTCGGCCCGCACATTTGCTAACACCAACGCTCCGTTGCTACGGCCGGGGACGCCGGCTTTCGATGAGGCCCGCGACCGGATCATCCACGACGGCACGCCGGGGCAGGGGGCCCGCGTGATTCTGCGTTCTATCCTCAACGATGCCAGCGCCCAGTACAACTTCAAGTTCAGCTTTGCCGAGCTGATTGTGGGCGGAGCCTACCGCCAGTTCCTGCTGGGCTCCGACGGCTCCCTCTTCTCCGATACGAAAGACGGCGACCGGATCCAGAATCACGAGTACGGGGCTTACGCGCAAATCACCAAGTCGCTGCTGGCCGAGCGCCTGAAGCTGTCGGTAGCGGGCCGGGTTGATGAGTTCAAGAACTTCGCGCCGGCTTTCTCCCCCCGCGCCTCGGTGGTATATTCGGCGGGCAGCGACAACCAGCAGAACTTCCGCGCCAGCTACAACCGCGCCTTCCGCGCTCCTACCCAAACCGACCAGTACATCCGCCTCGACGTAGGCCGCGCTATTCTGCTGGGCAACATCGGCAAGGGTTTCGATGGCTACACTACCCGCGGAGCCCTGTACCATGCCGACGCGCTCCGCCTGGAAGAGGTAAACACGTTTGAGGTGGGTTACCGCGCCCAGGTGGCCAGCAAGGTTTCGCTGGACGTGGACTACTTCCGCAGCAGCTACGATGACTTCATTGGCACCCAGACCTTTATTGGCAACATCGACGGCACGCGGCCCGCTTCGCCGGTTCCGTCGGCGACCAACCCGGCCCGTGCTATTCAGATTTCGGCCAACGTGGCGCAGAAAGTGAAAACCCAGGGCGCTTCGGTCGGGCTGAGCTACACCGTGGGCGCCCCGCTGATTCTGTCGGCCAACTACAGCTTCAACGACCTGGTTTCCGAGGACCTGCCCGAAAGCTTTCAGACCTTCTTCAACACGCCCAGGCACAAGTACAACTTTGGCCTGACGGGCCTGGCGCTGAGCCGCAAGCTGGGCTACACCGTGAACTACCGCTGGACTGATTCCTACCTTTACGAATCGACGTTTGCCACGGGCCGCCTGGCGGCTTACCACACCGTGGATGCGCAGGCCGGCTACAACATCACCAAGCTGCGCACTACCCTGCAGGCCGGGGTATCGAACCTGTTCGACAGCGGCAACGTGCAGACTTACGGCAGCGCCGGCATCGGCCGCCTGGGTTATATCGGGTTGTTGTTCGACGTTAAGTAGCGTCCCGGGTGTAAAGCCAGAAGGGTCCCGCGCGAATTGCGCGGGACCCTTTTTTTTGCCGCTGGCTAGCAGCGGCCAACCACCAGGCGAAACGTCAGGTTCAGCCGCGGCCCGGTGGCAACGGCCGTTTTGGGCACCGCGTGCAGCCAGTGCTGCTGGGTAGGGCCCCGCATGACCAGTAAGCTGCCCGCCGCCAGCTGTATCGATACCGGCGCGTGGAGAACCTCCTGCGGCTGACGGGGCCGGAGTCGAAACCGGCGCGGGGCTCCCAGACTTACGGAAGCGATGGTGGGCCCGGGCCCTAGCTCGGGCTCATTGTCGGCGTGCCAGCCCATGCTGTCCTGGCCCGTGCGGTAGAGATTGAGCAGGACGCTGTTGAACCGGCTGCCGGTAGCCGCCTGCACCTGTTCGCGGAGCTGTTGGAGCGCGGGCGTCCAGGGCTGAGGCGTCAGCGCGAGGCCGGAGTAGGAGTAGTGAGCCGTGGGGTCGCCGTGCCAGGCCGTGAGGCGGGGCTGCAGTATCTCTTTACCGAAAATCCTGATCGGCTCCTGCCGCCACGGAATAGTGGCCGTCAGCTCGGCAAGTAAGCTTTCGGCGGCCGCCGGGGGCAGGAAGTCCGGATCCAGCAGCACTTCGGCCTGGGGCAGGGGCAACAGCGTGAGCGGCATAGGGTATCAATCCGGAATTCGTGCGCTTACCGCTTCATGAGCTGCTCCATTTCCAGCTGTACCTTTTTCGGCTGCTGCTTGATGAGGTAGGGCATTGCCTTCTGCAGGCCCCAGATAACCAGAAAGCAGACGACGACGGGGGGCAGAATGCTCCGGCTGCGGTAGGCCGGCGTAGCCACGTAGCGGGGCCAGAACCACAGCAGGTAGGCCAGCAGGGCCGGCACGTTGAACAGCAGCGTACCCAGAAACGGATTCAGCCCCTGCTGCATAATAGCCCAGGTCAGGAGCTGAGAACCCGCCACGATGTACGCGATGATGAATAGCACCAGCCCCAGCAACGCCCGGCGGCGGCCCAGCTTGAACAGGTTCATCCCCAGCAGCACCCCACCCCCAAGCATGGTCGACATGGGCAGGATGGAAAACATGGCAATGGTAGCCGGCGAATACAGCGCCGGCCCAACCGGCAACGCCTCGGCCGTAGCTTCCTGCTCCGCCAGCCGCCGGACTTCCCCGGCCTGGTCGGCCTGGGCCTGCACTAGGGCTGCCAGCGCCGGGCGTACGGCGGCATCGTCGGGGTGGGGCTGGCCCCGACGGGTTAGCTCGTCGAGGGCGGCCAGCACGGCATCGTCGCGGTACTGAGCGCGGCCGGTTACGTAGTGGTGCAGCTCGGCGTCGGTTTTGCGGCCCATTTTGTCCGCGTATTCTTCAGCCATGATTCGGGTACGATAGATTGAACTACGCAGAAGCGCTCCTTACTTCTACGTAAGGCCAACAATTAAAAAGGTATAACTATTCGGCCTGAGCCACCCATTTTTCGATGGCGGCTCCGGCCCGCTGCACATCCATGAAGGAGTTGTAGAGCGGCACCGGGGCCAGGCGAATAACGTTGGGTTCGCGCCAGTCGGCAACGATGCCGTTCCGGGCCAGGAAATCGAACAGGGCGCGGCCGTTGCGGTGCACCAGCACCGAAAGCTGGCCACCCCGGGCGGCCGGGTCAGCGGGGGTAATAATTTCCAGGGTGGTAGCCGGCAGGTTCAGGCGGCGCAGCAGGAATTCCAGGTAGCCCGTCAGCCGCTCACTCTTGCGGCGCAGGGCCGGCATTCCGCCCGCTTCCTCCATCAGGGCCAGCGCCGCCCGGTGAATAGCCATGGGGAAAATCTGGCCGTTGGAGAGCTGCCAGCCGGCGGCGCCTTCCATCGGGCGGAAACCTTTTTTCATCTTAAACCGGTCCGCGGGGTCATGCCCCCACCAGCCCGCCAGCCGCGGCAGGTCGGGCCGGTTGGCAAACCGCTCGTGCACGTAGACGCCCGAGGTGCCGCCGGGGCCGGAGTTAAGGTATTTGTAGGTGCACCAGCAGGCAAAGTCCACGTCCCAGTCGTGCAGGTGCAGCTCAATATTGCCGGCCGCGTGGGCCAGGTCGAAGCCGACGGTGGCTCCTACGGCGTGGCCGGCCGTGGTGATGGCCGCCATATCGAAGGCCTGGCCGGTGTAGTAGTTTACGCCTCCCAGAATAACCGTGGCCAGCGACTCGCCCAGCTCCTGAATTCTGGCCGTAATATCCTCGGTGCGCAGCGTGTGCTCGCCGGGGCGCGGTACCAGCTCCACAATGGCCTCGTCGGGCGCCAGGCCGTGCAGGCGCACCTGGCTTTCCAGCGCGTACTGATCGGAAGGGAAGGCTCCGCCTTCCATCAGCACCTTGTAGCGCGTCACGGTGGGGCGGTAAAACGAAATCAGCAGCAGGTGCAGGTTGGTGGTCAGGTTGTTCATCACCACCACTTCCACGGGCTTCGCACCGACCAGCCGGGCCGAGGCCGCCGCCAGGGTTTCGTGGTAGTGCATCCAGGGGGAGGTACCGTGAAAATGGCCCTCGACGCCCAGCTGCTCCCAGGCCGTGAACTCCTGCTCTACGGCGGCCCGGGCCGTTTTAGGCAGCAGCCCCAGCGAGTTCCCGCACAGGTAGATGCCGGGCTGCCCGTCGGGGCCGGGGGGAAGGTGGAACCGGTCGCGGAAGCCGCGCAGCGGGTCCTGGGAATCGAGGGCAGCGGCAAATTCGGGGGTGGGCTGATACGGGGTCATTACGGCAAAGATAGGCAGCCGCCGGGGCCGGAGCCGGGACAGAATTTTGGCTATTGCCCAACCAGCTCCTCTTTTGCCTCCCACGCGCAGCTAGCGGCGGAACCGTTCCGGCCCTATTCCCAGCCAGGCCAGCGCGTTGTCGGCGAGCAGACGCGCCTTCAGGGCATCCGGATAAGGCATGGATTCGATCAGCTTGCCCGGCTCCAGCTCACCCAGCGGGAAAGGATAGTCGGAGCCGAGCGTGATTTTATCCGCTCCCAGCGTCTGCACCAGATAGTCCAGCATCGGCGGGTCGTGCACCAGCGAATCGACCCAGAAGCGGCCCAGGTACTCGCGCGGATTCACGTTGTTGTCGATGGCGCACAGGTCGGGGCGCACCTGGAAGCCGTGCTCGATGCGGCCGATGGTACTGGCGAAGGAGCCGCCGCCGTGGGCCACGGCCACGCGTAGGTTGGGCAGCCGCTCCAGCACGCCGCCGAAGATGAGCGAACACAGCGCCAGGGTGCTTTCGGCCGGCATACCCACCAGCCACGGCAGCCAGTACTTGGGCATTTTCTGCTGGCCCATCATATCCCAGGGATGCACGAACACGCAGGCGCCCAGCTCCGCGGCCGCGGCAAATACTTCGAACAGCTCGGGCGCGTCCAGGTTCCAGTCGTTGACGTGGGAGCCGATCTGCACGCCGGCCAGCCCGATTTTCATGCAGCGCTCCAGCTCCCGGATGGCCAGATCGGGTGCCTGCAGGGGGATGGTCCCCAGCCCCACGAACCGGTCGGGGTAGCGGTTCACGACGCCGGCAATGTGGTCGTTGAGCAGCTGGCTCAGGTCGAGGGCATCGTGGGGCTTGGCCCAGTAGCTGAACATAACGGGCACCGTGCTGAGCACCTGCACCTGGACGCCGAACTGGTCGTACTCGCGCATGCGCACTTCGGGGTCCCAGCAGTTGTCCTGCACTTCGCGGAAGAACTTGTCGTCCTGCATCATGCGGGCGCAGCAGGGCTTGTGGTGTTCGAGCCGGATGAAGCCCCCGTAGCCGTACCGCTCGCGCAGGTCGGGCCAGCGCTCGGGCAAAATATGGGTGTGAATATCGATTTTAAGCACTCGGGTGGGAAGGGGGAGTTGTTTGGTTGGTGGTTTTTGGTTGTTCGTTTTTGGTTTGGGGGGCTTTCCAAAAGCCAAAAACGAACAACCAAAAACTAAAACCAAACCGTTTACTGGGCGGGGGCTTCCAGGTAGGTGCCGCAGCTGGTGCAGGTGCGCAGCTCATCATTCTGCCAGAAAGCCTGCATGATGGGCGGCAGCTGCCGGACGATGTCGGTAATTTCGGCAAACGCCTCGTGGAGCTTATGGCCGCAGTTTTCGCAGTACCACTGGAAGCCGTCGAGCTCCCCGGCGGTGCGGTAGCGTTCCAGCACCAGCCCCACCGTGCCGGCCGGCCGCCGGGGCGAATGGGGCACGCCCGGCGGCAGCAGAAACATTTCGCCGGCCCGGATGGGAATGTCCACCGACTTGCCGTCCTCGATAATCTTGACCACGATGTCGCCTTCGATTTGCAGAAACAGCTCCTCGCCTTCGTCGTAGTGGTAGTCCTTGCGGGCGTTGGGGCCGCCCACGACCATCACGATAAAGTCTTTATTGTCTTTGAACACCTGCTGATTGCCGACCGGGGGCTTGAGCAAATGGCGGTGCTCATCAATCCAGTGCTGAAAATTAAAAGGACGGGAAACGGGCATGGGCGGGGTGGTTAATATGCTGATGTGTTGGAATGTGTTGGAATGTGCTGATGTGTGGAGTGTGCTGATGTGCGGAATATGCTGATGTGCGGGAATGTGCTGATGTGTGGAGTGTGCTGATGTGCGGGAATGTGCTGATGTGCGAGAATGTGCTGATGTGCGAGAATGTGCTAATGTGGGAATGTGCTGATGTGTGGACTGTGCTAATGTGGGAATGTGCGGATGTGTGGACTATGCGGATGCGAGGGAATGTGCGGGTGTGGTTACAGCAGACGACTGGTACACGGAATATAAGACCGCTATAAGGTAAGAATGTAGTAACGCAATACTATGCCGGGATAGCAGTATGCGGGGGAGCGGGGAATGAGCTGTTTGGGGAGCCCGGCATTGGAGGCCGCACCCGTCGGGCCCAGCTGGCGCCGGGGACGCCGTCCGGTATTCAAATGTACTGCGCTTTACAAAAGCTGAAAGCCTTTCCCCTGGCATCCTGCAGAAGCATCAGCCAAAGCTGCCCTGGCCTGCCAAATATGCTGGCCGTTCCCACCCGCCGCATCCCCACACCAGCACATTCCAACACATTCCAACACATTCCAACACATCAACCACATTACCACATTCCAACACATTAACCACATTACCACATTAGCACATTCCAACACATTACCACATCAGCACATTCCAACACATTAACCACATTACCACATCAGCACATTCCAACACATTAACCACATCAGCACATTCCAACACATTACCACATCAGCACATTCCAACGCATTAGCACATTTGCCTACTTTTAGGGCGTGCAACCCGACCTCTCCTTCCAGCGCGCCCTCGTCGGCGGCAGTACCCAGGGCATCGGCCGCGCCGTCGCCGAAGAATTGGCCCGGCTTGGCGCCACCGTCACCTTACTGGCCCGCGACGAAGCCCGCCTGCGCCAGGTGGCCGCGGAGCTGCCCACGCCCCAGGGTCAGCAGCACGATTTTATCGTGGCCGACTTCAGCGCCCCCGAAACCCTGGCCCAACAGCTCCGGACGTATCTGACGGCCCAGCCCGACGGATTTCATATTCTGGTCAACAACACCGGCGGGCCGGCGGGGGGGCCGCTGCTGGCGGCTCCCGTGGCCGCGTTCCGGGCGGCATTTGAGCAGCACCTGGTATGCAACCATCTGCTGGCCCAGGCGGTGGTGCCCGCCATGCAGGCCCGGCGCTACGGCCGCATCATCAACATCATCAGTACCTCGGTGAAGGTGCCGCTGACCAACCTGGGCGTGTCGAACACCATCCGGGGCGCGGTAGCCAACTGGGCCAAGACCCTGGCCAACGAGCTGGGCGGCAGCGGCATCACCGTCAACAACGTGCTGCCGGGCGCTACCCTCACCCAGCGCCACACGTCCCTGATCGACAAAAAAGCGGCGCAGACCGGACAATCGGTTCAGGATATTGAGGCCGGTATGCTGCGGCTGATTCCGGCCGGGCGCTTCGGGCAGGCGGCGGAAGTAGCCCAGGCCGTCGCCTTCCTGGCATCGCCGGCGGCGGGCTACCTCAACGGCATCAACCTGCCCGTGGATGGCGGCCGCACGGGCAGCCTCTAAAATGCCCACGGCCCCGAATGCCGCGGTGAGCACCCAGGCATAGTGCCCGGCAGTATATTCCGGCTTATTTTTACCCGTTTCTTCCTAACGCCCGCTGCATTTTGGTTAAGTTCGACACCATCTCCATCATTATTCCGGTTTATAATGAAGCGCGCACCATCCACCAGATTCTCGATCTGCTGCGCGAGCTGAAGCTGGTCCATAACATTCAGAAGGAAATCATTCTGGTAAACGACTGCTCGACCGACAACTCGGCCGAAGTCATTGCGGCGTACACGACCCGCTACCCCGAAATGGGGCTGCGCCTGCTGCACCACAGCGTGAATCAGGGCAAAGGGGCCGCGCTGCACACCGGCATCCGGGAGGCTACCGGCGACTACGTCATCATTCAGGATGCCGATCTGGAGTACGATCCGGAGGAGTACAACGTGCTCTTCAAGCCTATTCTGCGGGGCTTCGCCGACGTGGTCTTCGGCTCCCGCTTCATGGGCGGCAACCCGCACCGCATCCTGTTTTTCTGGCACAGCATCGGCAACAATGTGCTTACCTTTCTGTCGAACATGTTCACCGACCTGAACCTGACGGACATGGAAACCTGCTACAAGCTGTTCCGCCGCGACATTCTTCAGGGTCTGACGCTGGAGGAAAAGCGGTTCGGCTTCGAGCCCGAAGTAACGGCGAAAGTGTCGCGGGTGCCCAATGTGCGCATCTATGAAGTGGGCATCAGCTACTACGGCCGCACCTACGCCGAGGGCAAGAAGATTGGCTGGCGCGACGGAGTCCGGGCCATCTACTGCATTCTGAAATACGGCCTGTTCGGCTAGTCATACCTCGTCGCCGCTCCCCGGCTCATCCCCCATCTTTCCCCGCCTGCTTATGCCGCTGCAGTCCGCTACTGCTACGCCCGATGTGGCCGCCCGACCGGCCGTGCAATTCACGGGGCTGGATTCGCTCCGCTGTTTCGCGGCCCTGGCCATTGTTATCTACCACAGCACCCTGGGCCTGGCCGAGCTACGCCAGCTGCCCCGCTCGGTAGGCAAGGTGCTGCACAACCTGCCGGTCGGCGTCGATTTTTTTCTGCTCATCAGCGGCTTTCTGATTACGTACCTGCTGCTGGCCGAAAAATCCCGCACGGGCACCATCAGCCTGCCGCGCTTCTACGTGCGACGGGCCCTGCGGATTTTCCCGCTGTATTTTCTGATCGTGGGCGTGGCCTGGTGGCTGCACGCCGATGCCCACCCCGAAATCGACTTCCGGCCTTACCTCTACTTCTGGGGTAATTTCTGGATGATTGAAACCAACAACTGGACGGTAGCGACACTCAATCCCCTCTGGTCGCTGTGCATCGAGGAGCAGTTTTATCTGGTTATTCCCCTGCTGGTGCTCCTGCTGCCCACTCGTCGCCTGCCGGCGCTGTTCGGCGGTATCGTGGTCCTGAGCATTGCCTTTCGCATCTACGCCACGCTGTCGCTCACGGTGGAAGGCAACTGGATGACGATCTACTGTCATACGCTGAGCCGCTGCGACCTGCTGGCGCTGGGCGGGCTGCTGGCGTGGCGGCACTTCACCCAGCCCATCCGGCTGCAGCTGGCCCCGTGGCTGCTGCCCGCCGCCGGGCTTTTCCTCGGGCTGCTGCTGAGCATTATCGACGGCTCCGATTTCAGCACCACCCACCTGGCCGCTTTCAAGAAATATCTCTACGTAGCCCCGCTGATGCTTATTTTCAGCTACGTCGTCTTCAACGAGCTGACGCCGACCGCGCCGGCCGCCGTGCAGCGGGTGGTCGATTACCTGGGGAAGATTTCCTACGGCCTGTACATGTACCACAGCCCCATCATCTTTTCCTTCGATGATAACTTCCCCCTGGACAGCTTCCCGCCGAACGAGTACAACCCGTACCTGCGGGTGGTCATCATCGTGCTGCTCACCGTGGCCGTATCGGCGGTTTCCTACGAGCTGTTCGAAAAGCAGATCCTGCGCCTGAAAAAGCGCTTTGAGGTCGTGCGCACCGCCCGGGCCTAGGCGCCAGTGCCCACCAGTTTCCCCGCCGCTTCGCTCCCACTGGTGCCGCCCGGATACCGCCCCGGAGCTAGCGGGCGCTTACGGCCGGCGGCTCTTTCAGCGTCAGCGCTTCCACCTGCACATCGTCGATAAAGCTGGGGGAGCCATTCTCATTGAGCACGAAGAGCTTGATCAAATCGTCGGGCTGCGCGTCGGCGGGCAGCGGAACGTCGAACCAGACCTGATTCCAGCGGCGGTTCGCACTCAGCTTGTTTTGCAGGCGCATGCCGTACCACTGCACCGTTTTACCGGCCCGATCTACCGACAGCACCAGCTTGGAGTTCCAGGCCCCGTAGTCGGAATACACCTGGCACGAGGCCCGCAGCCACTGCCCGGGCGCCACCCGGGCCTCCCCCGCTTTCAGCAGCAGCGCCGGGCCGTACTGATGGCCGGCATCGGAATGGAACGACTGTTTGCTGTAGTAGCCGAATTCAGCGGTGATGCCGGTTGCGGCCGAAACGGGCTCGGCGTCGAAATCCAGCTTACCCAGGGTGCGGCGGTCGTACTTCCACTCGGCCGCCGGCAAATGCGCGGGCACGTCGAGGCGGGCATAATCGGACTGGGTGGGCTGGGCATTGTTGAAAATGGCCCAGTAGTAGCTGGGCGTCATTTCTTCGGGGTGAATGATGGAGCTCATGTACTGCCAGTGCTGAAACAGGTTCAGGTCGACCAGTAGCACTACCAGCCCCAGAAAGGCCAGCTGCAACACGGGCCGCGGCCGCTGCTCGGTCACCCAATGCAGCAGGTAAGCCAGTGGCAGGCTCAGCACGGCATACGACTGCACCAGGGCCCGCTGGCCGATGCTGCCGCCGTACCACCAGATATCCCAGGCCGATACAATCCACAGATTGATCAGAAAGTAGGCCAGCACGGGCACGGCCACGGCCCGGTTGCGTCGCCACAGCACCACCAGGCCCGCCAGTGGCAGCAGCATGAGGGGAGTATACAGCAGCCAGCCCTTTTTGTAGCTGAACAGCACCTGCCGCACGTGCGGCCGCAGGAAGCTGAACGTCTGCTCCTGGTAGCTATAGAACAGGAAGTGACCGGTAGCCCACTTCCAGTACAGCAGCTGCGGCAGCACCCCCAGAAGCAGGCATAAACCCAGCAGCAGCACGTCGGGCCAGCGCCGGAGCAGCAGCCGGAGCTTGGCTTTGGCGCTGGCGACGGAGCCTACCCCCCACAGCACGGGCAGCAGCCCCGCCACGGCCTCCGTGGGCCGGATCAGAATCATCAGGCCCAACACCAGGCCCATGGCGGCAGCCCATTTCCAGTGGGGCCGCTCGTGCCACCGGATCACCAGCCCCAGCAGCAGGGCGTAGAGGGTGAACAGGTAGTTGTGGGCCATGGCCCCGTCGAAAACGGCGTATTGCAGGTAATTGGTCCCCAGCACCAGCAGCACCAGCACCGCCGCCGTCAGCAGGTCGGAGCAGTAGCGCAGCAGCACGTGGCGCAAGATTCCCAGGCCCAGCAGCGCGTAGAGCAGACCCCCAAAGGCAATGGCTATCTGATAGGGGGCCGAAAAGCCATCCTGAGCGTAGCCTGCCAGCCCGGCGGCCCAGTGGCCCAGCCAGAAAAACGGCGTGAACAGCAGCGCCAGGCCGCAGGTGTACTTCATCACCAGCGTGCCCTCGGCCGCGCCGGGCACCTGAAAGGCCTGGTAGAACCCACTGCTGGGCTGGTACTCGCGCATGATGTCGGGCGCGAACGTCAGGTGCGACAGGTCGTGGTAGATGAACTGGGCCGGCAGATACAGGTAGTAGCCCATTACGTCCCAGGTCAGGATAGCCTGCACGTTGTGCGTATCCCAGTAGGGCGCCCACAGGCGGGCCTGCACCATCAGAATAAACAGCCCCGCCAGGGCCAGAGCACTCCAGGGAGCCCGGGGGCCGGAGACTACCCCGGCTTCAGGAGATTGGGACATAGGTAGTGCTAGTTGGCAGCTACCGCCGTGAGCTGCAGGTCATCGACGTACGTCGGGGCCGTGGCCTGATCGTTCCAGAGGTATATTTTCACCTCGTTGGTGGCGGCAGCGGTGGCGGGCAGCGTCACGGGCAGCGTTACGGCCTGCCACTTATTAAACGACTTGACCACCTTCCCGATATCAAGGGTGCGGTAGAACACTTTGGCAGTATCGGTGCGGCTCCTGGTTACCTGCACCACCAGGCGCGCCGTGCTCCCCGTACTGGCCCGCAGCGCCCAGCCCCGCAGCTCATAGGCCCGGGTCAGCTTAGGGTCGAGCCGGTCGAGCTGCCGCACGTAGGTGTAGCTGAAGGGAATCCCCGGGTTGGTCTGAACAGACCAGCGGCCGGAGTGCGCCTTGTCGGTTGTAAGCAAGCCCTCCTGGACGTCGTTCCACCCGGCGCTGGCCTCGAAATCGTTGGCCAGCAGACTACCCTCGCCCGTCGTGACCGGGACCTCCGACTTACAGGAAACCATCAGCGACAGGCTCGCCAAACCAAGGGAAACAACGTACCGGAGTCGCATAGATTTCAAAGCAAGACGAAGACTAAAGTATCGGCGGCTACCGGTCGGCGTAGGCCATACCGGTAGCGGCTGGTGGTAAAGCCCTTGCGCCAGACCAGCCGGCAGGCCGGAAGTGGTAGCGGGCCGGGCCGGCCGCCGTTATTCCGCGCTGACGATGGTCAGATCGTCCAGGAAGATGGGCTTGCCCGCGCTGTTGCCCCACAGGTAGACGCCCAGAATCTGGTCGTTGGCCACGTTTTCGGGCAGTACCAGGTCCGCTTTGAGCTCGGTCCACTCGCCGGGCTTGCTGCCCGCCGACAGCGGCAGTCCTTTCCAGAACACTTTCTCGTCGGTTCCCGGCTTGGTCACCTGCACCACCAGCTGCGCGGGTGTGTTGGGCTCATCGGTTCTGACCCAGCCGTGCAGCGTCAGCTTCCGGGGCTTGGTAGCGGTGATCTGGCCCAGGGGCGAGTGGAAGGCGGCGCCGCCGTACTCCGTGCCCCCGCCGACAGTAAGGGAATATTTGCCGCTGTGCGCGAATTTTTTGCTTAACGAGCCGCTGGCGTTATCCACCCAGCCCACCAGGTTATCGAAGTTGGTGTCTACCAGGGTTTTATCGTCCTTAACGGCCGTATCGGAGCCACCACAGCCGACGAGCAGCACACCAACAAACAGAAAAGAAAGCGAAGAGGAGAGAATGCGCATTGGGGTAAAAAGAAGTGAGCTTGTAAAAAATCAATTTGCCTGGAATAGCCGCCGGGCCGGGGTTGAGCCAGGCCCGGGCGGTTGGGCCCGAGCGTCAGAAGAGTGTCGCGCCCGACCAAGCGTCGGGGCGGGTATAGCGGACTGCGGTCTTTTCGCAATCAGGCAAGCCGGCCGCCACTCCCACAGTTACAATCCGGAATAATGAGCGGTGCATAACAAAGCGGGCGGGATAAATGGCGGGTTTTCCGGGCAAATATAGGTTGACCGCAGGATATAGTAAGGATTATTATGGTCCGCATACCGTAGTTTTGACCTTCGTAGCGGTAACCTTCGCCGCCATTTACGCCTCCCTGTTTTATTCCGGCTGCGCCGGAAGTATCTGACTTGTGTTCCTAGTATGATTCTATTGCGTCGCAATGCCCACTGGCTGGGTCTGCTCATCGTGGCCCTGGCTAGCGCCGGACTGCTGGTGGCTTTCTTCGGCCCCGTGCTGGCCAACCCGGACGACTACTTTTTCCAGGCCGGCGGCGACGGTATCCAGAGCTACTTTGCCACGGCCTACTACGCTCTCTACGACTCCGGCCAGCATTTCTCGGGCATGAACTACCCGTTCGGCGAGAACGTCAACTACCCCAACCTGCAACCGCTTATTGCCTGGAGCATCGCCGGGCTGCAGCACCTGGGCATCCCGGCCGCCAAGCACACGATAGGCATCACGAACCTGCTGGCGCTGCTGAGCTTGTGGGCTACCCCGCCCGTGCTGTACGCCATCCTGCGCCGGCTGGGCCTGGCCATCTGGTACGCGGTGCTCACGGCCCTGATTATCGGGTTTCTGTCGCCCCAGGTGCAGCGGCTCGGGGGGCATATGTCGCTGAGCTACGCGTGCTTTATGCCGCTGCTCTGGTACTTCATCATCCGGATGCAGGAAGCGCCGCAGCAGTGGCGGTGGTATGTGCTGTTCGGGGTGAGCAGCCTGCTGATGGGCGCGGTGATGCTGTATTTCCTCGCCTGCGGCTGCTTTCTGCTGCTGGCCCACGCGGTGGTGCTGTTCTTCCAGCGGCCCCGGCCCCTGGCACTGCTCTGGCGCATGACCCTGACGGCGCTGTTGCCCCTGCTCTTGTTCCGGGGCTGGCTCTGGGCCACTGACCCTATCACTGACCGGCCGCCCAATCCGTTCGGCTTTCTGGTGTATATGGCTACCCCGGGCGGCGTTTTTACGCCCGCGCTGGCGCCGCTGCGGCCCTTATGGGCCGGGCTTTTCCATACCAAAGACATCAGCTTCGAGGCCTCCTCTTATATCGGGCTGGTCTGCACGGGCGTACTGGCCGTGGCGGGGCTGCGGCTGGTGTGGCAGTGGGGCAAACGGCGCCGCCAGCGCCGCGGTCTGGGCCAGGGCGTACCGGCTAGCTTATACACCGGCATGTGGGCCGCCGCGCTCCTGCTGCTTTTTTCCCTTGGTCTGCCATTCATTCTGCCGGGGCTTGAGGGCCTGCTCGACTATACGGGGCCCCTCAAGCAGTTCCGGGCCCTGGGCCGGTTTGCCTGGCCGTTCTACTACGCGTGCAGCGTTTTTGTCGCCTACTATCTGTACCGGCTGGCGCGCTACCAGCGGCAGCGGGGTATTCCGCTCCGGGCCCTGCCCTGGATTCCGCTGCTGTTAATTATCTGGGGCGCCGAAGCGTGGATCAATATTTCCACCAAAGCCGCGGAAGTAGCCCAGGGCTACGGGGCCCGGGCTTTCATGGACCCGGGCACCAGTCTGGCCCCGCAGCTCAGCTGGGCCGGCCGCCGGCCTTCCGATTTCCAGGCCATTCTGCCCTTGCCCTACATGAACAAGGGCACGGATAAGATTGACCTCAGTGGCTCCGCCAACTCCGTATTCCAGGCCCACAAGCTGGCGCTGGCCACCGGGTTGCCGGAGTTGGCCACCTACGTTTCCCGGCCTTCCGTTGAGCAGATGCTCCGGCACGTGCAGCTGCTGAGCAGCCCCCTGGTGGAAAAGCCCCTCCTCAACGACTTTCCCTCGCGCAAGCCTATTCTGCTGCTGGTAACGCCGGATGTGCTCACGCCGGAAGAGCAGCGGCTGGTCAGCATCTCCCGGCTACTGGTGTCCTCCCCCGAGGCTAAGCTGTACGAGCTGCCGCTGGCAGCCCTGGGGGCCACCGGGCTGGCCCGGGAGCGGGCGAAAGCGCGGGTACTGCTGCCGCAGCTGGCGGTGCGGCCAGGCGGACTATATGCAACCACGCCCAAAGGCGTCGTACGCGAATCGTTCGGCCAAAGCCCCGACCGGCGCGGCCGCTTGGCAGCGGGGGCCTTTCACGAGCCCAAAGAACAGTGGTCGGTGCTTTACCGCGGCCCGGTACCCCCGCCGGCCGACACCGGCCGCTACGAAGTGAGCGTGTGGATCAATGCCAAAACTGATTATGGGACCGGCGGGCTACAGGTGCGGCAATACCGCCAGCAGGAAGTGGTGGACGAACAAAACGCGGACGGCCGCCTGTCGATGGAAATCGATGGCGACTGGTTTCGCATGGTCGTGCCCGTTCGCGTGCGGCCCGGCGTGACGGGCCTGGAGGTCCGCTACTACAACCGCGACCTGCTGGCCGACGACCTGCTGATCCGACCGGCTGACACGGACGTGTACTGGCTCGATACGCGGCGGCAGCCCGTTCTGAACGGCTATCCGCTGGGCCGCTGAAGCGGGCCAGTCCCGGAAGAAAATCTGCCCGGCGGCGCGCCCACCCTGGCCCGGGGCCGCCGGACTACCATCAATCCGATACCTTTACCAAATGGATTTAGCTTACGAGACCACCTATCATGAGTTGGAAGAACAGCACTGGTGGTTTCAGTCGCGCCGGGATTTTATATTCTCGCTGGTGCAGGATCTGAATCTCGCCAAGGATACGGCCCTGCTGGAAGTGGGCTGCTCCGGGGGGCCGCTGCTGCAGCGCCTCCGGCACGAAGGCTATACCAACCTCACCGGCATCGACCTGAGTGCGCCCGCTATTGCCCTGGCCCGGCGGCGGCAGGTGCCCAACGTGCAGGTTATGGATGGCGCCCGGCTTAGTTTCCCGACGGCCGCCTTCGACGTCGTAGTAGCCTCCGACGTGCTCGAACATATCGAAGACGAGCAGCAGGCCCTGCGCGAATGGCTGCGGGTGCTGCGGCCCGGGGGCTGCCTGCTGGTGTTTGTGCCGGCCTTTCAGCTGCTGTGGAGCGACCACGACGTGGTCAACCATCATTTCCGGCGCTATTCCGCGGAGCAGCTGCGCCAGAGCCTGACAAGGGCGGGCCTGCATACCCAGCGCCAGTCGTACTGGAACTCGGCCCTGTTTCTGCCCGCCGCCATCGTGCGGCTGGTGCAGCGCCTGCGGCCCACGTCCCAAAGCCCTCCTTCCGGTGACCTGCAGGTGCTGCCCGGCATCCTGAACGGGGCCCTGCTCACGCTGTTGCGGTGCGAAAACCGCTTGCTGCGCCACGTGAACCTGCCCGTCGGCATCAGCACGTTCGCGCTGGCCCGTAAGCCTGTTTAGAAAATCTGTCCTCTATGTCTGTGCCATCCCACCCGGTCGACCTTTCCGTCATCATCCCGATTTACAACGAGGAAGAAAACATTGCCGCGCTCTTTACCCGCCTGAGCGGCGTGCTGGAGCCGATGCAGCTGCGCTACGAGCTTATTTTTATCAACGACGGCTCCCGCGACCGGTCGCTGGCCCTGATCCAGAACCTGGCGGCCCGCGACCCCCGGGTGCGCTACATCGACTTCAGCCGCAATTTTGGCCACCAGATTGCCGTTACGGCAGGGCTGGACCTGGCGGCGGGCGAGGCCGTGGCCATCATTGATGCCGACCTGCAGGACCCGCCGGAGCTGATTCCGGACCTGTATCAGAAATTACAGCACGGCTACGAGGTGGTGTACGCCAAGCGCCGCTCCCGCCAGGGCGAAAGCGCGGCCAAGAAGCTCACGGCCAAGCTGTTTTACCGCCTCCTGGCCAGCATCACCAACATTTCCATCCCCGTCGATACCGGCGACTTCCGCATTATCTCCCGCAAGGTGGTCGATGCCCTCAAGCTGATGCCGGAGCAGAATAAGTTTATCCGGGGCCAGATTTCCTGGATCGGCTACCGCCAGACCTACCTCGAATACGACCGGGCGGAACGGGCGGGCGGCGAAACCGGCTACACCTACCGCAAGATGATCCGGCTGGCCCTGGACGGCATCACGGGCTTCTCCGACGCGCCCCTGAAAGCGGCCACCATCGGCGGCTTTCTCGTGTCGGGGCTGGCTTTTCTGGTGATGCTCTACACCTTATACGCCCGCTTTGTGAGCCATGAGTACGAGCCCGGCTGGGCGTCGCTGATGGTCAGCATCCTGTTTCTGGGCGGCGTGCAGCTTATTGCCGTGGGCATCATCGGCGAATACATTGCCCGCCTCAGCGCCAACGTGCGCCAGCGGCCGCTCTACATCATCTCGGATACCAATATTCCGGTGGGTGCCGCTCCGCCACCGCTGCAGCAGTCAGGCATCGGTCATTCCGCTTAGGCACTTTCCGGCCTGGCCTCCCTGGCCCGCGTACTTTCCCTGCTTTTGCCCTCCCGAATGCCGCGCCCCGTGTCGTTATTTTCTGTCTCCCCGGCTGCCCAAAGCCAGCCCCGGCTGGCCGGCCAACCGACGCAGTGGGCTTTGCACCTGGGATTCGGCGTTATTTTCGCGGCCATTTCCCTGGTCAACCACTACAACTTCCGCACATACGCCCTCGACCTGGGCATGGCCAGCCACGCGCTGCGGGAGCTGAGTCAGCTGCGGGCCCCGCTGACCACCCTGCTCACCGACTCGGCCCCGACCAGCTTTTTCTCGGCCCACTTCACCCTGATTCCGGTGCTGGTGGCCCCGCTGTACTGGCTGTTTGGCTCCTGGACGCTGCTGCTCGTCCAGCTGGGGGCCATCCTGCTGGGCGGCCGCGGCGTCTGGGTGTTTGCCCGTGGGCAGGGCGCCCCGCTGCCTGAGGCCAACCTGATCCTGGCTTACTTCTACAGCATCTGGGGAATCTACTCCGCGCTCAGCTTCGACTACCACGACAACGTAGTTGGGGCGATGATGCTGCCGTGGCTGCTGCACTGGTTCCGCGAGCGGCGCTGGGCCGGCGTCGCGCTGACTTATGGGCTGCTGCTCATCAGCAAGGAAAATATGGCGCTGCTGGCCGCCGCCGTGGCCCTGGGCGCGGCGTGGCAATACCGCCGGCAGCGGCAGCTGGTGCTGGTGGCCCTGCTGGGCGCGTTGGGCGCAGTGGTATATTTCGGGCTGGTAACCAAGTGGCTGATGCCGGCACTCGACTACGCCCACCGGCCCTTTCAGCAGCTGATCCGCTACCAGCACCTGGGCACTTCGCTACCCGCCATTGCGGGTCAGCTGGTGCTCCACCCGCAGCAGCTGGTCCAGAGCCTGCTGGTCAACATCACCGGTGACCCGGCATACGACTACATCAAGCTGGAAATGTGGGGCGTCCTGCTGCTGTCGGGGGGTGTGGCCTTGGTGTGGCGGCCCTGGTATCTGCTGATGCTGGTGCCCGTGCTGGCCCAGAAGCTGCTGGCCAACGACTACGGCCTCTGGGGCATCAATGGGCAGTATT
Organism: Hymenobacter fastidiosus; assembly: GCF_039539565.1. Classification (NCBI taxonomy): domain Bacteria; kingdom Pseudomonadati; phylum Bacteroidota; class Cytophagia; order Cytophagales; family Hymenobacteraceae; genus Hymenobacter; species Hymenobacter fastidiosus. The sequence continues at coordinate 137,001 of NZ_BAABDJ010000037.1, read as the reverse complement.
CCATCGAGTTTGCCCCTTTGCTGGCCCTGGCCGTAGCGGAAACCAGCCGGCAGCGGCCCCCGGCCACCCGGCGGCGCTATCTGGTCATAACACTCGTTTTGGCCGCTCTGACGACCATCGGGACCCTGTACGGGCGGCAAAGCAAGTGGTACAACCGGGAAAACACCAACTTCCTGAGCCGCCGTCACTACCGCAGCCCGCTCAACGTGGCGGCCCTGCACACCGCCCTGGCCCGCATTCCCGCAGAAGCCGCACTCAGCGCGCAGTCGAACCTGGCCCCCTGGCTGACCGACCGGAGCAAGCTCTACCACTTCCCGGTGCTGCGCGATGCCCGGTATATCGCGCTGCTGCGGCATCCCACTAAGGAGACCTCCTGGCCACTAAGTGTTGAAGAGCAAATGCAGCAGCTAGCCCGCCTCCGCACCCGGCCCACCATCCGGGTGGTGTATGAAGATGCGCAGTTTATCCTGTTGGAGCGCACCACCATCCAGGCCGCTGACGAAGTTCCCCTCCCGCGGAAGTAGCCGTTCGGACTGCGCCCGCTGACGCTGACGCCCGGAGGCTGGAAAACAAGCCCCCAAGCGGGCCGGCCCCGGCTTTGCGTAGCTTTGCCGGGCCCCACCTCCGCCTTTGCCGCCATCCTCATGCTCCAGATTCAAAACTTCATCAACGGCCGGTTCGTGGCTCCCATCGCCGGCCGCTACCTCGACAACATCGACCCCGCCACCGGGCAGGTCTACGGCCGGATTCCGGATTCCGACGCCGCCGACGTGCAGCTGGCAGTAGCCGCCGCTCAGGCCGCTTTTCCGGCCTGGCGCGCCCTGGCGGCCGAAAAGCGGGGGCAGCTATTGGTGCGTATTGCCGGGCTGATTGAGCGGGATCTGGAGCGGCTGGCCCAGGCCGAAAGTCAGGATAATGGCAAGCCCGTGGCCCTGGCCCGGGTGGTGGATATTCCGCGGGCGGCCAGCAACTTCGCCTTCTTCGGCACCGGCATCGGGCACTTCGCTTCCGAAACCCACTTCCAGGAAGGCGTGGCTCTGAACTATACGGTGCGTCACCCGCTGGGCGTGGTGGGCTGCATTTCGCCCTGGAACCTGCCGCTCTACCTCTTCACCTGGAAAATTGCCCCCGCGCTGGCCGCCGGCAACTGCGTGGTGGCCAAGCCCTCGGAAATTACGCCCGCCACGGCTTTTTTACTGGCGGAGCTGTGCCAGGAAGCCGGGCTGCCCGCGGGCGTGCTCAACATCGTGCACGGCACCGGGCCGGGCGCGGGGCAGGCCATTGTAGAGCACCCATTGGTAAAAGCCCTCAGCTTCACGGGCGGCACCAAGACCGGCGAGCATATTGCCCGTACGGCGGCCCCGATGTTTAAAAAGCTTTCGCTGGAGCTGGGCGGCAAAAACCCCAACGTCATTTTTGCCGACTGCGACCTGGCGGCGGCCGTGAGTACCAGCGTGCAGTCCAGCTTCAGCAACCAGGGGCAGATTTGCCTCTGCGGGTCGCGCATCTTTATTGAGCGGCCCGTGTACGAGCAGTTCAAAACCGCTTTTCTGGCCCGCGTAGCTGGTCTCACCGTGGGTGACCCGCAGCAGGAAGACACCAGGCAGGGCGCGCTGGTAAGCGAGGCTCATTTGCTGAAAGTACAGGCCTACATCGAGCTGGCCCGGCAGGAAGGCGGCACCTTGCTGGCGGGCGGGCAGCGCGTGCAGCTGGCAGGGCGCTGCGCCGGGGGCTACTTCCTCCAGCCCACGGTGTTTGAAGGCCTGGCCCCCGACTGCCGCACCAACCGCGAAGAAATATTCGGACCCGTGGTCACCCTGACGCCTTTCGACACGGAAGCCGAAGCGCTGGAATGGGCCAACGGCACCGACTACGGCCTGTCGGCCACCGTCTGGACCCGCGACCTGGACCGGGCCCACCGGGTTGCCCACGCGCTGCACGCCGGCGTGGTCTGGATCAATACCTGGCTGCTGCGCGACCTGCGTACGCCGTTCGGGGGCATGAAAAACTCCGGCGTAGGCCGCGAAGGCGGGCTGGAAGCGCTGCGGTTTTTCACCGAAGCGCAGAACGTGTGCGTGAAGCTGTAAGGCTACTCCAGCTTTGCCAGGGCCTTTTCCAGCTCGGCCAGGGTCGTTTCCCGGAACTCCAGGTCTTCGGCCGGGTACTGCCCGGTGATGGTTTGCCGTAGTGCCAGATACGGCGTGCCATTCCGGTACTGCACGCCTACCACCACCGCGGGCTGGTTGGCGGGCACCCCCGCGAAATGGTAGCCATCGGCCTGGGGCTGACCCGGCACGATGGTATTACTTGCCTGAAATACGAGATGCACGCTGGTCGTCGGCTCAGCTGCCGCGGTAGCCGTGAAAGCCACCGGCGGCCCCCCGGGGCGCCACACCCGCTCACAGGTCAGCCACCCCAGTCGGTCAGCCGGAAAGGCGTAATGGTCGGCGGCCGGCTCCACGGCAGCGACTTCCTCCGGGCTGTCATCGGCGGGAGCCGGTACCGTATCGACCGGAATAGTCGCGTCCTGAGCCGTTGCAGCAGTTATCTGCCCCGGCTGAAAGGAGAAGCGGATGGGCAGCATCATCTTCACTTTCACGAATTCGCCGCCCTGCTGCGCGGGAGTCCAGTGGCCGGAGGTCTGGCGCAGTACCCGGAGCACTTCCTCGTCGCAGCCGTCGCCGATGCCGCGCAGAATAGTGGGCGCCACCACCTGCCCGGCCTCATCAACCACGAAGGAAGCGTATACCAGGCCTTCGGTTTTGTTGGCCTGCGCGGCCGGCGGATACCGGATCAGCCGGTTGATATCGGCCGGACCATTGCCGTAGCTGGGCATCCGGGTGGCCTGAGTGGCAATAGTTTCCTGGGCCGGTTGACGGTTGGTGGGGCCGGCCGCCACCCAATGCGTAGGGGACTGACGCCGGTTGCCGTTGCCATAAAACAGCCGCATGCCTTTTTGTCGCCGCGAAAAAGGAACCTCCAGCTGGAAGGCCTGCCCCGCGGCTACCTGCAACGGCTGCCCGGCGGCCGAAGCCCGCACCAGCACAATCCCCCCCGAATCGAGCAGGTCGCCGGCGGCAGTCACCGTGGACAGGTTCGACAGCAGCATGTCGGCCAGCGTGTAGCACTCTTTCAGCTCTATCCACACGGGACCGGCGGCCGGCACCTGCCGCGCATCCACCAGAATCTGCGCCGGCAGGCGGACGATAGTGCCTTCGCGGCCGTGAACTTCCGCCGGTTGGGTAGGGTCGATCCGGAAATACTCGCTGGCCTTCAGGGTCAGATCATGCAGCCGCGCTTCGGAGGGTGGCGGGGCCGTGGTATCGGTTGCCGACGGCCGCAGGGTTCCTCGTCGGTAGACCAACGGGGCGTTGGGATTGGTGCGATGCGCCAGCCGGTGCCAGGAACGGGAAACGGCCTGTCCCGTTGCCGGCGTTGCGGGCAATGAGTCGTTCAGGGCAGGCGCCGGGTTTACCGGCGCGGCTGGTTCCGAACGGACTGGCTTCTCCGTCTGGCAACTCCCTAAACCAGCCAGCAGGAAGCCCCCCAGCAGGAGGCAGGGTTTGATCTTAAGCATGCGCATGGAGGCATTCTACGGAAAAACCACCGAAACAACCGCCTCGTAAGGCATTTTATTGCGCCCCGGCGGAGCTTACGGCGGAGCCTAGACCCAATGTCGGAAAAGCCGGTATGATGGGCCGGTGGAGGCAGGCGGGTGAAATACCGGCCCCTACCAGGCGTTACCTGGGTTAGTGGGTTTGATTCGGGCTGGCCAACGTCGATGGTTTACCCGGGCCTGCGGCGGCAACCAGGCTGTTGGCAGGAAACTTCCCGGCTTCTCCCCACCTTTGCTCCCTATGCGCTACCGACTGCTTCTTATTGTCCCGTCTTTGCTCAGCCTGCTGACGGCCTGTTCCAAGCAAAATGCGGGGCCGCGCCTCGATCTGGTGGGCAGCGGCCGCTACGTCAGCTTCAACCGCGACGATACCCGCCCCGGCGACACGCTGACCTTCAAGCTGTATGCCGATACCCGGGATGCGGAGGTTCCCCTGCGGCGCGTACGCATTCTGGTAACCTATACTCCCCTCAAAAACCCCGTAAGCTATCCTCAGGGCTTCGTGCCCGGCAGTGTCCCGGCCGACCGGGAGTTCACCTACCTCGACTCCGCCATCACGACGAAGGATTTTGTGCTGCAAACCACGTTCAACGCCCGTACCACTTCCGGCCGGGAGCAGTGGCGGTTTGAGGCCGAAGACGCCGGGGGCAATACCGTGCGCCGGGGATTTCGCCTGCAGGTGCGCAACAACGACTCGGCCAACGCCTACCACGGCTATACGGCTCAGTTGCAGGCTCCCAATGGCAACGGCAACCGCCGCAGCTTTCTGGCCCTGCTGCCGGGCCTGACTTTGCCCCGCTACACGGTGCGAGCCAACGCAGATGCCCGGAATATAGTCGACGTCGTGTACGTGGCCAATCAAAGTGGTATCTACCTGGCCGCCCCCAACGATGCGCTGGTTACGCATGTGCCGAAATGGACCACCCGGCCCACCGAGTTCCGCACCACTACGCTTGATAAAACCGGCTTCGACGGGGCTGATACCAGCGGAGAGCTGATTGCCGCATTCGGAACGCCGGCCACTCCCCCACTCACTCATACCGACCCTATAGCCAAAGGCAAGGTCTACGCCTTCCGGACCAAAGACCAGAAATCCGGCCTCCTCTACGTGCAGGATATTCTCCTTACCACCCCGGTTCCCACCGTGCTTTTGCAGGTTCGAATCACGAAGTAAGGGGCCGGAACAAGGCCAAACAAAGGGCTGCTCCGTTTGGAGCAGCCCTTTGTTTAACGGATAAGCCCAGGCTCAGAAAGTGGTGCCGATAGTGACGGAAGTCGTGTACCGGTTACCATTGACGTTGATGACCGGAGCGGCCTGGTCAGCCAGGGAATAGGATTGGTCGTAACGCTTTTCCAGGGCATACACACTCGCCGCATCCAGGAAGAACTTGCCCTGCCGTAACCCTACCCCAGCGGTAAAAAACTGCCGGGTCCGGTCAAACTCATTGGCTTTATACGGGTCGCCGTAACGGGCATAACCAGCGCGCAGCCGGAAAATATCGAGCCGGGCCTCCCCGCCGAAGCGCAGATTCACGGCCGAGCCATACAAGGTTTTCGAGGCGTTGTTTTCCGCGTCGAAGGTGTCGTTGTTGTTGGTTTCCTTGTCGCCACCCAGCCGGGCCTGGCTGTAGTTTACATACTCCACATCACCCGTCAGGAAGCCATACTTACCAATCGTGACGGCAGCCCCGCCCGAGGCCCGGAAGGGAGTAGTCAGGGAGTAGGTATAGTCGCTGGGCAGTGACCGGACCGAACCCGAAGTCCCAAAATTGGTCCGCGGGGCGCGGCTGAACTGGGTGTCAAACGAGGTGGAATAGTTATCCGTCAGGCGCATAAAGGTGGGCGTCTGGATGGTCGCGCCCAAGCGAACGGCATCGTGCAGACGGTAAATAGCGCCCACGCGCAGATTCACCCCACTACCCCGGGTTTCAACCTGGTCGCGACGCGTCAGGCTGGTAAAGGCCGTGGCGTTGGTGGGGTCGTTGGCTTCCCTTTCCTGAAAGGTGCGGGTTTCGTTGTAGCGGGTGGAAACGATGCCCAGGGCTGCTCCCAGGTAGAGCTTGTCGCGGTAGCTAGTCCCGAAAGCCAGATCGAACTGCGTTTGGGAGCCAGTGGATAGTACCACTTCGTTCTGCAGAATTGGTCCAATCCGCCGTACTGCTCCCAACGAGTCGTTACCGCGTTGGTCTTCGTAGTATCCCGTCAGCCCCGCGCCATAAGCCAGCCCATCGAGCGAGTAGTAATCCTCGTTGTCGTATTGTTCGTCGATATCGGTGTACGTAGCCTCCAGGCTGTTGTCGATAATACTGGGATTACCCAACCGCGCCAGCAGCGAACGGTTGTTGTCCACGGTATTATTGTAGTGGTAGCGCACGTTGAAATCATTGATCCGCGTCAGGCCCACGCCAAAGTTGGCGGCGCGCCAGTCGGAGCTGTTATCCTCATCCGCCAGGCGCCCGGTGAAGACCGCTCCCAGGCTGCCAATATGAAAGCTGTTGCTATTGTCGGTCAGCGTGTTATCGGACGAAAGAGGGCGGGAGTCAAACTGCCCCAGGCCCAGCCCGGGCGTAAAGCTGAATTCCGACTTGCGGAAAAGTCCCAGGCCCGCGGGGTTGCTGCTTAGGTTGCCCAGGTCGGCACCCAGAGCCACGTTGGCCCCAGCGATACCCAAGGTGCGGGCCGGGCCCCCAAACTGGATCCGCGAATACCGCAACGCGTCGGTTTCATTCTGGGCAAAGGCGTGGCTGGCCCACCCCGTCAGGGCCAGGCCAAGCCAGTATTTAACGTTTTTCATCGAGGAAAGAAAGGAAGCCGCTGGTCGACTGTTCACACTCAGTTAATTGGCTGGGCAGGGCTTATTGCATCCGCCCCCGGCCCCGGGACCCGCTATTCCCACCGCTGCTGTTGCTGCCGGAGTTGGAGTTGCCCGAAGGCGCGTTGCTACGGGAAGGCTCCGAATAGGTACGCTGCCGCGCCGGCTGCTCACCGGACCGGCTGGGCTCAGTCGATTCCCGGTATACCCGCTGTCGGGCAGGCCGCTGCGGCTGGTCACTGCTGCCTCCGGACTGGGGCGGCGCTACTTCACGGTAGCGCCCCCGCCGTGGCTGGGCATAATCCCGGGGAGTGGCCGGGGAAACATCGGTTCCCGAAGAGTTGCCGTTATCAACCGTGCGTCTGCGCTCCCGCATCGCGTCGGTGTTCAGCCGGGGCTGGTCCACCGCGTCACTGCTGCCCGGCATGGGGTTACCGGATTGCCCCGAAACCTCCGCCGCTTGCCGGATCCGGCCTTCGCGCTCTTTAATCTGCTGATCGGTCAGGTCGCGGGTTACGTTAACCTGGTCGCGTACCGGCTGCCGAACCGGAACATCAACAGCGGTACCACTACCGCCGGCACTGCGTATGATGCGGCCCCGCCCAGGCACTACGGCCGGGGCAGCATTACCATTGCCGGACAGGCCATTGGTAGCCGAAACTCCGCCGGGGTTAGCTACGCCACCCTGCTCGATGCGGCCCCGGCTGCTGCCGGGCTGAGCGGCCGAGGATGATACGGCACTGCGCGCCCCGTCCCGCCGGGGACCAGAGTATCTTTCAGCGGAACCATACCTGCGGCCATAGCCGCTGTTCAGCCCGTTATAGAAGCCGTTGCAGTAGCCATCGTTGAACCCTCCGTATCCATAGCCGCCGTAACCATAGCCGAAGCCGGAACGCCAGGGGTTGTAGAAAGGCCGGCCAAAGCCGATGTTGATATTGACAAAGGAGCCTCCATACACGAAGGGATTACCATAAGGGCCATAGAAAGGATCATAGAAAGCCCCGTAATACCCGGGTCCCCAGCCGTAGGGCGAGTAGCCGCCGCTGTACCAGAAGGGGTCGGTGTAGGCGAAATCGTTGTAGCCGTGGCCAAAGCCGCGGTACGCGGGCTGGTAAAAGCGGCGAATACGGCCCGCGTAGCCATATTCGTCATCGTAATACTCCGCGCTGCTGACCGTGCCCGATGAACGGCCGGTGCTACCGCTACGGTACTCCGGATTCGGGGCCTCGTCGTCGCCGGCCTGGGTGGTGCTGCCCTGCGCAGGCTGCGCATCAGCTTGCCTGGAAGAAGCCGTGGCGGTCGGAGCGTTGCGGGTAGTTCGGTCGGCGGAAGAGTAGTACACGCCGTCGTCCTCCGTAGACGTCAGGTGCGACGTACTGGCGCAACCGCCCAGCGTCAGCAGGGTTAGGGCCGGTAAGAATGCGGTTAGGATCTTTTTCATGGCTGCTTGCGCGTATAGAAAGGGCCGGAAGAGAGAGAACAAGGGAACCGTTACGCTGAAGAGGGGAACAGAGGCCGGATGGTTGTCTGACCAGCGCCGCTTACTCCGGTTTAATTTTAACGTAATTTGGGGGCGAAACGGTGCCCGGAAACGCAGGCAAATCCTGTACCACATTTAGGCCCTTTTCCCCCTACCAAAGATACCCCGATTATGAGCAAAAGTTTGCCCAAGCGCAGTGAAGATTATTCCCTCTGGTACAACGAGTTGGTGAAGCGCGCCGGCCTGGCCGAAAACTCGGCCGTGCGCGGCTGCATGGTCATCAAGCCCTACGGCTACGCCATCTGGGAAAAGATGCAGCGCCAGCTCGACGACATGTTCAAACGGACCGGCCACCAGAACGCCTATTTCCCGCTGCTCGTGCCTAAAAGCATGTTCGAAGCCGAGGAAAAGAACGCCGAGGGCTTTGCCAAAGAGTGCGCCGTGGTCACCCACTATCGTCTCCAGACCGACCCCGACAACCCCGGTAAGCTGCGCGTCGACCCCAACGCCAAGCTGGAGGAAGAGCTGATTATCCGGCCCACTTCGGAGGCCATTATCTGGAGCACCTACAAAGGCTGGATTCAGAGCTACCGCGACCTGCCCCTGCTCATCAACCAGTGGGCCAACGTGATGCGCTGGGAAATGCGCACCCGCCTGTTTCTGCGCACCGCCGAATTCCTGTGGCAGGAAGGCCACACGGCCCACGCTACCGCCGGGGAAGCCATTGCCGAAACCCGCCAGATGCTGGACGTCTACGCCCAGTTTGCCGAGGAGTGGATGGCCCTGCCCGTGGTGAAAGGCATCAAGTCGGAAAACGAGCGGTTTGCCGGGGCGCTGGATACCTATTGCATTGAAGGGCTGATGCAGGACGGCAAAGCCCTGCAGGCCGGTACGTCGCACTTCCTGGGGCAGAATTTCGCCAAGGCGTTCGACGTGCAGTTTACCAACAAGGAAGGCCAGCTTGAATACGTCTGGGGCACCAGCTGGGGCGTGAGCACCCGTTTGATGGGCGCGCTGGTTATGGCCCACTCCGACGACGAAGGTCTGATCCTGCCACCCAAGCTGGCCCCGATTCAGGTCGTCATCGTGCCCATTTACAAGTCCGGGCAGCTGGAAGAGCTGACCGAGCGTATCCGCCCCATGCAGCAGGGGTTGCTGGAGCGCGGTATCAGCGTGAAGTTCGACGACCGCGACACCGAGCGGCCGGGCTTCAAATTCGCGGAGTGGGAGCTCAAAGGCGTGCCGGTGCGCATTGCCGTCGGTATGCGCGACCTGGAAGGCGGCACCGTGGAAGTAGCCCGCCGCGACACCAAGGAAAAGATGAACCTGCCCCTAGCCGACATCGTGGACACGGTGGCCGCCCTGCTCGACGATATTCAGGCGAACATTTATAACAAGGCGCTACGCTTCCGCGAAACCCACACCACCCGCGTGGATACCTACGAGGAGTTCAAGCAGGCCCTGGAAGGCGAAGGCGGCTTCGTGGTGGCGCACTGGGACGGCACCGCCGAAACCGAGGAGCGCATCAAGGAAGAAACCAAAGCCACTATCCGCTGCCTGGCCCTGGCCGAGCCCGACGAGGAAGGCGTGGATATGCTGACCGGTCAGCCCAGTGCCCGGCGCGTGTACTTCGCCCGCGCTTACTAGCCAGCCGCGTCAGGAAATGCTCAATCATTAAAGCTTATGCGGGTATCTGGGTGAGTTTCGCGGGTGTGGGCGCGAGATAAACCCGGTGGGGACTGCGGACGCGCAGGTTGTGCAGGCCACAGGCCACGACCATGACTGTGTCGCGCACCCACTCGCCGCGCAAGCGCACCGTGTCGCTGACCATGCGCAGGCGTTTGATCCCACTGTGGGCGTGCTCGATGACGACGCGCAAGGGGCTCAGCAGCTGATTGTAGAGCTTTTGGGAAAAGGTCAGCTCCCGCTTCGGCGGCTTTTTGTGGGGCATCTCGACCCCGGCCGGGGCGTGGCCCGGCAGGCCCAAATCCTGGCGCAGCACGCTGCCGGCCGGCAGGTGCAGGGCGTACTCGTCGGCCATTTTTTTGTCGTGTACCCGCCCGCCTTCCGTGGGGGAGAGAAAGTACACGTACTGCGTATCGTCGCACAAGGTCATGTTTTTCAGGCGGTGAGCTTTTTTTTTGCGCTGTACTCCTCGGCCTGTGCTTCGCCGTCGGGGTTGCGCGGCACCCCATGCTCAACCCCATCCTAGGTAAAGACCTGGTCCGGGTGCTGGGCCAGGTGCCGGGCTAGTTCAGCCCCGTTGCGCACGGGCAGCAGCCCACGCCGGCGCAGCACTTGGGTGAGCACGCCCAGCAGGACCGTAGTCAGGCGGCTGACGCGGGTCTGCGAGACGCCGAAGCTGGCGGCCTGGTGCTGCTGCAAGCTGTTGCTTTTGAGGTAGGTGAGCAGAAAAAAGAGCTTCGTGTCGCTGCCCGCCAGCGTAGCGTTGGCCCGCTCGGCGTGGGCCGGCAACCGCCGCTTGGCCCCGTCCAGGGTATGGTAGCGGTGGTAGCGCTCCCAGGCCGGGGCGAAGGCGGTGAGCAAGTCGTCAAACCCGGCCGGCAACCGACTGGTCAGGGCCAGAAACTGTCGCGGCCGCTCGCGTAGGGCCAGATAATCCATGCCCAAATGTGCGGCGCCGCTTCGCGGGTTAACTTAGCGCCTGGTGTTACGCAGGGCATCGGCGGGCTACCTGGAAACGGCCTTTGGGCAGTTGGCAAAAGCCTTTCTCCAGCGCGCGGGAGCTCTAACTGCGTAACCCCGCCAGTTATTTGCAGGACTTGCGCGCGGGTTCGCGAAAGTCATCTCATGCAGGGTTAAAACGCGGGGTCTCGCAGGGCGAACGGAACAAAACCCTGCGAGACCCCGCGTTTCAACCCTGCGTGAAAGATAATTCAACGGTTTTGCGTAAGTCCCAGAGTAATCTGGCGCCGTAGTTTAGCACAACTCCTACCCTGCGTCTGCGTAGGAATGCCGCTGCCCAACAGGTGAGCTTTCCCTCCAAACATATGCGCAAACCCTACTACTGGTTTCTGTTTTTCCTGGTGTCAATCTGCTCCCTGGCACCGGCCGCGGCCCAGAAAGTGGGCCTCGTGCTCAGCGGCGGCGGGGCCAAAGGTCTGGCCCACGTGGGCGTGCTCAAACAGCTGGAAAAAAACCGGATTCCCATCGACTACATCGTCGGCACCAGCATGGGCGCCATCGTGGGGGCCCTGTACGCGGCGGGCTACTCGCCCCGGGAGATTGAGGAAATCGTGCTCAAGCCCGACTTCCAGAACTGGGTATCGGGGCTGCCCCCGGAAGACAAGGTCTACAACTTCTACGATGCCGAGCCCACGCCCGCGGCCCTGCACCTGCGCCTGGCCGTCGACTCGACGTTCAAAACCCGGGTGTCGGCCCCGCTGGTGAGCGACGTGACGCTCAACTACGTGCTGGCCACCATGCTGGCCCCGGCCGGGGCTATTTCGGGCTACGACTTCAACAAGCTGCTGGTGCCCTACCGCAGCGTGGCTACTGAGGTGTTTACCCGCGAGAAGGTGGTGCAGCGCGGGGGGTCTTTGTCCGATGCCGTGCGCAACTCCATGTCGTTTCCGCTGGCCTTCCGCCCCATCCGCGGGCAGGACGGCCGCTACCTGTTCGACGGGGCCGTGGTCGACAACTTCCCCACCGGCGTAATGCGGGAAGAGTTCAAGCCCGACATCATTATCGGGGTGAACGTGGGCGACGTGGCCTTCAGCAAATACCCCAAGGAAAAGGACGATGCGCTGCTCACCAGCACCCTGCTGTTTTTGGGCTCCAACGTGGCCGATACGATTTCGGTGGGCAAGCGCGGCATCTTCATCCAGCCCGACCTGGACGGCATCACCGCCGCCGACTTCAACAAGGTGAAGCAGCTGGTGCAGCTGGGCGAGCAGGCCGCCGACCGCAAGATGGAGCTGGCCCTGAGCCGCATCACCCGCCGCGAAGACACGCTGGCGTTGCAGCAGCGCCGCCGCGCGTTTCAGGAGCGGGCCCCCAAGCCCGAGTTCACCCAGATAACGGTGCAGGGCCTGCCCCGGCAACAGCAGGAGTTTGTGCGGCGCTTCTTCCGCAAAACCGGCTCCGGCTACTCCCCCGGCGACATCGAGGAAGGCTACTACCGCCTCGTCAACAACGACTTCTTCAACGACGTGTACCCCCGCATCCGCTACGACGGGGGGCAGAAGGGCTACGTGCTGGGTATTGATGCCCGCCAGAACAGCAACCTGACCACCGACCTGGGCGTGCTGCTCTCGACGCGCTCCGTGAGCAATTTCTACCTGGGCGTGGCTTACCGCTACCTCTACCGCTACCTCTACACGGTGAAGGCCGACGCCACGGTGGGCCGCTTTTACAACGGCGCGCGCGGCTCCTTCCGGGTCAGCATCCCGGGGCGGACGCCGCTGTACTTCGAGCCCACGGTCACGTTCAACAATTTCAACTTCCAGGATACGGGCGGCCTGCTGGGCTCGGCCGCTCAGAACACCCAGCTCCAGCAGCGCGACCTGAAGGTGGAGCTTCAGGTGGGCCTGAGCCCCAACTTCCGCAGCCGCTACATCCTGAGCGGCGGCGCTTTCAGCAACCGCGACCGGTACGCCAATACCAACGAAATCAGCAACAACGCCACCCTCGACCAGGACCGCTTCGACGGCTTCACGGCGGCGGGCCGCTTCGACCGCAACTCGCTGAACCGCCGGCAATACGCGGTCAGCGGCAAGCGTGTGCGCGTAGGGGCGCGGGCCGTAACGGGCCAGGAAACCTACGCTCCCGGCTCTACGGCCGGCGACCTGCAGGGCCTGACGCGCAACCATCGGTTTTTAAAGGGCGAGATATTCAGCGAGCGTTATTTCACTTTCAACAAAGTCGATTCCGTGGGCCGGCAGGTGCACGCCTGGGGCTACCTGCTGGAGGCGGTGGCGACCACCCAGGGCGCATTTGCCACCTACCGCGCCTCCCTCACCATGTCGCCCGCCTTCCTGCCCCTGCCCGATTCGCGCACCCTGTTTCTGGACCGCTACCGGGGCACGGCCTACGCCGCCGCCGGCCTGCGCTACGTGAAGGCTGTTCTGGGGCAGCTGGAATGGCGCACCGAAGTGTACGTGCATACCGTGGTACGCCCGTTTGAGCGTCAGGAGTTCAATCCGCTATTTGCCGAGCGGGGCACCACCCTCAGCCGCCCCTACCTCACGGCCATGACGGGCTTCGTCTACCAGACCCCCGTAGGCCCCGCCGCCCTGCAGTTCATCCGCTACGACGACCCCAACAACCAGTTCGGCGTCTTCGCCCACATCGGCTACGTCCTCTTCCGCGACCGGTCGTTGGATTGAGTTTTCAGTTGCCAGTTGCCAGTTATGTGTTGCCAGTTGCCAGTTATGTGTTGCCAGTTACGTGTTGCCAGTTGCCAGTTGCATGTTGCCGGTGTGGGGCGGTTGAACGAACTGGCAACTGGCAACACATAACTGGCAACTGGCAACACGTAACTGGCAACTGGCAACACGCAACTGGCAACTGGCAACACGCAACTGGCAACTCAATTCTGCACCAGAATCAGGGCGGAGGATGCGGGCAGGCTTAGGGACTGACCGGCGTGCGTGAGCTTCTCCAGGCCTTTGGTGTTCAGCTCGGCGCCGCGCAGCACTACGGTGTAGGCTCCGGCCGGCACGGGAACTGCGGTTGGGGCGCGGTTGCCGTTGAACAGGACCGTAATGGTACCCCAGGCGTCGCCGCCGGCGTGGTTTTGCAGCTGGTAGCCGATGGTGTTGGCCGGCATGGCGGGCAGAAAGTGCAGGTGCTGCTGCACCAGCGCGCGGGTGGGCAGCCGGAAGGCCGGGTGGGCCCGACGCATTGCAATCAGCTGCTGGTAAAACGCCAGCACGCCCGGGTACTGGCTTTTGCGGGCCCAGTCGAGCTGGTTCACGCTGTCGGGCAGGTTGTAGGAATTGTGGGAGCCGCCCTTGGTGCGCAGAAACTCGTCGCCGACGGGCAGAAACGGCACGCCCTGCGACGTGAATACGATGGTATTGCTCAGCAGGTCCATCCGGATCAGCTCCGCTTCCGTCGCGCCGGGGTTGGCCACCGTGAGCTTGTCCCACAGCACCCGGTCGTCGTGGCAGGCCACGTAGTTGATGGCCTGGCCGGGCTCGTTGGCCCAGGCGGCCTTGGAGTAGTTCACTTTGGCGTAGTCGAGCTGGGGGTGCTGGGTGGCGGCCACGATACCGAACTTCACGCTTTCTTCGAGACCGGGCTGGCCGCTGGCAAAGCCGGGCTCGGTCTGGCGGGCGTAGTGGCCCTTCACGCCGTCGCGCAGCTCGTCGCCGAAGGCCGCCACGCGGTCAAGCTTAGGCAGGTTGGCTTTCACGGCCCGCTCGGTTTCGGGCAGGGGGCTGGCCCCGGCCGTCCAGCCTTCGCCGTACACGAAAATGCTGTGGTCGATTTCGTCCAGCGCCACGCGTACGGCCCGCATAGTGCGGATGTCCAGCACCCCCATCAGATCGAACCGAAAGCCATCGACGTGGTACTCCCGGGCCCAGTACGCCACCGACTCCACGATCAGCTTGCGCACCATGGTCCGCTCCGAAGCCACCTCGTTGCCGCAGGCCGTGGCGTCGGAATAGCGGCCGTCGGGGTTCTGGCGGTAGTAGTAGCCGGGCACCAGCTGGTCGAAAGAGCTGCGGGCGGCGTTGGCGGTGTGGTTGTATACCACGTCGAGCACCAGGCGCAGGTCGCGGCGGTGCAGGGTCTGGACCAGCTGTCTGAACTCCCGGATGCGGGCGGCGGGGTCGGCGGGGTCGGTGGCGTAGGAGCCCTCGGGCACGGAGTAGTGCAGCGGGTCGTAGCCCCAGTTGTAGCGGTTGTCGGCCAGCCGGCTTTCGTCTACCGAAGCGAAGTCGTTGGTGGGCAGCAGGTGCAGGTGGGTGATGCCCAGCTCCTGCAGATGCCGCAACCCGGTGCTGACGCCGCCGGGACCCTTCGTACCGGTGTCGGCCACGCCCAGAAACTTGCCCCTGGGCGCGATGCCCGCCTGCGGGTGCATGGTCAGGTCGCGCACGTGGGCTTCGCCGATAACGATGTCGGTGGCCTGCTTCAGCGGCGGCCGCCGGTCGTCGAACCAGTCGGCGGGGTTGGCGGTAGCCGGGTCCAGGATGGCGCCGCGCAGGCCGTTGAGGCCCACGGCGTGCACGTAGGGGTCGGGTACCTCGGCCATCTGCCGGCCCTGAATAGTGGCCTGCACCACGTAGAACCGCCCCGGGGCCGGGGCCGGCAGCTTGTACACCCAGGTGCCGCCCGCCGACTGCTGCATGGCGTAGGTGGCCACCGGCTCCCCGCCCGTACCCGCGGCGTAAAGCTTGAGCTGCAGGGCGTCGGCCGTGGGGGCCCACACCCGCAGCTGAGCGTGCCCCTGCACGAACGTGAGGCCCAGGTCGGAACCGCCGTAGGTAGGATAGGCGGCGAAATCCGGCCGCTTGGGGTTCGGTTTCGGCGAAACGGCGCAGGCGGTGGCCACGAGGAGCAGGCTTAGAAACGGCAGAAAATTCATGCGGCAAAGTTGCTGAAAAGCCCGCAGCATTCCGGCTTTGCAGGAGAACTGCCGCCGCCGTTTCAGCAGTTTCCGAATCAGAATACTGCTATTGGGTAACGCGAAGTTTCACTTCGCGAGTCGTTGCTGACGGCGGCAGACGACTCGTTCAGGCATCGCGAAGTGAAACTTCGCGTTACTGCTTTCTGCTGACTACATACCGGCCGCCAGCATATGCTTCCCGGCGAATTCGCGCAGCAGCGCGGCCACTTCCGTCGGCGCTTCGTAGGGCAGCAGGTGGCCCGCGCCGGGAATGATTTCCAGCGGTGTGCCTTCGGGCAGAAACGGCAGCGTTTCGAGGCCGTGGACGGAAGGCGACATAATCGGGTCGGAGCCGCCGGCGATGATCAGGCACGGCACCGTCAGCGGGCTGAGGCGGCCGGAAATATCTTCGCGGCTACCGTGCAGCAGCCACGCTTCCCAGGCCGCTTTGGTGCTGCGCAGGTTGTCGGCCACGATCTGCGCGTGCATCACCTCCGGCACGGGCCGCACCACAATTTTACGAAAGGTCTTTTCCGCTGCCCCAGGCTTTCCCCAGGCTTTCAAGCTAGTCTGCCGCTCGGCGTCGGTCATGGGCTCGGAGGTCGGCGGGGAGGGATTCAGCAGCACCAGCCCCGCCAATCCCGGGAGCTGCCGGGCGGCCAGGGCCAGGGCAATCTTGCCGCCCATGCTGTGCCCCACCAGCACGTAGCGCGGCAGCCGGCTTTCCTGAATCTGCGCCGCAATCTGGTCGGCGTAGGCAGCCACGGAGTAGCCGCCGGCCGGGTCCGGGGCCGCGCCAAAGCCGCCGAGGTCGAGCCCCAGCACCTCGTATTCCGGGGCCAGCAGCCCGGCCACCGCTTGCCATTCCAGCCCGGAACCAGCCCAATAATGCAGACAAACGAAGGTAAGCGGGGCGGTAGTGAGCATGGCGGAAGGGCGAAGCGGTGGAACAGGTACTGAACTTACGGAGGCGAAAAAAGTATGATCCGCTTGCTTCCACCGAATTTTCTGCCCGGCCTGCCCCACCTGTAGTCGGGCGGGCAGCTGGGCCGAGTCGCGGCCGGTACAGGTTTCTGCGTTGGGCGCTTCGGCGCAGGCCGCAGCCAGAAGCAGGATCGGGAAGAGTCAGCAAGTTTTCCTGGCGGGTAAAAAAAGCGTTGGCACGCGCACTTCAAAAACCGGGGTCAGCACTGCAACTGGTTCCGCGCCGACCTGCGCGGACAGCAAAGAGCCGACTTCCGGAGAGGAAGTCGGCTCTTTGCAGGAGTGCAAGGCGGGTTTAGCGCTTCAGCACGCGGAGGCTCTGGGCCTTGCCATCGGGCATCAGCACGCGCAACACGTAAGCGCCGGCCGGCAGATTCGTCAGGCCCGGCAACTCCAGGTCGTTGGCACCGGCCGTGATTTCGGCCGCCTGCTCGCGCACCACCCGGCCGGTCATATCCAGCAGGACCAGCCGGCCTTTGCCGACGACCGTGGACTGTACCGTCAGGCGAACGTCGCTCTGGAAAGGGTTAGGATACGCCTCGAGGCGGGATTCTGCCGCGGCCGTCCCCGTGAAGTTCAACGCTTTCGGGGCGTAGAACTGCTCTTTACCATCCACATCAACCTGACGCAGACGGTAGTAGCGGATGCCGCCTTTATTGGCTTCAGTATCCAGGTATTGGTAGCCCCGCAGCCGGTTGCTGTTGGGCGAGGCACTTGGGATGAAGGCAAGGGCGCGGAACACGCGACCATCAGACGATACCTGCACCTCGTAGCCCCGGCTGTTTAGCTCCGTCACCGATTCCCAGGTAATCTCGGCATTGGGCCCGATGCGCTTGGCTCCGAAAGCCGTAAGCGTGACGGGCAGTGGCACTGCCAGCGGCGACGTGAACTCGCTCAGGGTGAAAGTGGCAAACGAGGTGACGTTGTTTTTGGTCAGGTTGTTGGTGCCGGTATCCAGGGCATCGCGGCCCAACTGACCGAAGAGGTCGCCGGAGGAAGTAGATACGAACAGGGCCAGCTTGCTTTCATCCAGCATCTGGCTGTTGGGAGCCAGGTTTTTGGTTTCGTTGTCCAGGTAATGAAATACCATAGTAGCCCGCAGGCCGCCGTTGCTGGTTTGAGCGTCGGCGGGCCGCACCCCGAAGATGCGCCGGATGCTGGGCTTGCTGTTGGCGCCGTTGCTGATGGTGAGGAAGTTTTCGCCCGTATTACGGGTCACGGTTACCAGGCCGGGGTCGTTGGTGAAAAAGGTCAGCGTCAGGCCAACGTTGCCGTAATCCTGCGTCGTGAGGGTGCCGGGCTGCGCTATTTTCACGAATCCCCGCAGGTAGCTCGTTTCCGACTCGCCCACGAGCCGGCCCGAGGCAATCGGCGTGGTGCCCACCACGGTAGGAGGAGCAAGCTCCACGAAGTTGTTCTTCGTGTTGCCGATATCAGTGCTCAGAATGCCATTGATAAAACGGAGCTGGCCACCGGGCGTGATGGAAAAGCTGTTTACCAGCGTCTTAACGCCGCCACCGTCAATTTCCACGTTCACGAAACCGGAGGTCGAGCCACTGATAGACTGCGTGGTGCCCGTGAAGCTGATGGTCGTGTTTTCGCGCTGGATGAAGCTGTCCTGGTTATTGTTGAAGTCGCCGTAGACTTCCAGGCGACCCACGTTCAGGCGGGTAATAGACCGCTGGGCCTGGCTGGTGCCCTGCATTGTGAGGCTACGGGTGCGGGCCGGGCCCGAGCCCGTGTTGTTGTAGCCGGGCGTGGTGGTGGTCACCGTCGAAAACGTCCCATCGGGGTTCTGCACGGTGGTGGTAGTGGTAGTAGCGGGCTTGATGGCGTCGCTGTAGATGTTGGGGTACTGGACCGTAGAGCCGGAGCCGAAGTCCGGAACCGTGGCATCCTTGGTGGCTGTGGGTACGCCCTGCGTCCAGTTGGCATCATCAAACCAGTTGTCGTTTTTGCCGCCGGTCCAGGTCGTGGAGTTCGGGCCTTCGGTGGGGCGCACGCCGGTTACGGTGAAGGTGGCCTGGTAAGTTGAGCCGGGTGGGTCCTGAATGGTGAAAGCACGCGGTTCTGCTGAGTTGAACCCGTTGGCGGTGAAAAATATGTTCACTACGTAGCTACCAGGGGCCAGGGTAGAGTTGGCAGTAGTGCCAATGAGCAGGTTTTGGTTGGCCAGGTCAGTAAAAAAGGTTTTGGCGCCACCGGTAGTATTTACCAGCGGCAACTGCACCGTTTTAACACCGTTGGTTGCACCGGTAGCAGTGTTGGTTACCCCATATGAAAGAACACCACTTTGGATAATATCCGGAGCGGCCTCGGTAGTGAACAGGCTCCCACCATTGAGCACCAGGCTGGTGCCGAAGTCAGATACATCAAACGTACCCAGATTTTGTCCTTCAAAACCGGAAGGAGCAGTACCGCCCTTGCCTACGAAGGTTTCGTTGCCAGTACCGCGGTCGATGATGATGGACGAGCCCGTGATGCTGCTGTTGGCCTGGGCCTGCGCGGTATGCGTCAGGCCCAGACTCGCGAACAAGGCGAGCAAGGGTAGCAGAGGTTGCCACTGCCGGAGAACCAACCGGGCGTTACGAGTAAAAGTTGAGGGTTTCATGTTGTTCGGGAGGAAAGATGAGACGAAGAACCGCCGCTGGTGCACACTCGCGTAGCAGAT
This sequence comes from Hymenobacter fastidiosus, assembly GCF_039539565.1. Taxonomy (NCBI): domain Bacteria; kingdom Pseudomonadati; phylum Bacteroidota; class Cytophagia; order Cytophagales; family Hymenobacteraceae; genus Hymenobacter; species Hymenobacter fastidiosus. Next base: position 117,859 of record NZ_BAABDJ010000037.1, on the reverse strand, counting down.
TCGAAGCGCATATACGGTCTCCCGGGAATAAGGCCGACATTTCCGGCTTTTTTGTATAAAAGAAATATCAATTATGTAAAATCAGGCTTTAATGGGCGTTTTTAGCCGAAAAAAAATACTTTATATATAATAAATCATATAGAACAATAAGCCGGCGAACCAGCCATTTTCCTGAGTTGCCCGGCAGGACAGACGCGGCCTGGCTACGCTAACGTTGCGCCTCACCCCCCGGCCCCGGCCCGCTTGCAACCCACCCCAGGAAGCTGACGACGGCTTCGGGGCGCCCGGTTTTCGATAACCAGAGCTCCCAGTCGGCCGGTGCCCGCGGTCCGCTGCGGCTCCAGGACTATTTCCTGCACGGGAAGTCGGCCCACTGCAACCGGGAGCGGATTCCGAAGCGCGTGGTCCGCGCCAGGGGCAGCGGCGCCTGGCACGTGCACCGTCACCCACGACATCACCCACCCCGCCCGTGCCAGGCTGTTCAGCAAAGTGGGCAACGAGTGCAAGCTGTTGGCCCGCTTCAGCACCGGCGACAACGGCGGCCCCGGCCCCGACGACCACTACACCCGGGCCGGCAACCTGTTCCGCCGGCCCAGCGCAACCTGATCGACAACCCCGTGGTGCCACGACTTTTTCGGTCGTGGTACCACTATCATTGAACGCCCCCCCCGCGTCAGCAACGATAGTGGTACCACGACCGAAAAAGTCGTGGCACCACGGCGCGGGCTGGTTACAGCGCCTTTTTGCGCGAGGCCTGAAACTTCCTGATCTGCGGGTCGATGATCTTCTTGTCGCCGACCACCACGATGGTCATGGCTTCGGGGCGCACGTACTTGCGGGCGGTTTCGCTCACCTGCTCGGTGAGGTAGGAATCGGGCAGGCCGTGCAGGTCCAGGGTGTTGAGCTGGCCGATGATGCCGCCCGGCGTGGAGTTGCGCAGCACAAACAGGCCCGACTCGTAGTTGTGGATGCCTTTCAGCTCCCCGGCCGAGGGCGGGGTTTTCTGCAGGCGCTCAATCTCGTACATGATTCCCCGGAGCGAGTTGCCGGTATCCTGGGTGGTCACGTCGGCGTTCTGGCTCCAGTTGCCGGTGCGGTAGTGCGTTTCGAGGTAGCTGTAGGGCGAATAGGTGTAGCCCTTGTCCTCGCGGATGTGGCGCGTGATGCGCGAGCCGAACGAGCCGCCCAGCAACGAGTTCATCACCCGCATCCGCAGGTAGTCGGGGTGAGACGGGTCAACCACGGGCAGGCCGAGGATGATGGTGGACTGGGGTGCGCCGGGGCGGTCCAGGGTCAGCACGTCGGGGCGGGTCCGGGACCTGGCTACTTCGATGCGCGGGGCCGGGCCCGGGGGTCTGAAACCCGGGGGCCGCCGCCCGGGCCGGCGCGGCGGCAGCCATTGGGGCGGCGGGCGGAGCCGGAGCCACCGCCGCCATTTTCGGGGAGCACGCACCCAGCGTCAGCAATCCGGCGGCCACGCTCCAGCTGGCCGCGCGGCGCTTCACTAGGGTTTTCATAGGAATAGGGGGTGAAGAAGTCCGCAAAACGTCCTCAGCCTACGCAATATCCGCCAAACCCAACCCGGAATTCTCCTACTGAACCTGCATCGTATTCGCAGCTATACTTCCACCTTCAGCGTGGCCGGTTTTCGGGTCACTTCGAACAGCTCGCCGTGGGGCACGATGGTGATGTTGCCGTATTCCTGCAGCAGCATTTTATAGGCGTCGGCTACGAGGCGGGGCTTGCGGTCGAGGTCGTAGAGGCCGCAGGCATTCACGCGGCCCAGCTTCTGCCCCAGACCAATGTCCCAGTCGACCTGGTCGATAAGCGAGTACCAGGTGAAGCCGAGTACGGGGATGCCTTCCTTGCGCATGCGCAGCACGTTCACCCACTGCTTCCAGAGCCAGGCCGGGGCTTCCTTGGGGTCGAACACGTTGGTTTCGGTGTGCATTACCGGCTTGAGGTAGCGCTGGTAATAGTCGTGGGTGATGTTGTACCAGCCCAGCACATCCATGCTGGTGTGCATGGTGCCGTCGGGCAGCACGATTTTTTCGTTGCGCCCGTAGTAGTCGTTGCCCATGATCTGGTAGCCCGGCGGCTCGCCGGCCATAAACCAGTCGTATTCGCGGCGCGTCATGCCGTTATCGAACAGATAGTTGAGCACCTCAGCATCCGGATGGTAGGCGTAGAGCAGATCCAGAGCCAGGAAGCGCAGCTTGTTCTCAATCTGGATGGCCGGGGTGCGGGTGGCCCGCAGCTCGTGGGTGAACTCGGCCGACTCGCTTTGCACGATGATGCAGTCGGGCCGGTTCAGGGCAATCTGCTGGGTCCCCATAATGCTGGCCGCCACCAGGTGTTTGAGCGCCGTCACGAAGGCCTTATCGGTTTTCAGCTGCTCATTCCACACGCCGTCCTTAGTGCTGAGCTTGGCCGTGACGTAAATCTCATTCACGGGCGTGTAATAGCGCACCCAGGGGTAGCGCTTGGCCACGGCCCCGCAATACTCGGCGAAGTGTACCGGCAGCTCGGGGTTTTGAAAGTTGCCGATGAAGTCGGGCACCCCAAAGTGCAGCAGGTCCAGAATCGGGGTGATGCCCAGGCGCTGCACCTCGGCCATGGCCCGGTCGGCAAACTCCCAGTCGTACTTGCCGGGCGCTTTCTGAATGCGGTAGTACGGCAGCCCGTAGCGCAGCACCTTCAGCCCCATTTCCTTCACCAGCCCCAGGTCTTCCTGGTAGCGGTTGTAGTGGTCGCACTCGGCCAGCAGGTCGCGGCGGGTTTTGCCGTGGTCGATGGTCGGGTAGGAGCACTCGATGCCGGTGGCGAACATGAAGTTGCCGGGGTCGCCCGATGGCAGGCCGCTGCCATCCTGGCCCCCGGCCCCGCCGTACTGGTCGCCGGCGTAGCCGCCCGCCCCGAAGCGGTCCTTAATCTGAGTTAAAAAGCCTTTGGCCATGGTGTAACGCGAAGTTTCACTTCGCGGCTCGTCCGCGCGGTGAGGGGGTGGATTGAGGTGCAGTTGTACGGGTCGGGTGCCGGGCGCGAAGTAAAACTTCGCGTTACGGCTACGTCAGGTTCTCCAGAAACTTGTCGGCCGTGCGCAGGCTCAGGGCCATAATCGTCAAGGCCGGATTTACGCCTAACGCACTCGGGAAAACCGAGTTGTCACAGATGTATAGATTCGGCACGTCGAAGGCCCGGCCGTGGGCATCCACCACGGCGTCGTCGCCGCTGAGGCCCATGCGGGCGGTGCCGATGATGTGGGCACTGCGCTGAAACGACCAGATATCGGTGGCCCCGGCCGCTTCCCAGATGCGGCGCATCAGCTGCTCGGCGTGGGCATTCATGCGGTGCTCGTTTTCGTGGTTGGTGAAGTGAATGCGCGGCTTGGGCAGGCCGCGGGCATCTTTCTCTTCGGCCAGCTCCAGGAAATTATCGGCGTGGGGCAGGCAGTCGCCCAGGATGTTGATGCCGGCCACGTGGTTGTACTGCTGCATGTAGGCGCGCAGCTTCGGCCCCCAGAACCCGCGCCCCCGGGCCACCTCCCCGGCAAACGTCACGGGCATCACGCCAATGCTCTGCAGCAGGTAGCCGCCGGCAAAGTCCGCATCCTTGGGCCGGTGAGTATCTTCCGAAATCAGGGCCCCGGGAATACCTTTGTAGGGCCGCACGGTTTCCTCAAACGTGCCGAACACCTGCACCCCGGGGTGGGACATGAAGTTGCGTCCCACGTGGCCGCTGTTCAAAGCCAGCTCGTTGAGCAGCAGCAGGCGCGGCGTTTCGATGGCGCCGGCGCACAGAAACAGGTGGCGGCAGCGCTGGCGCAGTTCCTGCCCGTTCTGCTGGTACATCACGCCGGTGATCCGGCCGGTGTCGTCGCGCTCAATCTCGGTTACGTAGCTGCCGGGGCGGATTTCGGCGCCGTGGGCCACGGCCAGGGGCAGAAACGTGACGTCCATGCTGGCTTTGGCCCCGGTGCTGCACCCGGCCTGGCAGAAGCCGCGGTTGGTGCAGGCCGCGCGCCAGCCCACGCCCTCCTGGTAGTAGCGCGCCGACAAGGCCGCGTTAGCCGCCGGCGAAGTGCGGATGCCCAGCGTTGAGCAGCCCCGCTGCATCAGCTGCGCGGCCCCGTTCAGCGGCAGCGGGGCCAGGGCGTAGCCCCTGCGGCGGGCGGGCCCCCACGGGTAGGGTGTCGGGCCCGAAATGCCCAGAAACTGCTCCAGCTCCTCGAAGTAGGGCTCCAGGGCCTCGTAGCCGAAGGGCCAGTCGACGCCGACGCCGAAGTCGCGGTGCAGGTGCAGGTCGGCGGGCTGGGGGCGCGGAGTGTAGGCCGTGTAGTGCAGGGTGGAGCCGCCCACACCGGTGCCGGAGTTGTTCTTGCCGAAGGCCACCGGGTCTTTGCCGGCCGACAGCCGCTCGTCGTTCCAGAACAGGTATTCCTGGGCTTTTTCGTCGGTGGCGAAGTCCTTTTTCGGGTCGTGCCAGGGGCCGGCTTCCAGGGCGACTACCTTCAGCCCCGCCATAGCCAGCCGGGCCAGCAGCGGGGCCCCGCCCGCGCCGGTGCCAATCACCACGCAGTCTACCTCTTCGGCCGGCCCCGGGATTTCCAGCGGCAGCTCCCGTTCCACGGGAGCTTCGGGCGCGGCGTTTTCGGCCAGGATGCTGCGCAGCAACGGGTCCTGCACTGCCGGCTCTACGGGGCTCAATACACCTTCTTCCAGGATTTCTTCGTCGGGCATTTTTTCTAATGTGATGGTAATGTGCTAATGTGGGTAATGTGCTGGCGTGGGGTTAATGTGCTGATGTGCTAATGTGATTGAATGTGCTGAGGCGGTGATGCCGGAATGCTTGAGCTTTGTGAGGCTTTAAAAAGTGGTGGGTAGTGCAGCAGCGTTGAAGTGAAATTGACCCGGCAAACAAAGCCGGCTGCCTGGCTATCAGCCATCAGCACATCAATCTTACACCAGCCCGTTCACCCACATAGCACATTACCCACATTAGCACATCAGCACATTACCCACATTAACCCCACCTCAGCACATTAAAAAACCTCCCGGTCCTCCCGCTCGTTGAGGCCGATTTTGGTCCAGCCGGGCACGTCGGCCATGCCTACGTAGCCGATTTCTTCCTGAGCCAGCGGGTGGGCGTAGTAGTTCTCGGTCAGCTCGGCCAGCAGCTCCTCGAAAAAGCGGGCGGCGGGCATGGTCAGCCAGATTTCGCCGGGTGCCTGGCCCTCCTGTACGGCTTGCAGCACCGCGTCCTGCTGCTCAGCGGCCAACTCCATAAAATCGTGCTGAAACAGGGCCTGGGCGCTCTGGCGGATGCCGCCCAGCCCCATTCGAAAAGCTTCCCGGTCGGGGGGCAGGGCATCGTAGCGCCAGCCGTCGGAGCCACCCTGCAACAGGCGCTGGTCGATGGCGGGGGCCAGCTCGATGGGTTCGGGACGGTCGGGCTGGGGAATGAGGCGGGCGGCCACGGCGCGGAGCAGCGCGTAGGTTTCGGGTTCAAAAAACTGCGGCTCGTACGCCGGGGCGGTCAGCCGGGCTTCCAGCACGGCGCGGGTAGCGGCCGTTACCAGATCGGTGTTCAGCAAGGCCCGGACGGTGCCGGCGGGATAAGGCGAATCAGGCATAGGGAACTAGCGAATCCAGCACGACGGGTACTGGCGGAAGGTAAACCGCTTACGGGTAAAATCTTCCCGCCGGCCGAAAGCCCAACCATTTTATTTCCGGTCCGAGCCTGTTCCGAAACGCCGCTTCCAACTGCTCAAGTACGTCATGCCGAGCGCAGCCGAGGCATCTCGCGTGCTGACATATGATTAGTAATCCAACATCAGCACGCGAGATGCTTCGACTTCGCTCAGCATGACAAATGTTACTGTAGAACTACGCCTTCCGGCCACTCCGCCGCTACTTCAGCTGCATAATGGCCGCCATCGTTTCGATACCGTCCCAGAGGTTGCCCAGGCGGATGTTCTCGTTTTCGGCGTGCTGGTTGTTGTCGTAGTTGGCCACCGGCACCGTGAGGGTGGTGGCCCCTATCTTTTTGAAGACGTGCAGCGGCAGGCTGCCGCCGGACGTGGGCTGCTGCACCACGGGCCGGGTGGTAGTGCGCTGCACGGCCGCCACCACCTCGCGGGCCAGAGGCAGATCCATCGGCGTACGTTCGGCATTGTAGCCGGTCTGGGGCGCTACCCGCACGATGCGCGGGTAGCGGGCCCGCTCCGCCGCGGTGGGCTCGTCGGTCGTCACGAAAAAGCCCTGCCGCTGAATGTGCTGCACCACTTTCGCCACCTGCCGCTCGCTGTCGTTGCCCAGCACCAGGCGCAGATCCAGCATGGCCTCAGCAGTAGTGGGAATCACATTGGCCGCCTGAGCCCCCACGTTGGCGCTGCGCAGGCCGTTGATGTTGAGCGAGGGTTGGTTGATAAGCTCATTCAGTCCCTGCCCCGAACCCTCGGCGCGGGCGAAGCCCAGCTCCTGCTGAATGGTAGCGTCGAGGTTGGGGACGCGGGCCAGGGCCGCGCGCTCCAGGGCCGTCAGCGGCACCACGTCGTCGTAGAAGCCCGCGATGCTGACGCGGCCGGTGCTGTCTTTCATGGAGGCCAGCAGCTGAGCCAGGGCCAGGGCCGGATTGGGGGCCCAGTTGCCGTAGTGGCCGCTGTGCAGCGGGCGGCGGGAGCCATATACCGTGAGGCCCACGTTCACGTCGCCGCGGGCGCCGAACACCACCTGCTTCTGCCCCGACTGGTGCACCGGCCCGTCGCAGATAATCCAGAGGTCGGAGGCCAGCAGGGCGCGGTTGCCTTCCACGATTTCGCCGAGGTGGGGCGAGCCTTTTTCTTCTTCGCCCTCGAAGAAAAACTTAAGGTTGACGCCGGGTTTGATCCGGCTCTGCACCAGCGCCTCGTAGCCCGCCAGAATCGCCATCACGCCGGCCTTGTCGTCGGAGCTGCCGCGGGCGTACAGCCGCCAGTCGGGGTTGGTGGCTTCACCGGCTTTAATCATGGGCAGCAGCTGGCCGCCCTGGCTTACTGGCCCGCTGGCCAGCCGGGGCTGAAACGGGCTCAGACCGGGGGCCCACTGCGCGGCATTCACGGGCTGGCCGTCGTAGTGAGCGTAGAACACGAGGGTGCGCCGGGCCCCGGGCGTGCGCACTTCGCCGTACACCACGGGCGGTACGCCGGGCGTGGCGGCCGGCAGCAGCCGCGTCTGGATGCCGCGCTGCCGCATCATGCCCGCAATGAAGCTGGCCGTGCGGCGCAGGCTAGCCGTATCGGCGGCCACGTTCGGAATGGCCAGCAGCGCCATGTACTCCGTCAGCAGCGGCAGCTCGTGGGCCTGCCGGTAGCGCCGCACTTTTTGCTGGGCTGAATCGGGCGGGCCAAAGCCGGCCACGGCCAGCAGGAGAAACAGAATCGTGGCGTAGCGTTTTTTCATGGCAGCGGCCGGGCTGTAGGCTACCCGGTCGCTGGTAAGGTAGGCGGTGCCGCCCATAAATCCACGCCCGGGCTACTGGTCCGAGCTCATCTTGCCCCCGGTTACGTGCACGAGGCTGCCGGTCATGAAGGAGCCGTCCTGGGAGGCCAGCAGCACGTAGGCCGGGGCAATTTCCTCGGGCTGGCCGGGGCGGGCCAGGGCTACTTCGTGGCCAAACTTCTCGATTTCGGCCCGGGGCATGGTGGCCGGGATGTTGGGCGTCCAGACCGGGCCGGGCACCACGCAGTTCACCCGGATGCCCTTCTCGCCCAGGTACTGGGCCAGGCTCTTGGTAAGGGCGTGAATGGCCGACTTGGAGCTGGCGTAATCCACCAGAATCGGGATGCCGGTGAGGCCCACGATGCTGCCGGTGTTGATGATGCAGTCGTCCTTTTTGAGGTGGGGAATAGCGGCCTGGGCCATCCAGATGTAGCCCAGAATGTTGGTGTCGAAGGTGCGGCGGATCTGCTCCTCGCTGATGTCCTCGAACTTCTCCTGGCTCATCTGGAAAGCCGCGTTGTTGACCAGGATGTTGAGCCCGCCCAGCTCGGCGCGGGTACGGCGCACGGCCTGGCGGCACTGCTCCGGGTCGCGCACGTCGAGCTTGAGCAGCAGGCATTTGCGTTTGCGCTTCTCCACCTGCCGCTGGGTTTCCTGGGCGTCCGCGTCGTTTTCGTTGTAGAGCACGGCCACGTCGGCGCCTTCCAGGGCGAAGGCAATGGCCACGGCCCGCCCGATGCCGGAGTCGGCGCCGGTGATGAGGGCTACTTTGCCCTGGAGCTTGCCGGCGGCTTTGTAGTTGGCAAAATCCGTGTCGGGCTGCAGCTTCATGTCGGCCTGCTTAGCCGGGTAGGGCAGCGTCTGGGCCGCGGCCTTCATGTCCCTGGCCGTGGGACGGGTTTCGGGTTTGGCAGCGGGAGCGGCTTTCTTGGCGGGAGCTTTGGCCGCTTTGGCGGGCGCGGGAGCTTTTTTGGCGGGCATAGCGAAGCAGATAAGAGTGGAGCTTGCGCTTACGCAAAAGCCCGGGGAAAGCTGCGCCCGGGATACTTTCTGCCCGACTTTGCCAGCAAGCTCAACGGTGCAGAATGACGTCAGCTGCCCAATGCAAGGATGCGTCCCGGCCTTGAACGATATCGGCTCAGACGGCGCGGCCGACGAGACGCAATTATGCGTCTCTACCTTGTACGTCACCAAAAATCCCCGGCCCGCCATGAGGCGAACCGGGGATTTGCAATGACTTGGTTCAACTTAAACCGTCGCGGCCTGCTCGGCCAGCACGGGGTAGTCGGTGTAGCCCTCGGGGCCGGGCGTGTAGAACAGGTCGGGGTTAGGCTGGGCCAGCTCGGCATCCTGCTGCATGCGCGCCACCAGGTCGGGGTTCGAAATGAAGGGCCGGCCGAAGGTGATAAGGTCGCCTTTGCCGCTTTGCAGGTCGGCCTCGGCGCGGGCCTTGTCGTAGCCGCCGCTCAGAATGAGGGTGTTGGTAAACCGCGCCCGGATGCCGGCGACCAGCTCGGCCGGTACTTTCGGCGCGCCCATGCTGGAGTGGTCCACGAGGTGCAGATACACGAGGCCCAGGGCCTGCAGCTGCTCAGCCAGGTAGAAGTATTGGGCGTCCAGCTCGTCGAAGGGCTTCAGGTCGCCGGCCACGCCGTAGGGCGACAGGCGCATGCCCACCCGCTCAGCCCCAATGGCGGCGATGGTGTCGCGGGCTACTTCCAGGGCGAAGCGGCTGCGGTTTTCAAGGCTGCCGCCGTACTCGTCGGTACGCTCGTTGGCGGCGGGGTTCAGGAACTGCTCAATCAGGTAGCCGTTGGCGCCGTGCAGCTCCACGCCGTCGAAACCGGCTTCGATGGCCAGCTTAGCGCTCTGTGCGTGCTGCCGCACCAGCTCTTTCACCTCGGCCGTAGTCAGGGCGCGGGGCGTGGGCTGGGGCTGCATCTGCTCCTGGTCGGTCCACATTTCGCCGGCGGCGGCTTTGGCCGAAGGGGCCACGATTTCGGCCCCGGCGGGCAGGTTCAGCGGGTGGGCAACGCGGCCCGTGTGCATAAACTGCACGAAGATGTGGCCACCCCTGGCGTGTACGGCGTCGGTCACCAGCTTCCAGCCCGCCACCTGCTCGGCGCTGTAGAGGCCCGGAATCCGGGAGTAGCCCAGGCCATCGGCGGCGGGTGAGGTGCCTTCGGTGATGATGAGGCCGGCCGTGGCGCGCTGGCCGTAGTAGGTCGCCATTAAGGCGTTGGGCACGTTGCCGATGGCGCGGCTGCGGGTGAGCGGGGCCATTACCACGTGGTTGGTCAGGCTCAAAGAGCCGAGCTGGGCCGGAGCAAAAAGCTTGTTGGTCATAAAACAGCTGATTAGGAAAGAAAAAGGTTGGTTCCGCTTCTTACGGGGCGGACCCTACCGGCGGCTGGGTAACCGCCGGGCCCGCGAAGAGTTGCAAAGGTTCTCGGTTCAGGATACTTTTGTCGAGTAGGCACCTTTTCGTAAGGCAGGTGTCTTTTAGTAAAAAACATTGATAATCAGGCGCATAGATCAAATCTCAGGTTGGTGTACCCGGCCGTTCTAGCGGCCGCCTCACCCCCTGGCCCCGCATCTGCTTTAGGCGCGGAGTCCGGAAAAGGAGCGGGGACACCGGACATGCTTCTGACGTTTGGCTCCCCCTCTCCTTTTTCATTCCGCGCCTCAGGCGGCGTAGGCGGCCGGGGGGTGAGGCGTCTCGTTGAACGACTAGGTGCCCCATCCTGAAATCTGCTCTAGTTTTATGGCCAACGTCAAGAAAGAATTAACCTCCCCTACCGCGGCAGCGCTGGACGTGCTGGGCGGCAAGTGGAAAATCTTTATCCTGATGCTGCTCAAAGACCAGACGCTCCGGTTCGGGAAGCTCCGGAAGCGCATCCCGAAGGTGACGCAGAAGATGCTGACCCGGCAGCTGCGGGAACCGGAGGAAGCCGGGCTGCTGCACCGGCAGGTATTCGCCGTTATTCCGCCCCGGGTCGAGTATCGGCTCACCGAGCACGGCCAGACCCTGAAACCCGTGCTGGAGTCGTTATACGCCTGGGGCATCCGGCACCGCGAGGCGCTGGGCCTGGCCCCGCTCAATCCCTCCGACGATGCTTGCGGGCTGGGGGCGGGCCAGGCCAGGCCGGTGCCGACCGCGGCGGCGGCAGTCCTGGTCGTGACTTCCTGAGGCGGCGCGCATGACGTTCAACGTTTCCTGGCCCGTCCTCAACCGGCTGGCCTTTGGTCTGGCCGTGCTGCTGCGCTGGGCCCACGAGCTGGCCATGCCGGCCCTCACCCGCGACATGCAGACCCAGACCGAAAGCGCCGTAAACCTGCTGCGGGGCCACGGCGTGAGTCTGGCCCGCGCCAACTGGCAGGATCTGGCCGCCCCGGGGTTTGAGCCCCTCAACCTGTGGCCGCCCGGCTACGCCTGGCTGATGGCGGGGCTGCTGCGCGGGGTGTCGCCGGAATTCCTGGTTTCGATGCAGGTGCTGCACTGGGCCGGCCTGCTGGGGCTGCTGACGGCGTGGTGGTATCTGCTGAAACCCCTGCACCGCGCGCTGGTGCCGTACGCGCCGGCGGTTTTTTTCTTGTTCTGGGGCCTCAGCAACGCGCCGTTCCACCTGCTGTTCGGTACCGATCTGCTGGCGCTGGCTTTTTATTCGGGCGGACTGGCCGGGCTGTTCCGGCTGCTGACTCAGCCGCCCGCGGCTCGCCGGACGGTTTTCGGAGCGGCTTTGCTGATGAGTGGGCTGGGGTTTGCGGCTTGCCTGCTGCGGTTTGCCTACTACCCGCTGGCCTTCTTCCTGCCCCTGGCGCTGCTGGCTTTTGGCGGGCGCTGGCGGCCCCGGCTGGTGCGGCCGGCGCTGGCCGCGCTGCTGCTGCTGGCCGGGTTGGTGGCGGGGCTGCTCGTGTATCAGGCCCGCGTGGCCGGCGACGCCTACTACATCACGAAGTTCTACACCCAGCTGGCCACCGAGCCGGCCAGCGCCGCCACCCTGGGTTTGTACTGGCACCACCTGCTCCAGCTCGACCCGGTTTTCTACCACAGCTTTTTCTCGAATGAGCTGGATTTTAGCCGCGTACCCTCCGGGGTGGGGTTGCGAATCGGGGCGGTAATTCTCGTTTCAGCGGTGGTAATTATGGTGCTGGGCGACGGCCTGCGCCGGGAATGGCGGGCGGCGCACCGCCGGGGCCGGTTCTGGCCCACGCGCCGGGTGCTGTTTCACCTGCTGGCGGGAAGCACCGCCCTGATCTGCGCCGGGCTGCTGACGGCCGTTTCGCTACGCTACCCCGCCGCGCTGGTAGGCTGGTTTGCGGGGGGCCGATGGACGTACGTGGCCGACACGCGCTACTTTCTGCCCGCGTTTCTGAGCGTATCGGCTATGCTGCTGGTGCTGGTGCTGAGCCGCCCCGCGCGCCTGCGGCCGGCCGTGCGGGCGGCCGGGCTGGGGCTGCTCGCCGCTTCCCTCCTGCTGTCGGTGGCTACCCGGGACCGGCGCACGGTGCAGAGCCTGCGGCAGCCCCCCGCCTTTTTCATGGACCAAGCCCCCGGCCACGCCGCCGACGTGCGCCGGCTCGACCAGTTTCTGCGCACCATCAGTCCGGGCGAACCGCTCATCCTGGGGCGCAACTCCTACAACAAGCGGGTGGAAATTGCGGCCCGGCTGGCCGGCCATATCGTACTGGATGCCGATTCGCTATTGGCTCACTTGCCGTTGCGTACGTCCAAACCGGTACTGATGCTGTTCGACCTGAACCCGGCCACGCCCCCCACGCCGGCCGTGGCTGAATTTCTGCGCCAGCACCAGGCCCACCCGCGGTTGCGGCTGCCGGGCCTGCGGGCCAATATTTTAAGTCTGGAGATTCTGCCCTGAGGTGACCCCGGTTTATGGGCAGAGCCGCGCATTACTATTTCGAGCAGCGTTTGGCCGGCCGGATTTAATTTGCTCTCTTTAGGCCTTGCCCCGCTCTACTATCCTACCTATTGCCGCTGTCCTTACCCATTTACTTTTTACCCAATTATCTCATGCACAGCACGTTTACCCCCCCATCCGCTTAGCGCGGATCAACCCCCGCACGGCCTTCTGGGTCCTGCTCATGCTGCTGGGCGCTAGCTACGCCCGCCCTACCAGGGCCCAGGAGGTTTCCCGCCCGGGGCCGTACCACAATTTTCTCAACACCTTCACCTGCTTTCCCGGTAATCCGGCCGGCAAGCCGGAGTCGGGTCCGATACCCCCCAACGGGACCACGGCAACCCGCCTGTCGGAATACGGCGCGGCCCTCACGCCCCGCGGCGACCTGCGCGTACTGGTGATCTATGCCGGCTTCACCAATGATAACGTGGACCCAAATATTGACCCACAAGGGGCTGCTGGCATCCCCAACAACAACGATAATGACCCTAACAATCCCTGGCCCCAGACGCTCAACGGCTCGGCTTGGGGCGAGTCGTTGCCCCGCTCGGCGGCAAATAATTTCTACACCAGCCCGGCCCAGTTCAGCGCCACGGCTCCCGACCAGACCCTGTCGAACTTCTACTACCAGATGTCGCAGTTCAACGGCCGCCCCTTCCGCATGACGGCCCTCAACTTCCCCGTGCGGGTGAACGTGACGGCCACCACGGCGCAGAATGCCGGCTGGGCCTGGGGTCCCTATACCCAGCAGGTGATGGACAAGATCCGCACCGAGCCGGCCCTGCAAGCCCACATGGCCGGCCTGAGCCGGGCCCAGCTGGACGGCCGGACCAACAATCCGGCCTACACGTTCGACAACAGCACCTCCGCGCCCGACAGCAGAATTGACTACACGATCATCATCTGGCGCTACGCCGGCACGAATCCCGGTACGGGTGGCCCCTTCGCAACAGACAATTTGCAGAATGCACTGGGCAGCGGCGGCGCTTATGCCAGCATCGGTACCCACACGCTCATGGCCGCCACCGGCACCACTCCGGCGCTGACTACCTACGACGGCTTCACCCAGTGCCTGGGGATTAAAGGCATCGACCATCAGCTGTTCGTCCACGAATTTGCCCATACGCTCTACAACGCCCCCCACGTGAACGGCAACAACGGCGTGTGCGGCAGCAAGTATTACGTGACCACCGGCAACAGCATGACCACCGGCAACATCAACGCCTGGGAGCGCTGGTTTCTGGGCTGGGCCCCGCTGCGGTGCAACGGCGTGAGCGGCGATGTGACCGACGCCACCCAGCTGCCCCCCGCCGGCAGCTACCTGCTGCGCGACTTTATCACGACCGGCGACGCGCTACGCATCCGCCTGCCCAATACCTTCAACCCCGCTACCGGTACCTACCAGTATCTGTGGCTGGAAAACCGGCAGCAGAAAAGCATCTGGGATCAGCTGCAGTGGACCCTCAACGGCGCGGGTCAGGCCTTCCCCACCATTCCGACCGGCCTGATGGCCTACGTGGAAGACCTGCGCCAGAACAAGGACAACCCGCTCGGCTGGGCAGGCTTCGATCTGGGGGCCAACGGGCTGAAATACCTCTCGGCCGCCGGCCACTACGACCTGAGCTGGAACGGCACCAGCAGCACCTACAGCAACGCGCTGTGGGGGAACCCAATCTACAATTTCCAGCAGGGCGCGGCCAACCCCACGGGCGGGCAAAGCACCTTCATGTTCCTGCGCGGCGACAAGGATGCCAATGGCAGCATTGGCTACACCACCGGGACCAACGGAGCAACCAGCAACGAGTACTTCCATTTTTCGGCGCTGAACAACGCACCCAACTACGGCTTTTTGGGCCACGACGCCCGCTTCAACTTCGTTTCCGGCGCTCCTGCCAACAAGATCGGGCTCGCCTCCAACCCGGCGCTGGCCTCCAATCCCGACTTTAGCGTCAGTCAGCAGCAGCTGGCCCCCATGCAGCTCAGTGGCGTATCGGTGCGGCTGCTGGAACAGCTCGGCGACGGTAGCCTGCGGGTAGCCGTCAGCTTTACCGATACCGACGTGGACCGTAGTACGCGCTGGACCGGCAACCTGGCCGTGCAGCACGTACCCGGCGCGGCCGGCGGCTACGCGGTGAACGTGAAACCCGGCGTGCGGCTGCGCATCAACCGCAGCGGCACGCCCAACCGGACCACGCCCGGACCACGGGCCGACTTCATCAACGACACCTACCTGACAGTGGGGCCGGAGGCATACGTCCATCTGGAAGACGGCGGGGCAATGGAAATCGGCAGTGGCAGCACCGTATTCATAACTAATTCCGGCCGTCTGCTCGCGGAACCGGGTAGCGCTATTCTGGTGAGAAGCGGGGGCGTGCTGAGCATCAAAACCCAGGCCGAAGCTACCGCGCTCCAGCAGTTCGGCCAGCTCGAAGTCGAGCCTGGCGGCCAGCTGATTATCCGCTCGCCCGTGGGCGGGCCCCCAGTCGAGCAGCGGAGCGCCCCGGCGCTGACGGTGTTTCCCAACCCCACTCAGGGCCGGGAGCTGCGCTTCGCCCTGAGTGGGGTACCGGCCGCCGAAGCGGCCACCTACACCTACCGGCTGCTCACCGCCCACGGCCGGGCCGTACGGACGGGACCGGGTACCCAGCCGGCGCTGTCGCTGACCGGGCTGCCGGCCGGGCCGTATCTGCTGGAGCTCACCGGCCCCAGGGGCCGGTACCTCACCCGTCAGGTCCAGATCAATCCCTAATGCGCCCGCCGATGAAACGCTTTCTGCTCTTTCTGGTCCTGGGCGGGCTGGCGGTCCTGACCGGGCCGCCAGCCCTGGCCCAGCTACTCCACCAGCAGGTGTACGGGTCGGCCGGCCCGGAACGGCTTGGGTATCTGACCCCGGTGCAAGCCGGGGGCTATTTGCTAGTTGGCACCCAACAAAAAACGCCCCCTACGGCCCTTGACGAAAAGCTCTACCTGGTCCGCACCACGGCCCAGGGCGATACGCTCTGGACCCGTACGCACAAAATTCCGGGTTTCACGGTAATCAACGTGCGGGCCATTTGCGAGAACGCCGCCGGACAGGTGCTGGTCGCGGGAGCTGGGGGTGACGCCAATATTGGCTTTGCCGATGAAGCCATCCTGATCCTGTTGAATCCGCAGGGCGATACGCTCTGGACCCGCAAGGTAGATGGCCCTACCGGTGACTCGTATACCGGCCTGCTGCTGGGCAACGACGGCACCTTCGTGCTCACGGCCTCGCTGAACACCTACCCGCAGTGGCTCAAGGTCAACGCCGCCGGCCAGGTCGTGGCCCGAACCAACATCAACTACGATGCCGACAACATCGGAGTGGTGACCGGGCTGTTCAAGGACAACTCCGGACGGGGCGGCTACTGGCTCCAGAACAGTAATGGCAGTACCATCAGCGAGCGGAAATTACTGCACCTGACCGAAGCCGGCGTGGTAGATCAGACCAAGCCCCTGTACGGTAAAGGCAGCGACTTTATCACCAGCGTGGCCCCGCTGCCCAACCAGGGGGGCTACCTGATGTGTCAGGCCAGCAAGCTCACGCGCTTTACCGCCGCGCTTGATACCGTCTGGACCAAGTACCTGATTTACACCAATGGCGTCGTGACGGGCTACGCCACGCCCGGCCAGGTGCAGCCCCTGGCCGATGGCAACTTCGTGCTGGCCGGCAGCTTCTACTTCGCCGATGGCTACCGCGTGTACCTGGGCAAGATCACGCCCGACGGGCAGGTGCTGCGCGACACGGTGCTCTTCCGCGCCGGCGGCTCGGAAACCATCCGCAGCCTGGCCGTGGAGCCGGGCACCAACAACTACGTGTTCAGCGGCGAGGCCACGCAAGGCCCCCTGGGCCGCTCCGATCTGTTTCTGGGCATCCACGCCAACTGGCGCGTCCTTTCTACCCGGGCCGCCCGCGCCCCCCGGGTCGCCTTTGAGGCCTGGCCCAACCCGCTGGCGGCCGGCCAGCCCGAGCTGACGTTGCGCGCCGACCGCCAGGTAGCGGGCGAGCTGACCCTGACCGATCCGCTGGGCCGCCGCGTGCGCACCTGGCCCGCCACCCGGGCGCTGGCCCAGGCCGGTGGGCAGCGCCTGTCGCTGGCGGGCCTGCCGCCGGGCCTCTACCTGCTCACCGGCACCGCCGCCGACGGCCGCCGCTATGTAGCCCGTATCGTCCGCGAGTAAACCCCGCCTGACTGATGCCCCAGAAAAAGCCCCGTTACCAGTTGGTAACGGAGCTTTTTCTGGGGCATCAGTCACGTATCCACTACCGCGCAAGGCAAGCAATTGCTCATTGTTAATTGATAATGACTTCCACCCGGCGGTTGCGGGGGAGCTGTTGCGGGTCGCGGTTGTCGGCTACCGGGCGGGTGGCGCCGTAGCCGTGGGCCGTGAGCCGCACCGAGTCGATGCCCTGCTGCACGAGGTAGCGGCGCACGACGCGGGCCCGCTGCTCGGACAGGCGCAGGTTCAGGGCCGGCTCCCCGACGTTGTCGGTGTGGCCCGCAATTTCGAGGCGCAAAGCGGGCTGGGCGCGCAGCATCCGGGTCAGTTGGTTCAGCCGGGGCCGCGAAGTGGGCAGCAGCGTGGCCGTGCTCTGGGTGAAATACAGGTTGGACAGCGTCACGGCCGCTCCTTTGCTCAGGGCCGATAAATCCGGCAGCGTGTCGGGTACCGCAACCGGACTGGCGGGGGCCGCGGCCGGAGGAGCGGCCGGCATTGCTGCCGCCCGCCGGGAAACCGCGGCGGTCTGGTGCCCGCGCCCGGGGTTGGGCGGAACTACTCTGGGAGGCAGCGCAGTCGGCGGACTAACGACCGGGGCCGGGGGAGCAACCGGCTGGGGGCGTACCGCCACGGCTGGTATTGGTTTGGCGGACGCGGGCAGCTCGGCGTACAGACTGCTGGCCGGAATGGGCTGGGGCTCGGCGGCCGACCCGGGCAGCTGCCAGGTGAGCAGGGCGCGGGTATCCCACTGCACCTGGTAATATTCCACCCGCAGCGGGTAGTAGCGCCCGCCTACCAGCGTCACCTCGGCCGCCGACTCCGTGGCGACCTGGTCGCGCCAGGCGCTCAGGATTTTCTTGCCCCCCACCCACACCCGCATGCCATCGTCGCTGAGGATGCGGAAGGTGTAGCGGCCGGTAACGGGAATGAAGATGTGACCCGTCCAGCGTACCGAGAAATACTCGGCCGGCACGCCGGGGCCGGGAGCCACAAACCGGCGCGATATACCCATCAGGTTGGGCGGGCCGGTGGTCCAGCTGAAGTCGATGGTGGGGTCGGTACGGGTGAGCACGAGGCGGTTGAAGTTCCTGCCGTCGTAGTACTGCCCGCGCAGGCCGGTACCGGGCAGGCTCTGGGCCGGCAGCCGAACGGATAGCAGCAGCAACAGCGGGAGCAGCGGGAGCAGGGCCGGGAGAAATCGGGGAAACAGCATGGCTGAATTGATCATCTGAAAGCGTCGCGCGTTGCCTACGGGCCTAAAGCTACCGGATAACGCCCGACCGGTTCCCAAAATTGGATTCCGGATTTTCGTACTGTATCTTCGTTTTAGTTACTTATCCAGAAAGACCGAGGGACTGGGCCCGACGACGTCTTGGCAACCTGCTACACAAGGTGCCAACTCCCATTTCGGCGTTTCGGCGGCGAATAAAGATAAGTACCGGACTCGCCCTTGCGCGGCTCTTTCTGGATAGGCTTTTTGGTACCGCCTCATTAGAATAGAAGCAGCTATGCAACCGACGCCCCGCCCCAAATCCCCGCTTTACGCTATTCTTCAGCAGCGCATTCTCGTGCTCGATGGCGCCATGGGCACCATGATTCAGCGCCACCCGCTGGACGAGGCCGACTTCCGCGGCCCGCGCTTTGCGGACCACGCCAAGCCCCTGCGCGGCAACAACGACCTGCTGTCAATAACCCGCCCCGACATCATCCGCGGCATCCACCACGACTACTTCGCCGCCGGGGCCGACATGGTGGAAACCAATACCTTCAGCGGCACCACCATCGCCCAGGCCGATTATGGTTTGGAGCATATCGTGTATGAGCTCAACTTCGAATCAGCCCGGATTGCCAAAGAGGTAGCCGACGAATTCACCGCCCGCGAGCCGCACAAGCCGCGCTTCGTGGCCGGGGCCGTAGGGCCCACCAACCGCACGGCCTCCCTGTCGCCCGACGTGAACCGGCCCGGCTTCCGCGCCGTGACCTTCGACGAGCTGGCCGCGGCCTACCTCGAGCAGGTGCGCGGCCTGATCGACGGCGGCTCCGACACGCTGCTCATCGAAACCATCTTCGACACGCTCAACGCCAAGGCGGCCCTGTACGCGGTGCAGAAGTTCTTCGACGAGGGCGGCAAAGTGGTGCCGGTTATGATTTCGGGCACCATCACCGACGCCTCCGGCCGCACGTTGTCGGGCCAGACGGTGGAGGCCTTCTGGAACTCCATCAGCCACTTACCGCTGCTGAGCGTGGGGCTGAACTGCGCCCTGGGGGCCGACCAGCTCCACGTCTACGTCAGGGAGCTGAGCCGGATTGCCGACGTGCATATTTCCGCCTACCCCAACGCCGGCCTGCCGAACGCCTTCGGCGGCTACGACGAGTCGGCCCAGGAATTCGCGGCCGTGGTGGAGAATTACCTGAAGGAAGGCATCGTGACGGTGGCCGGCGGCTGCTGCGGCACCACGCCCCAGCACATTGCGGAGCTGAGTAAGCTGGCTCAGCGCTACGCGCCACGCCCACTTCCTCAGCTCCGCAATGCGCAATTAGTAATTAGTAATGAAGAATTAAGAATTGCCGACGACCAGCAAGCCGACGAGCCAATTACTAATTCTTCATTACTAATTACTAATTCAAGCGCGACTCGCCTGGCCGGCCTTGAGCCCTTCAATATCTACCCCGACAGTCTGTTTGTGAACGTGGGCGAGCGGTGCAACGTGACCGGCTCCCGGGCCTTTGCCCGCCTGATCCGCACCGGCTCCTACGAGGCCGCCCTACAGGTGGCCCGCGACCAGGTGGAAGGCGGTGCCCAGGTGCTCGACGTGAACATGGACGAGGGCATGCTCGACTCGGAGCAGGCCATGACGACGTTTCTGAACCTGATTGCCTCCGAGCCCGACATTTCCCGGGTGCCGGTGATGATTGACTCCTCGAAGTGGACCGTGCTCGAAGCCGGCCTGAAGTGCGTGCAGGGCAAGAGCATCGTCAACTCCATTTCGCTGAAAGAGGGCGAGGAAGTTTTCAAACAGCACGCCCGCACCGTGCGTCAGTACGGGGCCGCCGTGGTGGTCATGGCCTTCGACGAAACCGGCCAGGCCGACACGTTTGAGAAGAAAATTGCCGTGTGCCGGCGCAGCTACGACATCCTGGTCAACGAAGTGGGCTTCCCGCCCCAGGACATCATCTTCGATCCCAACATCCTCACGGTGGGCACCGGCATGGAGGAGCACCGCAACTACGCCCTCGACTTTATCGAGGCCGTGCGCTGGATCAAGGCCAACCTGCCCGGGGCGCTGACTTCCGGCGGCATCAGCAACATCAGCTTCTCCTTCCGCGGCAACGACGTGGTGCGCGAGGCGATTCACTCCAGCTTCCTCTACCACGCCATCCGCGCCGGGCTGGATATGGGCATCGTGAACCCCAGCCAGCTGGCCGTGTACGACGAGGTGCCCAAAGACCTGCTCGAATTGGTGGAAGACGTGCTGCTCAACCGCCGCGCCGACGCCACCGAGCGGCTGGTCGACTTCGCCGAAACCGTGCAGCAGAAAGGCAAGGTCGAAGTGGTGGCTGATGCCTGGCGCAGCCTGCCCGTGGCCGAGCGGCTTCAGCACGCCCTGGTGCGCGGCATCACCGAGTTTATCGACCAGGACACCGAGGAAGTCCGCCGGCAGGTCGGCCGCCCGCTGGAAGTCATCGAGGGGCCGCTGATGGCCGGTATGAACGTGGTCGGCGACCTGTTCGGGGCCGGCAAGATGTTTCTGCCCCAGGTGGTGAAGTCGGCCCGGGTGATGAAAAAGGCCGTGGCCTACCTGGAGCCCTACCTGCTGGCCGACAAGCGCGGGCAGGAGCGGCAGACGGCCGGCAAAATCCTGCTGGCCACAGTGAAAGGCGACGTGCACGACATCGGTAAGAACATCGTGGGCGTGGTGCTGGCCTGCAACAACTTCGACATCGTGGACCTGGGCGTGATGGTGCCCCTGGAGCGGATTCTGGACGAGGCCGTGAAGCAGCAGGTGGACGTTATCGGCCTCAGCGGTTTGATTACGCCCAGCCTGGATGAGATGGTGTACGTGGCCCAGGAAATGGAAAAGCGCGGCCTGAAAACGCCCCTGCTCATCGGCGGCGCCACCACGTCGCGCCTGCACGCGGCCGTGAAAATCGCGCCCAACTACTCCGGCCCCATCGTGCACGTCCACGACGCGTCCCGCTCGGTGGGCGTGGCGGCCAGCCTGCTGGGCTCCAGCGCCGAAGCCTACGGCCGCACCGTGCGCGACGAGTACACCAGCCTGCGCCAGGATTACGCCAGCCGCCAGCGCGACAAAAACTACCTGCCCATCGAGTCCGCCCGCGCCAACGGCTTTAAGGCCGACTGGGCCGCCGCGCCCATCACCAAACCCACGTTTCTGGGCACCAAAGTCCTCGACCACTACCCGCTGGCCGAGCTGGCTGAGTACATCGACTGGACGCCGTTTTTCCACACCTGGGAGCTGAAGGGCCGCTACCCGCGCATCCTGGACGACGCAACCCTGGGCGAAGCCGCCACCAGGCTTTTCGCCGACGCTCAGGCCATGCTGCAAAAGGTCATTGCCGAAAACCTGCTGACGGCTCGCGCCGTGGTCGGCTTCTGGCCCGCCAATACTGTCGGCGCCGACACCATCGAAATCTACGCCGACGACCAGCGCGACAAGGTGCAGACCGAGTTCTTCACCCTGCGCCAGCAGGGCGAGAAGGGTCCGGGCATTCCCAACCTCGCCTTCTCCGACTTCCTGGCTCCGAAAGAGTCGGGCCGCGCGGACTATATCGGCGGCTTTGCCGTCACGGCCGGGCTGGGCATCGAAAAGCTCATCGAGCAGTTTGAGGCCGACCACGACGACTACTCCAGCATCATGATCAAGGCCCTGGCCGACCGGCTGGCCGAGGCCTTTGCCGAGCGCCTCCACCAGCGGGTACGGGAGGAGTTCTGGGGCTACTCCTCGGATGAGAAGCTGACCAAGGAAGAGCTGATTCAGGAGCAGTACCGCGGCGTGCGGCCCGCCCCCGGCTACCCCGGCTGCCCCGACCACACCGAGAAAATCACCCTGTTCCAGCTCCTCGACGCCGACCAGCAAACCGGCATCATCCTCACCGAAAACCTGGCCATGTACCCGGCCTCCTCGGTCAGCGGCCTCTACTACGCCCACCCGGACAGCCGCTACTTCGGCCTCGGCAAAATCGGCAAGGACCAGGTGGCGGACATTGCCCAGCGCAAGAACATGCCGGTAGCGGAGCTGGAGCGGTGGTTGTCGCCGAATTTGAACTACGAGGTGGCGAGTAGTGCGCCTCACCCCCCGGCCCCCTCTCCGAAAGAGGAGAGGGGGAGCCAGACGACAACGCCAGCTGCCGAGCATTTTTACCCGCAGGATAAAGTTCTTACGGCCGATAAGCGGCAGTACGGCAAGCTGGACCTGAAAGGACGAAGCCGGGAAATGCGGCAGCAGCCCACGGAAGCGGAAGAAGTGCTCTGGCAGGCGTTGCGCGACAATAAGCTGGGCTCGAAGTTTCGCCGCCAGCACAGCATTGACCGCTACATCGTGGACTTTGTCAGCATTGGCTCCAAGCTGATTGTGGAGGTGGACGGCGACGTGCATCAGCAGTCCGATCAGGCCGCTTATGACCAGGGACGCACGGCCTTGCTGACGGAACTGGGCTATCAGGTTCTGCGCTTTCCCAACGAGCAGGTAACTCAGCGCCTTCCCGAAGTGCTGGCAGCTATTAAAGCCCTCCTGCCCGTTTCTGCCAACTAACTCTTTACTCTTGTCTGCAATCAGCCGTCTGGCACCCCCTCTCCTCTTTCGGAGAGGGGCCCGGGGGGTGAGGCGTCCAAGTCGCGCCACCACGACCATGAAAGTAACCGAACACCTGTCCCGCGCCGACGGCAAAACGCTGTTTTCCTTCGAAGTGCTGCCGCCCCGCAAGGGCGAGAACATCCAGACGCTCTTCTCCAACATCGAGCCGCTGCTGGAATTCAAGCCGCCGTTTATTGACGTCACCTACCACCGCGAGGAGTACGTGTACCGCCAGCACCCCAACGGCCTGCTGGAGAAGAAGACCGTGCGCCGCCGCCCTGGTACGGTGGGCATCTGCGCGGCCATCAAAAACCGCTTCGACGTGGATACCGTGCCCCACCTGATCTGCGGGGGCTTCTCGAAGGAGGAAACCGAAAATGCCCTCATCGACCTCAACTTCCTGGGCATCGACAACGTGCTGGCCCTGCGCGGCGACCCGATCAAGAGCGAAGGCCACTTCAAGCCCGAGGCCGACGGCCACAGCTACGCCTGCGACCTGATCGGGCAGGTGGCGTCGTTGAACCACGGCGAGTACCTGGACGAGGAGCAGGACGACACCTGGGCTACTGACTTCTGCATCGGCACGGCCGGCTACCCCGAAAAGCACTTTGAGGCGCCGAATTACGGCACCGACCTGCGCTACCTCAAGCACAAGGTGGACCGCGGGGCCGACTACATCGTGACGCAGATGTTTTTCGACAACGAGCAGTATTTCAGCTTTGAGAAGCGCTGCCGGGAGGCGGGCATCACCGTGCCTATCATCCCCGGCCTGAAGCCGCTGACGACCAAAAGCCAGCTCACGATGCTGCCCCGCTCGTTCTACCTGAATATTCCCGAGGCACTGACTGAAGCCGTTCATCTGGCCCCTAACAATGAGGCAGCGCGGCAGATCGGCATTGAGTGGTGCGTCAATCAGAGTAAGGAGCTGATGGCCCACGGCGTACCCTGCCTGCATTACTATTCCATGGGCAAATCGGAGTCGATCCGGCGGGTGGCGGCGGAGCTGTTTTGATGCAACTGACCGTTCTCAGCTGCGGTTACGCACTGAGGTTACGCCGGGGGAGGTGGGTTGCCGGCGGTTAGCCGTCAGGAGCGGGACGCCAGGAGTTTAGGGCGCAGGCGGTAAAAGAGGCAGGAACGAAACGGGTGACCAGGCCGCCGCGCCTTGCATCGGCACCCTGCTCTTATGCTGACTTCCAGCTTCTGCCTTCCCGCTTCTGACGCCTCAAACAGGGTTTCAGTAAGGCCCCGCGTAACCGCAGGTACGCAGTGAGTTGCTCAGGATACCGGAAAGAAGCTTGCGCTGCTTCGGAAAAGACCGTTTTTCAGACCACCAGACAATTTGGTGCGTAACAGCAGGTATCCGTTCACCCTCGTACCCCGGCTGGCAGGCCGCTTGCGCCGGGTGGTGGCATTGGAAAATTATTAACGGTTAAGTCGTACCTGATCTATGGCTGCGCTCGACGATCTGTTTGCTCAGCTGCGCGTGGCTACCGCTCCGACGGAAATAGAGGCGTTGCAAAACGGCATCTGGCAGCTTTGGCTCGACCCCGGCGACGTGGTCCTCGACAAGCAGCTGGAAGAAGGCATGCGGGCGCTGGCGGCGGGCGACTTTTCGCACGCTATTCACGAGTTCACCCAGCTTACAACGGCGAAGCCGGACTTTGCCGAGGGCTGGAACAAGCGGGCTACGGCCTACTATCTGCGCGGCGAGTACCGGGCCTCCCTGCTGGATATTGCGGAAACCCTGCGCCGCGAGCCCCGTCATTTCGGGGCGCTGGCCGGCTGGGCCGCCATCCTGCGCATGCTCAATGACGGGCCCCGCGCCCTGCGGGTGTTGCAGCGGCTGGCCCGAATCTGCCCCCGGCTGCCCGGCCTGCAGAGCCAGCTCCGCGACCTGCGCGACCAGCTCGGCAACTCCGGGCAGTAACTATATACGGGTAGTGCGGGAGTTCGGGAAAATTTGTAAATTTCCCGGACCAATTCCGCCGGCGCGTTTGCCAAGATTTTCCGTATCTGACTGTCTGTCTTACGTATTGGCCGGAATATTGCTCTTTTCAACCGGTGTTGCAGCCCTATTATCAATGGTACTTAAACCATAATTTTTTTCATAATACGGAATTTTTCAGCCCAGTAGCCGCTCTGAATTCAGCTTATCGCCATTGCCCGCACTCTTTCCCACCCAAAATTCCCCCTCCCATGAACAAACGGTTACTTCTCGGGCTGATAGCCCTGTTACTTTCCTTTAGTTCGCAGGCCCAGCGCCTGCGGACCACCGAGTCGGAAAGCGGCATGATCGAAAAAGGAAATAAAACCGGCGTTTGGGAATACTATGTCCACGCCCGGGATGGCCGCCAGATCACCGTGCAGAAGTACGACCACACCGCCCGGAAGCTCGTGTTCTATCGGCCCATCGAAGACATTCCGTACAGCGTGGAGTTGCAGGCTGGTCAGTGGACCCGTAGCCGGATTGATCAGCCCCCGTTGTTCATTGGGGGCGACCCGGTGCTGGCGTCCTATACCACGAAGCTGGTGTACCCCGCGGGCGCCCAGCAGCGCAACCTGCAGGGCAAAGTGCTTATCTCCTTCATGATTGACACCCTGGGCCGCGCTTCAGACCACAAGATTTTGCTGAGTGTGGGCGGGGGCTGCGATGAGGAAGCCATGCGCGTGTGCCGCAAGATTCCCGATCAGTGGATTCCGGCCCGGAAAAACGGGCGCGCCGTCCCGTTAGTGTATGAATTGCCCTTCACCTTCAAGCTGCAGCCCCCGGCACTCGTTTCGCAGTAAGCCGGCCTCGGCGGCCGTTTTAAATCTTCGGCGCCTGAATTGCGTACACCCGGGTTATGAAACGATCTGGTCTGTACTCCCTGCCCGCGGCGCTGCTGGCCGCCACGCTGCTTACCGCCTGCGACACAACCCCGCGGGAACGGCAGGAGATGGTTCGCAACGAAGCCCGTAATCTGGATAGCCTGACCGACCGCGCCGCGGCCAGGCTGAAAACCGCGGGCAACCGGGCTGCCCGCTTCGACTCCGTCTCGCGGCTGCGCAACCGCCAACCCCTGGATGCCGGCAGCTCCGCCACCTTCGCCACGGAACTACTGGGTACGTATGCCGGGGTTGAGCAGCTCACGCCAGTTATGATTGAGCCGGCTTACAAACAATTTTTGCAGCAGGTGCGGACCCGGCGTAACGACTGGACGCAACGCGACTGGGATTACGCCACGGCTACTTACAAGCGGCTGAACGAGCGACTGAAAGTTATCCGGCTGGATGTCCGGGGCCGCGACGAACTACACATTCGGGCCTTGCAGGCGGAGTTCACGGCAATGGAAACCAGCCGCGATGTGAAAGACCTGCGCGACGCCGTAAACGAGTAAAATCTGCTTTCCGCTTCTTTCAAAGCCCCGTCCGGTACGGGGCTTTTTGCGTCTGGGCGCTTTACGTTGGTATGCCCGCGGTTTGCTCAGTGCCTTGAACGTACCTGCTCGCAGCTCGACATGCGGCAAACGCTATTCCTTGTCGATACCAGCCAACCGTACGCAGGCCCACTGGTGAGCAGCCGCTCCAGCCCGCAAAGGCGGAGAAGTGCCCGCCTGACCAGCTATCCCTGCCAGGGTACCCAAACTACAACCTGATACCTATAACAGTTTAGCAAAAAATACCGGCCGTTCGGTCAGATCCTCCCACAAAGAGCCTAACTTCCCCGGCCTAAGCAGGTTGCCCCCTATTTTGACGGGTCCGCTAGTCTCTGACCCGCCTTGTTCCGCTCTTTCTTCTTCTTACCCAAAACTCCCCCTTTTCCCATGGCAACCGACTCTTTCCTGGACCGCCGCCGCACTATTGCCGGGCCGGGCTACAACCGCTGGCTGGTGCCCCCCGCCGCGCTGGCCATTCACCTGGCTATTGGCCAGGCGTATGCCTTCAGCGTATTCAAAAAGCCCATGGGAGCCCTTATCAGCGGCAACGTTGACAAGCCTGACGCCCTGGACTGGACGCCGGGGCAGCTGGCAGTGGTATTTTCCATTGCCATTGTACTGCTGGGGCTTTCGGCGGCGGTATTCGGGAAGTGGCTGGAGCGCGTAGGCCCCCGCAAAGCCATGCTGGCCTCGGCGCTCTGCTTCGGCGGTGGTTTCCTCATTGCCTCGTTAGGCGTTGAGCAGCACAACATCTGGCTGGTTTACTTCGGCTACGGCTTCGTGGGTGGCTGCGGCCTGGGCATCGGCTATATCTCCCCGGTAAGCACGCTTATCAAATGGTTTCCGGACCGCCCGGGCGTGGCTACGGGCATGGCCATTATGGGCTTTGGCGGCGGCGCTATGATTGGCTCCCCGCTGGCCGTGGCGCTCATGGCCCAGTTCAAGGACGTGGCTCCGATGGGAGTTGCGCCTACGTTCATTGCCATGGGCATCATTTACCTGATCTTCATGATGTTTGGGGTGTTCACCATCCGGGTACCGGCAGAAGGCTGGAAACCAGAGGGGTTCGTGCCCAACACCCAATCCAACGCCCTTATTACCACCGCCAACGTGGATGCCGACAACGCCATCAAGACTCCGCAGTTCTGGCTGCTGTGGGTGGTGCTGTGCATGAACGTGACGGCCGGAATCGGGGTGCTGGAATCAGCTTCGCCGCTGATTCAGGAATCTTTCTCCGATACGGCAATGGGCGTAGGCCGGGGCGTTACGGCCGCTGCTGCCGCCGGTTTCGTGGGGCTGCTGAGCTTATTTAACCTGCTGGGACGTTTCTTCTGGTCCTCGGCTTCCGACAAGCTGGGCCGCAAGCCCACCTACATGATTTACTTCGGGTTGGGCATCGTCTTGTATGCCCTGGTACCCACGCTGGCCGCTAATGCCTCGCTGACGCTGTTCGTAGTGGTCTGCTGCGTGATTATGAGTATGTACGGGGGCGGCTTTGCGACCATCCCGGCATATCTGCGCGATATGTTCGGCACCATGCAGGTGGGCGCCATCCACGGCCGCCTGCTCACCGCCTGGTCTACCGCCGGCGTGCTGGGCCCGCTGCTGGTAAACTACCTGCGCGACATGCAAAAGGCCAAGAACCTCACCGGCGCGGCAGCCTATGAAACGGTATTCTACACCATGGCCGGAGTGCTGGTCGTCGGCTTCATGGCCAACCTGCTGGTGACGGCCGTCAGTGCCCGCTACCACGTTAAGGAAGCGGCCCTGGCGAAGGTAATCGCCTGATTAGTCGCTGTTTTTCTCCGCTCACTTCCTCTCCCATGGAATCCAGAACCCCCTCCCCCACCGACGGTGCTGAAAGCTCCGGGCTGCAAATAGCTCTCGCCTGGCTATACGTCGGCGTACCCCTGCTGTGGGGCGTCTCGCAAACCTTTATCAAGGCTTTGGCCCTGTTCAACTAACCCGGCTACGCCCCCCTTCCGCGGCCCATGAGCCGTAAAACAAAAGAGCATTTGGCCCGCGGCCGAATGCTCTTTTGTTTGTTATTTACCGAAGCTCTTTAGAAAGTCAAGCAGTCTGTCATCCTGAGCAGAGCGCAGGACCTTATCCCGGCTGAACGCTACCCGCTCGATGAACTACCAGGCGTGATAAGGTCCTTCGCTGTGCTCAGGATGACAAACGCTTAGAAAAACCGACTTTCTAAACAGCTTCACCGTCTGCTTCTTAGCCTCCTTTCATGACCGCTCAGCCACCGGAAGATCGTATCGTGCTGCTCGAATCTTTTGCGGACCCCATTACGGCTCACCTGGCCAAAAGCCGGCTGGAAGCCGAGCAGATTCCCTGTTTTCTGACCAACGAAAATCTGGTGTCGCTCAACCGGCTCTACGGTCCGGCTTCGGGCGGCGTGCGCCTGCACGTGCGTCAGCAGGACGTAGCGGCGGCCGTCGATATCCTGCGCTACGAAACTGTATCCATGACGGCTTCCCCCGCCGACGACGCGACGCCCGCGGACGAGCGGCATTGCCCCAGGTGTAACTCGACCGATGTCGCTTTTGGGCCGGCCACGCGCAACACCTACAGCTGGCCCATGCTGCTGCTTTCCCTGCTATTGGCCTACCCGCTGCGGGGCAAACGGTACCACTGCTTTCATTGCCGCCACGAATTCAAGCGCTCCGAGGCCTGATGCCCGGAGCAGAATGCGGAGTACCGGTTCGGGGTCAGTGCCCGTCGCGGAAACGCACCAGCGGGAAGGCGTCGCCGGCCGGGAAGTACTCCTGTTGGGCGGGCAGCCGCAGGAAACCGTCGCACTGGAGCAGCGAAGCCAGGTCGCCGGAGCCACCGGCGGGCTGGGGGTGGGCCAGCAGGTGGCCGTAGGGCGAAGCCTCCAGCCGCACGGGCAAAAAGTGCGTCATCCGCGGCTTGAAAGTGAAAGTAGCCGCCAGCAGGGCCATCGGCTGAGGCGGCGTTGCCTGGGGCTGCTGGCATTGGCGCAGCCACGGTCGCACGTACTGGTAGAAGTTGACGAAGGTGGACACCGGATTTCCGGGCAAGGCAAACACTACCGCACCACCGGCCTGCTGCCCGAACCAGAACGGCTTGCCGGGCCGCTGCTGCACCTCATGAAAAAGCTGCTCCACCCCCAGCTCCCGCAGCACGCCCGGCAGAAAATCGGCCTGCCCCTTCGATACGCCCCCGCTCAGCACCAGCGCATCAAAATCAGCCAACAGCGGCGGCAGACCCTGGCGTAAGGCGTCCTGGTCGTCGTTGAAATGAAAAATCTCCCCTACCGCACCCGTTTCCTGGAGCGCAGCCTGCACCATGTAGGCATTGGAGCGCCGGATCTGGTAGGGCAGCGGGGCCTGATCCAGTTCCACCAGCTCGTCGCCGGTGCTGACTACGGCCACCCGCAACGCCCGCGCCACCACCACCACCGCGGCCCCCACGGTGGCGGCCACGGCAATTTCGGCGGGCCCGAGACGGGTGCCGATGGGCAGCAGCAGGTCGCCCTGCTGGCGGTCGGCGGCCTGGCGGTGGACGTTGTGGCCGGCTGCGGGGGGCGGCACCTGTACGCGGGCAATCCGCTGGCCGGCCTCCTCGTGGAAAATAATATCCTCGTAGCGCACCACCGTGTCAGCGCCCGGCGGCAGCATGGCCCCGGTCATGATTTCCACGGCGGCCCGTGGGTTGTGCAGGGGCTGCGGCGGGGCACCGGCCAGCTGGGTGGCCTCAATGGGGAAGTCGGTTTGCCCGGCGACGACGGCACCGTACGCTAAAGCAATGCCATCCATAGCCACCCGATCAAAGGGCGGGAAGTCGCGGTCGGCGTAGAGTGGGGCCTGCACTACCCGGCCGGTAGCGGCCGTCAGGGCAATGGTTTCGGTGGGCACGGGGCGGACCGTGCCCAGCACGAGGCGCGTGGCTTCTTCGACGGAAATCATGAGCGGCAGCGTTAGGAGCAAATACGGGAGAGCAACGCAAAGTAAGCCCGAACGAGGTAGAGTCGCTACCCTTCGCATCTCCCGCGGGCGGCAGCCGTTCAACCGGAGCGGGATTGGGCGTTCGGGCGGGGGCAGCACTATTCGTCCGGGCACAGTCGTTCGGCTGGGTCGTTCAATCCTGAGCCGCGGAGGGTCGCGTCATTCCCTCGCTCGGGCAGCTACATTCCGCCGTTTCCTGCAACTTTGGCCCCGCCCCCCGACTTTCCCGCTATGAGGCTGTTTAGGGTTTCGAAAAAGCTGTCATCCTGAGCGGAGCGAAGGACCTTATCACGTCCGTACCACTTGGAATTAGGCCAACATGAGCAGTCGTGAGAAGGTCCTTCGCAAGCGTACGCCAGATGAAGGATGACAAACGACGAAAAAACCGAACCCCTAAACAGGTTCTATACCTCTTTACTATGGCTGACCTCGCCTCAACCTTTACCCACCTCAACGCCGCCGGCCAGCCCGCCATGGTCGACGTAGGGGCCAAAATTCCCACCCGCCGCCTGGCCCGGGCCCGCAGCCGCGTGGTGCTGGGCGCCGAAATCCTGCAGCTGGTGCAGGCCGGCGACCTGCCCACGCGCAAGGGGCCGGTGTTTCAGACGGCTATTCTGGCCGGCATCATGGCTGCCAAGAAAACGGCCGACCTGATTCCGCTCTGCCACCCGCTGGGCCTCGACGACTGCCGGATTCAGATTGAAGTAGTGGAGCCCGACGCCATTCACATCATCTGCACAGCCACCGTGACGGGCAAAACGGGCGTGGAAATGGAGGCCCTGACCGGCGCTTCCGTAGCCGCCCTCACCGTGTATGATATGTGCAAGGCCCTGTCGCACGACATTGTGATTCAGGAAACCCGGCTGCTGGACAAAACCGGCGGCAAAAACGACTTCCACCATGCTGACTAACGACCCCAAGCCCCGCACCAAGCACGCCGCCCTGGCCCGGCCCGCCGTGGGTGAATTCGGCCGCCACGAGCTGGCCATCCTAGGCGCGCCCTGCGGCAGGATCAAGGAGCTGGTCACGCGGCTGCTGCCCCGGCTCTCGGCAACGCTGAGCGTGGGCTACGTGGATGCCGACCACGCCGCCGGCGACGACGCGGCCGACGGCGGGGCGGGCGGGGCCAGCGCCATCCTGCTGGCCGGGGCCAGTGCCGAGCTGACCGACAAGATTCAGTTCCGCCGCGTGGATCAGCGCCGGGAGCTGGACGGCTTTTCGCAGAAGGAAATGCTGGCTCACCAGAGTCTGGTGCTCGTCAACGGCAACCACTTCCGCGCCCAGCAGCAGATCATCATCCTCGACCCCGCCAAACCCCTGGACCGCAAGCTCGACCGCCTCACCGACGTGCAGCTGATCCTGCTGCCCGAAGGCGTGCGGGAGCTGCCGGAGTATCTGCTGGCGCATTTCGCCCAAAAAGGCCAGATCCCGACGATGCTGCTGGAGGATACGGAAGGCGTGGCGGCTTTTATCCGCCAATGGTGGCAGCTGCATCAGCCGCCCCTGCGCGGCCTCGTGCTGGCCGGGGGCCAGAGCCGGCGGATGCAAACCGACAAAGGCCGCCTGAGCTACCACGGGCAGGAGCAGCGCGCGTATGCCGCCCGGCTGCTGGTCGGCGTCTGCACCGACGTGCACGTTTCCTGCCGCCCCGACCAGGTAGCGGAGCTGCCCGCCGGCCTGCAACCTTTACCCGACCGGTTCCTGGACCTGGGCCCCATGGGCGGCATCCTGAGTGCCATGCAGCTGGACCCGAATGCCGCCTGGCTGGTAGTGGCCTGCGACCTGCCCTTTCTTTCGGCAGCCACCCTCCGTCATCTGGCACAGCACCGCAACGGAGCTAAAGTGGCCACGGCTTTTCAAAGCCCCGAAAACGAGTTTCCCGAGCCGCTGATTACCATCTGGGAGCCGCGCAGCTACGCGGTGCTGCTGCGCTTTCTGGGCCTGGGCTACTCCTGCCCCCGCAAGGCGCTCATCAACTCCGATATCGAGCTGCTGGCCGCGCCGGACCCGCAGGAGCTGCGCAACGTGAATACGCCGGAGGAGGCCGATGAGGCGCGGCAGGAGCTGGGTACGGAACCATAAAAAAGCACGTCATTCCGAGCGAAGTCGAGGAATCTCGCGTGCTGACGTCTGATTACTAACTGATGTTACGCAGCGCCTCACCCCCCGGCCCCCTCTCCGAAAAGGAGAGGGGGAGACGGACAATTAAAAAGCTGTTTATCCGCCAGTAGCGGACGATTGGCACCCCCTCTCCTTTTCGGAGAGGGGGCTGGGGGGGTGAGGCGCTACATAGGGCTGCGTAACATCAGTTACTAAGCCAACGACTGCCCGCGAGATTCCTCGACTTCGCTCGGAATGACGTTCTATTCCAATCTGAGCAACACGCTACGGGTGGGCGGCGACCCAGACGGAGCCGTCCTCGTACTCCTCCTTCTTCCAGATGGGCACCACCTGCTTGATGGTGTCGATGATGTACTGGCAGGCGGCAAACGAGTCGGCGCGGTGGGGGGTGGAAACGGCCACGACCACGGCCACGTCGCCGATGGCGAGCCGGCCTTTGCGGTGGGTGACGGCTACCTGGCATAGCATGGGCCACTTCTCCCGGGCCTGCTCGGCCACGCGGCGCATCTGGTGCAGGGCCATTTTGTCGTAGGCTTCGTAGTCGAGGCGCACCACCCGGCGGCCCGTGGACTGGTTGCGCACGGTGCCGATGAAGGTGTTCACCGCGCCCGCGCCCTCATCCTGCACGGATGCCAGCACGGCCGCCACGTCGATGGGCTGGTCGGTAAGTTGTATGTGCATGAAGATTATCAATGAACAATTATCAATTATCAATGAGCAATTACCCTGAAGCGACAGAACGACATTGTTCATTGCTCATTGATAATTGCTAATCAACCGCCGCTGACGGGCGGAATGAGGGCTAGTTCGTCGTTTTCCTGCAGCTGGTAGTCGTCGGTGGCGTAGTCGCTGTTGACGGCCACGGCAAAGCTGGTCAGCTCGCGCAGCGCCGGGTACTGGGTGCGCAGCTGTTCCATGAGGCCGGCCACGGACTGGTGGTCGGGCGTGGTCAGGTCCAGGGCGGAACTACCCACGATTTCTTTGGCGATGCCAAAAAGAGCAATTTTTAGTTTCATTTGTTGAGTCAGACGCCGGGGAGAAGTATACGCGACCCGGCGCGGAACGGAAAGGCGAAGTTGCCGTTTTTTGTTCTGAACCCCTTTGGCTGGTGTCAACGTTGAGGCACTACTAGTTTTCCTGCTCTATGTCCGTTGCTACTCCCGTTTTGTTCGATAACCACGGCCGCCCGCTCGAATACGTGCGCCTGGCCGTCACGGACCGCTGCAATCTGCGCTGCTTCTACTGCATGCCCGAGGAAGGGATTCAGTACCTGCCCAAACACGACCTGCTGACCTACGAGGAGATGGAGCGGGTGGTAGGCTTACTGGCCGGGCTGGGCGTACGTAAGGTGCGCCTCACCGGCGGGGAGCCCTTCGTGCGCCGCGACCTGGTGCCCTTCATCGGCCGCCTGGCGCAGATTCCCGGCATTCAGGACATCAGCCTGACCACCAACGGCGTACTCACCGAACCCCACATTCCGGAGCTGGTGCGCCTGGGCATCCGCACCGTCAACCTCAGCCTCGACACCCTGGACCGGGCCCGGTTCGCCGTCATCACCCGCCGCGACGAGCTGCCCCGGGTGCTCGACACGTTTTACGCCCTGCTGGCGGCCGGCATCCGGGTCAAAATCAACGCCGTGGTGATGGACGGGCAGAACACCCAGGATCTGGTAGCGTTGGCGGAGCTGACCCGCGACCTGCCGGTGGACGTGCGCTTCATTGAGGAAATGCCCTTCAACGGCGGCAGCCACGGCGCCATCCAGATTCCGTGGAGCCACGTGCGTATTCGGGAGCACCTGGAGCAGCACCTGGGCGCGCTAGCGCCGGTGCCGCAGCCCTACGGCGCCACGGCTTCGGAGTACAGCATCGTGGGCCACCAGGGCACGGTGGGCATCATCGCGGCCTACTCCCGCACGTTCTGCGGCACCTGCAACCGCCTGCGCCTCACGGCCGAGGGCGGCCTGAAAACCTGCCTCTACGACCAGGGCGTACTCGACGTGCGGGCCCTGCTGCGCGGCGGCGCTACGGATGCCGAGGTAACCGCCGCCCTGGCCCACGCCTTCCGCCACCGCGCCGCCGACGGCTTCGAGGCCGAGCGCCAGCGCCCGGTACACCAGCTCAGCTTCGAGTCGATGAGCACGATTGGGGGGTAGGGCTTGGCAGCGCAGAACTGCTTTCTTGGTCTGTCATCCTGAGCCAAGCGAAGGACCTTCCTGACCTACTGAACTCCGATAAATGTAAAAAGCCCCTTTGTCGCTGCGACGGCAAAGGGCTTTTGGCGTTGAATGCCGCTTATCGATTAAGGCAGCAAATTGCTTTGCTCAGGATGACAGCCGAAACCTCAATTGCACTTCCCCAGCCCCACCGCGTGGCATAATAAACCCCTATTTAAGAAGTCGTAGTTTGGCGTGAAAAATCAAGCATTATCCCGTTACAGATTAGATATACTCATCCATGCATTGGAAATCCACCTTTTGGCTGGTCTTCATCTTTCTGACAACGGCGGTGAGCTGTAAGCCCCTGAAAGGAGCTTATTGGCGCACCACTCGTCGGCAGCAAACGCAAACACAAACCAAGTACCTGCGCCAGGCCGATGTAGTCGGTGGCACGGAGCTGGATAGTGGCCGCTTCGAGGTGTTGCGCTACCGCTACTCTTCCGACCGCCCCAATATCAGCGACACGTGGTACAGCAAAGAGGTATTTCTACGCCTTACGCAGCTGAACAACCTCCCGGTAGGCCAGCCGGTAGCAGTGCCCAACGTCGCTTTCGCCGTCATTGGTTACGACCGGGCCACGTGGCATTTTGAGCCGTTTGAGAAGATTGCCGGCACCATTACCCGGCTGAATAATTCGCCCACTCAGCCTCGCCTGCGCTTCGATTTGCAATATGTTGATCGGAAGCAGCGGCAAAAGCGCTTGTTGCGGCGCACGTTTACTTTCCGGCTGGATTCCACCTATTTCCAGCGCACCCGCAAGGATTATCAAGGCCAGTACGACGACTTGCGCCTGGCCCTGAAAGAACCCGCAAAAGTCAAGAGCCTGGACCTGGTCACGTATGCCATCCAATATGAAAAACGCAACGGGCAGGACAGCGGCCCTGACACGCTGTATGCGCGCCTTGGGGAGCTACATAATCTGGAGGAGTTGAATTTGAGCCTGAGCCACCTGCCAGCGTTACCTCCGGGCTTCGCGAACCTGAAGCGGCTGAAGAAACTAGATTTGGGATACAATCACCTCACTCTGTTCCCTGCTGAGCTCTATCAGTTGGACAGCCTGCAGGAATTGAATCTGGCATGGAACCGCCTGGACAGCATTCCACCCTCCATAGCCCACCTGAAAAGCCTGCGCGTGCTTAACCTCGACGATAATCACTTGGTCCGCTATCCGGAAGCAGTGAATGCCCTGGTCAGCTTGCGGGAACTGCACTTGGGCAATGCCAACCTGCACGTGCTCCCCGGTAGTATAAGCCGGCTTCAGCACCTGGAGGTACTGGGGCTAAAAGGCTTCTGGAACAATAAGTATCGGAACCAAATGGTTGACCTGGGCGCCCTGCTGGCGCTACCTCAGCTGCGAAGCCTCAACTTGCAAGGCGGCCTTGCCGACAAACTGCCCGGGGCAATTTACCGGATGCCTAAGCTGGAGGAGCTTAACATTGAGTGGAACGACCTCGACTCCACCAGCATTGATCTTCGGCGCTTGCCAAATCTGAAGAAGCTGGAACGGTAGGCGTCTTACCTTCCCAACCCCACCCAGCCCCGCCGCATAGCATAGTATACCGCCGTGCCCACCACCAGCCCCACCAGGTAGCCGTAGGGCAGCCCGGCGCAAAGCAGCCCTACCAGCAGCGCCACCGTCAGGTCGGCTTTGCTGGTGACGATATCGCGCAACAAGGCGGCCAGCGTCAGGGCCTCGAACAGGAGCAGCACACCCAGAATCGGGAGGGGAAAAATCTGGACTACTTCGGCAAAGCCCTGGCTGAAAAACAGGCCCAGCACCAGAAATAATCCGCCGTACAGCACCACCGAGCCGCCCGTGCGGGCCCCGAAGGCGTAGTGCCCCACCAGCCCACCCGAGCCGTGGCACACCGGAAAGCCGCCGAAGAACGGGGCTACCAGATTCATGCAGGCGTAGGTGAAGCTGATCTGCCGCACCGTGACGTTGCGCTCGGGAAAGTGGTCGGCCAGCACCTGCCTGGTCGCCAGAATGGAGTTGCCGAGCGACAGCGGGATCTGGGGCAGGGCCAGCAGCAGGGCGCCGGTCAGGATGTCGGCGCGCTGCGGGATGTGGAAGCCGGGCAGGTGGAAGCCCACGGCTTTTTGGGCGGTGGCCAGGTCGAGCTTGAACACCAGCGCATACACCACGCCCAGGGCAATAACGATGAGAGCGGCGGGCCAGCGGCGGTTGCCGAGCAGGACCACCGTAATCAGAAACGCGGCGGCGGCCAGGGCAAACCCGGGCAGGCCATCGGCGGGCACGTATTCCCGGAGCGCCAGCGTGGCCAGCTGCAAGGCCAGCCCGAACTGGATGCCGCGCACCACGGGCTTGGGAATCAGGCGGGCCAGGGCGTCGATGAGGCCGGTAGCGGCCAGTACCAGCATGCTCAGGCCAATGGCCAGCCCGCCGCCGAAGATGACGCGGCCGGGAATCTGCTGGGCAATGACCAGGGCGGCAAAGGCCTTGAGCGGCTGCACCGGCATGGGCATCCCGTACCACAGCCCCGAAAACACCTGCATTAGCCCAAACACCACCAGCACCCCGGCGCTGTCCATGCCCGAAGCGGCAATGATGCCGATGAGCAGGGGTAAATCAGTCCCCAGATCCCCGAAGGCCCCGGCCAGCTCGTTGCGGTCGAAGCGGATGCGGCGGCGGGTAGAGGGTTGACTGGGGGTAGGATGAGTGGTTGGCAAAATAGGTAGCGGTTTTACAATAAGAGGACAAAGCTACCGGAACGTCATTACGGGCGTTCTGCGCATCAGGCAGAAACCGGGAAATTTCGAGTGCTGACGGCTGATTACTGGTTTAACGACCCCACGCGAGATTCCTCGGCTGCGCCCGGAACAACGTTCTGGGAGCTTTGTCAACATGCTCAGTACTGCGGCATGTCGGCATCTACGGTTTCGGCCCAGGCATTGATGCCGCCCTGCAGGTTGAGCAGGTTGTCGAAGCCAAACTCGCTTTGCAGGCGGGCCACGGCTCTGGCGCTGCGGCCGCCCTTGTGGCAATACACCACCACCGGATGATGGCGCGGAATGCCGGCCAGGCCCAGCTCCAGACTACCAAGCGGCACCAGCGCCGCCCCGGGCAGGTGGCAGAGGGCGTACTCGTCCGGCTCGCGCACGTCCAGCAGAAACGGGGGGGCGGCCGAGTTGAGCTGGAGCTGAAGCTGGGGCGCGGTCAGGCTGGCCAGGCCGGGCTGGCAGAGCTCGGCATAGTCCGTGGGGTCCGAGGTGTCGAGGCTGATGTGGGCCCGTTCGGCGTGGCGGGGAAACTTCAGCAGGCGCGTCTGAAACGACAGCGCGTCGAACACCCAGAGCCGGCCCCGGAGCACTTCGCCCAGCCCCAGAATCACCTTGAGGGCCTCCGTGGCCTGGGCGCAGCCGATAATTCCCGGCAGCACGCCCAGCACGCCGGTAGTGTCGCAGTTGGGGGCCTCGGCGGCGGAGGGCGGCGTGGGAAACAGGCAGCGGTAGGTGGGGCCACCCTCGAAGTTGAACACCGAAACCTGCCCCTCAAACTTGTAGATGGCCCCCGAAATCAGCGGCCGGCCCACGCTCACGCAGGCATCGTTGAGCAGGTAGCGGGTGGGGAAGTTATCGGAGCCATCCACCACCACGTCGTAGCGCGAAACCAGCTCGCGCACCGCGGCGCGGTCGACACGCTGGGGGTAGATCTGGCAGCTCACCAATGGGTTCAGGCGCTGCACGGCGCGGGCGGCGG
Organism: Hymenobacter fastidiosus; assembly: GCF_039539565.1. Taxonomy (NCBI): domain Bacteria; kingdom Pseudomonadati; phylum Bacteroidota; class Cytophagia; order Cytophagales; family Hymenobacteraceae; genus Hymenobacter; species Hymenobacter fastidiosus. The sequence goes on along the minus strand of NZ_BAABDJ010000037.1, from coordinate 79,951 downwards.
CTTCGGCTTTGTTCTGGCCCAGGTCGGCGGGGCCAAACAGGATCTGGCGCTGCAAATTGCTGGCGGCCACCTCGTCGCCGTCGGCAATACCCAGGATGCCCACGCCGGCGGCGGCCAGATACTGGAGCACCGGGCAGCCCAGGCCGCCCGCGCCCACCACCAGCACGCGGGCCGCCTTCAGCTTTTCCTGCCCGGCTTCGCCGATTTCGGGTAACTGCAGGTGGCGGCGGTAGCGTTGGCGTTCGTCGGGAGTAAGCATCTTTTTCGATTAACAATTATCAATGAGCAATTATCAACTGCTGTTACGCGCCGAATTGTCGGGTGGTCTGGAAACGGTCTTTTCCGAAGCAGCGCAAGCTTCTTTCCGGTATCCTGCGCGACTCACTGCGTAACAGCAGGTACCAAGTACGGGGAATTCCGGTAGCGCCGGGCCGGGCCGGACGGCTATCCGCAGGCGGCAGTACCGGGAAGTTGCATTTCGCGACCCGGTGTGGCTCCCTGAAGCAATCCTAAAGCTGTTGATCAGCGCATCGCGACGTGCAACTTCGCGTTACAAGGTAGGCGGTACGCTACCGCTGGAAATATGCTAACTTTTGAACCAGGCCGCAGGTTTAAAGCCAACCGATATCCGTCCGCCCCATCCGCGCTGCCGGGGGAAATTGCCCATTGATATAGCAGTTTGGTGAACGGTATGGCTGCCGGTCCGGCGGCTTTTTCAGCCGTCGGGCCGGTTTCCGTTAGCTGACGCGGTTCAGGCGGCATGGCGCAAGCGACGACCGGTCCGGCGGCTGAAAAAGCCGCCGGACCGGCAGCCACACCGCTGTAAGTACTCATTGATAACTGCTCATTGATAATTGAAAACCTACCTGCCCTCTACCAGCTACGAATACGCGACCGTGCAGAAGGTGGCCGGCACCACTATCACCGAAGCTTCCGATGTGCTGGCGGCCGAGGAGCCCCTGGAAATCCGGCTGGGCTACGGGCCGGCCGGGCAGCGGCAGCACCGCACCCTGTCGATCACCATGCGCACCCCCGGCCACGACTTCGAGCTGACGGCCGGCTTCCTGCTCACCGAGGGCATCATCCGCAGCCGCGCCGACCTGACGGGCATCCTCTACTGCCCCGACGTGGCAAAGGACGAGGAGCGCGAAAACGTGGTGCGCGCCGAGCTGGTGCCGGGACTGAGCCTGGACCTGCCGCGCCTGGAACGGCACTTCTACACCTCGTCGAGCTGCGGCGTATGCGGCAAAACCAGCATCGACGCGGTGCACGCGACGTCCTGTCCGGTGCTGCCCACCGATGGACCTTACCTGGATGTGGCCGTGGTGCACGAGCTGCCGGCCCGGCAGCGGGCGGCCCAGGCGCTGTTTGAGCAAACCGGCGGCCTGCACGCGGCGGCCCTGTTTTCGCCGGCCGGGGAGCTGCTGCTGCTGCGCGAAGACGTGGGCCGCCACAATGCCCTGGACAAGGTAATCGGGGCCGCGCTGCTGGCCGAGTGGCTGCCGCTGCACCAGCACGTATTGCTGGTAAGCGGCCGGGCCTCCTTCGAGCTGGTGCAGAAAGCCGCCGTGGCCGGCATTCCCATTATGGCGGCCGTGGGGGCCCCGAGCAGCCTGGCGGTGCAGGCCGCCACCAACTTCGGCATGACGCTGCTGGGCTTCGTGCGCCAGCAGCGCTACAACGTATACTGCCACGGCTGGCGGCTGGTGAACCAGCAACCGGCAGGCGGGCCGGATAAAGTTGCTTAATTGCTATAGCCGGGCAACGGCAATGCAGCCCTTCCGTTTAACTTTGCTACTCACCCTTCGAGAGTCAGTTGTTCGATGAAGCTTCGGATTGAAGACGATACCCTGCGCCTGCGCCTGTCCGCCCCGGAGGTGCGCGAATTCGCCGAAACCGGGCGGGTAGCTGCCGTGGTGCATTTCGGCGCGGGCCCGCAGCAGCAGCTCACCTACGCTCTGGAGCGCGACGCGCGCCCGCAGGCCGCGGCCGTGTGGGCGCGCTACGAAGCCGGGGGCCTCACCGTGCTGGTCCCCGCCGCCACCGCCGACGCCTGGACGACCACCGAACAAAATGGCTTTGCCAGTAATTTGCCCGTAGCCGGGGTGCCGGCCCTGCGGATTCTGGTAGAGAAAGATCTGGACTGCCGCCACTAGGCGAGGTCCGGCAGTTTGCAGGTATACCCTCACGCTTCTGTTCTGATAAGCCCCATGGAAGATTCCCCCGTTACGGACCCCGGCAAAGCTGGTAAGGCCGAAGAACAGAAAGCTGAAAATGCTCCCAAAAGCGGTGAGCGGCCCGACCAGGGCGCCGCACCCGTGGCCGACCACGAGATTCCCAACGCCGACAACCCGACCAAAGTGGCACACGAAGCCAGCGCCGATGCGCCCCGGCAGTATATTCCGGCCCCCGAACCGGCTAACGCTAAGTTCCTGCACCCTGTTCTGGCCCAGCCCCCCGAAGCCCTGACCGGGCTGCGGCTGGAAGGCCCGGCCCGGGTGGCAGCCGGGGTCACGGCGGTGCTCAAGTCCATGCAGTTCAGCTGGGGCGAGGGCGGCGTGGGGCGCGGCTCGAAGGCCCTGCTGGGCATGAACCAGACCGACGGCTTCGACTGCTCCAGCTGCGCCTGGCCCGACCCCGACGGGCATCGGTCCGTGGCCGAGTTCTGCGAAAACGGCGCGAAAGCCGCCGCCTCCGATGCCGACGACAAAGCCGCCGGCCCCGAATTCTTCGCCCGCCACAGCCTGGCCGAGCTGTCGCGTATGACCGACCGTGACCAGAACAACGCCGGCCGCCTCACCCACCCGCTGGTGAAGCGCCCCGGCGACAATCACTACTCGCCCATCGGGTGGCCCGAAGCCTTCGATATCATTGCCAAAGAGCTGAACACGCTGGCCTCGCCCGATGAAGCAGCCTTCTACACCTCGGGCAAGGTGCCCAACGAGCCGGCGTTTCTGTTTCAGCTGTTCGTGCGCCAGTTCGGCACCAACAACCTGCCCGACTGCTCCAATATGTGCCACGAGAGCAGCGGCTCGGCCCTGAGCCCCACGCTGGGGCTGGGCAAAGGCTCGGTCACGCTCAACGACATTCACGAGGCCGAAGTCATCCTGATTATCGGCCAGAACCCCGGCACCAACCACCCGCGGATGCTCACGGCCCTGCAGAAGGCCAAGCGCAACGGGGCCCGGATCATCAGCATCAACCCGCTGATTGAGGCGGGCCTCGTGGCCTTCAAAAACCCCCAGGACTTCATGAACCCGCTGCGGGCCCTGGGGGCTTTGATGGGCGACGGCACCCCGATAACGGACCTATACCTGCAGGTACGCGTGGATGGCGACATGGCCCTACTGCGCGGCATTATGAAGCACCTGTTTGAGGCCGAGGACCGCAATCCGGGCCAGGTGGTAGACCGTCCTTTCGTGGACAAGTTCACCACGGGCTTCGCCGGATTTGAGCAAAATATCCGGACCACCAGCTGGGAAGAGATTGAGGAGCAGAGCGGTATTTCGCGGGCGCAATTGCTGGAAGCGGCCAATATTATCGCCAGCAAGCAGAAGATCATTACCTGCTGGGCCATGGGCGTTACGCAGCAGCGCCACGGCGTGCAGACCATTCAGGAAATCGTGAACCTGCAGCTGATGAAGGGAGCCATTGGCAAGCCCGGCGCCGGCACCTGCCCCGTGCGCGGCCACTCCAACGTGCAGGGCGACCGGACGATGGGCATCTGGGAGCGGGTGCACTCGGGCTTTCTGGATGCGCTGGAAAAGGAATTCAGCTTCTCCGCCCCCCGCGAAGACGGCCTCGACGTGGTGGAAACCATCCGGGGAATGCACGACGGCCGCATCAAGGTGTACTTCGGCCTGGGCGGCAATCTGCTGGCCGCCGGCCCCGATACCGAGCTGATTGCCGACGGCATGCGCAAGCAGAGCCTGACCGTATTCGTGGGCACCAAGCTCAACCGGGGCCACCTGGTCACGGGCCAAACCAGCCTGCTGCTCCCCTGCTTCACCCACGCCGATATAGACCTGCAACGCTCCGGCCAGCAGATGACTTCCTGCGAAAACTCGATGGGGGTGGTGAGCCAGAACAAGGGCGTGCTGGTGCCGCTGGCGGGCGAGATGATGAGCGAGGTGGCCATCATCAGCGGTATGGCCATTGCTACGCTGGGCGCGAAAACCAACATCGCCGACTGGGTAGCCATGACGGAGAACTACGACGTCATCCGCGACCATATCAGCCGCGTGATTCCGGGCTTCGAGGACTTCAACCAGAAGCTGCGCCGCCCCGGCGGGTTCTATCTGCCCAACGGCCCGCGCGAACGGAAGTTCACCACCAAAAACGGCAAGGCCAACTTCACCACCACCACCCTGCCCAAACACACGCTGCTCCCCGACCAGCTGGTGCTGATGACCGTGCGCAGCCATGACCAGTTCAACACGACGATTTACGAGTACAACGACCGGTATCGGGGGGTTTATGGCGAGCGGCGCGTGCTGTTCATGAACGTCCAGGACATGGCCACCCGCGGCATCAAAGCCCAGGGCCTGATCGACATCACCAGCCACTTTGAGGGGGAGCAGCGCACGCTGGAGAAGTTCGTGGCCGTCCCCTACGACATTCCGAAGGGCAACGTGGCCGCGTATTTCCCCGAAGCCAACCCGCTGGTGCCTATTTCCAGCGTAGCCAAGGTGAGCAACACGCCCACCTCGAAGTACGTGGTAGTGACGGTGGTGCCCACGAAAGCTATCAACAGCACGCAGGAGTACCTCGAAGCCCGGGTAACCGCCCGGGAAAAGGAAGCCGGGTAGCGTAATAGCCGTCATTGCGAGCAAAGCGAAGCAATCCATCCTTTGTAAGGTAAAAAGCCCTTTTTCAGCAGAAAGCCCTGACGTGAGGTATACGTCAGGGCTTTCTGCTGGAAAAGGGGGCCTCTCAGAAAACGGAGGATATAGTACGTGAAGGATCTGAAAGCGACCTTCAGGACCGCGGTTTTACGTGTTGTAAACGACCGTTTGCAGTATGTAAAAGGGCTTATACCTCATCTAAACCACTGTTTTCGTGAACTGCTGGCGTCTATTATAAGCTATTGAATCACGAGTCGCACCATTTGGCTACTGCTCTGTGGGGAAATAGGGGTAGCGCAAGAGCAGGAACAAAAATTCCCGTTAGGGAAATTTGCGCAGGCCCACTACCTCACGAAACGTCCGTTTTGACGCTGCTATGGCTGTTTTCAGCCAGTGGTGATTTCGACCAAGCTAATTTGTTGCTTTTCCTCATCTCACCCATCAACGACTTATTTTGACCCCGATGGCTGACTTATTGAGATAAATTAGCTCGTTTTTCGGGGTTGAAAAGCCTTGCCGTTGTTTTCGGTTTCTTGTCTAGTGCGACCCCCGTTAGCGCGAAAAATAGTTTTTTTCAACGAACCTCCCGCCACCGGTGAGGGCTAGTTGCGACCGTAGAATCAGCTGGTGGTCACTCAATGCAATGATGGCATACTTCTCAATAGTTAGCCTATTGCCATTCACAAGCAGCGAAGTGGTCACGGTGCTATCCGCACGGCGGTACAGAAAGTCAGCGGGTCTTGACGCCGTGTTCTGCCAGACCATTTCCGATACGTTCAGGTACGTAGTGGGGGCACCCGGACGGATTACGCCCGTCTGAGTGACGGCACCCTGTGAATTATAATAGGCAAAGGCTACGGGCCCCGCAGTCCATTGACCCAGCAGGGATGGTTCGGGGGTCGGTTTGGGGGCGATATCGCCCCCTTTTTTATCGCAACTGCCTGTTCCTAAGGCCAAAAAAGCCAAAAGTAATGTCTTTTTCATATTACGAAGGTATATACCTCTACTTTGGCAAGTTAGGTAGGCGGTTTTGCAGTGGGTTTTGGGACGGCGTAAGCCGCGCGTTTGCGCACAGCAGCCAATAGCGCCTCATCCTCTTGCAGCAAATTTTGCAGCTTTTGGGCCAGCAGCAGTTTGAGGCTGGCAAAGGATAAATAGGGAATCGTTTACTGCCCTTCGAGTTGGGCCTCAAGCATAAAATGCAGCGCCATCATGGTCAGGGCCACGTGGTGCTGCCAGGCGGGCCAGTGGCGGGTCTGGTTCTGGTGCAGGCCGAGTTGCTGCTTGGCTTCCTGAAACACGCGCTCAATCCAGTAGCGCTGCATCTGCCGGTACAGGGCCTGGGCCACGGCCAACGCCGCCCCGCCCGGCGGGGTGTAGCATAAGCTGTATTTCACCTGTGAGCCATCTACCTCGCGCGAAATGAGCAGGTGCAGCGCCTGGGCCTGCTGCCGCTCCGGCTCCCAGCGCCAGACCGGCAGGAGTACTGCTTCGCGCTGCAAGGCGCCTTTACGCCCCGTCCGATACGTGTAGCACCGCCAGGCGCTGGCCGGCACCTGGGCGGCCAACGCGGGCAAGAGCTGGGCCGGGTGCGTGGGCTGCAACCGACGGGCGGGGCGGCCCCGCCCGGTGCTGGCCGGGGGGCCGGCTGGGGTGGGGTCAGCTAGGTGCAGCCCCAGGCCCGGCCCAACGTCGAGCACATATGCCTGCTGGCGCTCTTCCAGCGCCTGGCGCAGGGCGGGCGAGTTGCCGTAAGCCGCGTCGCCCCTGACCCAGTCGGCTTGCACCAACCCGCTGCCAAGCAGGTGCTTGACCAGTTCTGCCGCCAGCTCGGGCTTGCTGCGGTAGGCCTGGGCAGCGGCCGGAATGCGGGCCTGCGCACAGCGGGCCACATCCATACTCCAGGCCGTGGGCAGGTACAGCTGCCCGCCCACCAGCCCCGCGTGGCGACCCCGGCAAAGCACGGCGAACACGCCCACCTGCCCGTTACTGACCTTGCCCACCTGCCCGATATACTGGCGGGCGACGCCCACGCTCTTATGCCCCGCCTTCTCCCAGCCGCACTCATCCAGCAGCAAGCCCTGTTCGCCGCCGAGCGGGGCCAGACTGGCTTGCACCCGCCGGGCCACCTCGTCCATCACGGCCGCGCCATCCCAGGTAGAGACGCTGATAAAGTGATGCAGGGCATCATACGGCGAATCGGGCAGGCGTTCGTCCATGCGCTCTACATTGCTTCGGCAAGCGTGAAACAAGCCCTTAAAATATTGCTGACAATGAGCAAGTTGGCCGTGCAGGCGTGGCCGGAAAAACGTGCCGTAGCTCGCTACGTACGTCTCTGCTTTTTTTCAGTTACGGGTAAATCCATCCCCCAAAATTACGCCTGCGCGGCCACTTGCCTAACTTGCCAAAGTAGAGATACGTGTGCAGTCGAAAGCCTCTTTTTTGCCATTTGGACCGTTTCCCTAAACGTGGCCGAATGAGCATTTTGGTTACTTGCTACCTCTGTCCTGTCGCAAGCCCCAACCTCAACGGGCAGTGGCGTAATCCGCTTGGGTCAAGGTGTAGGTGTAGGTGTACCGGTCGTACCCCTCGCCGAGGGGCTCCTGCGCATATTCCTGGAGGGAGAGGATGTTGTGCACGGCGGGCGAACATTGACCGCTGAGTTGTTGCGCTTGGGTGCAATGATGCACGAGTTGTTTCCCGTCGCTAAACGACCACTGGACCGAATCCCCTTGAAAAAACAACTCGGAATAGGCAATGGCGCCAGCTCCCCCGTAAGCGGTCCGCTCCACTTGCTGGCCATTGGGCAACGACAGCGTGAGGGGCGCCTTACGTCGGTCTTGCGTGCTAAATACCCGAAGGGTCACCGCGTGACCAGACTGATTGTGAAGGACAAAGAGCCCTTTCGGCTCCACCTCTTTTCGGCAGCTGCCGAGCGCGGCCCCTGCCACCAGCAAAAAGCTCATTTTCTGTAAATAAGCACGCATGGCAGGATGAGTTGAAAGGGAGGAAGTTGGTAAAGATATTGGCCAAAGGACCACGTTAATCCTCCTTTCCGTGAACAGCAGGAATCAGCCCGGCACCTGGTGGCCAGCTGACCCCAATAGGGCAGAGCGAGTTTAAGAAACCCGTCTACGAATCAAAGCTTACGAAATAGCCCGAAGGGATGAGTTTCGTAAACGCCCAAAATGAAGCCTGATTCCCCGCCAAAGTACCACGCCGGCCGCAGCTCGCGCCGGGAGGCCAAAACTACCCTTATTCCAAGGTCAGGGCTATAACCGATGCCATGTAAAGGAAATAAGAAATGATTGGCTCCCTGCACTGTCACTTCAGGAACGCTTCTTCATCCGGCTACTCCAGTTTGCTCAGCGTGCTGTATTTCCGTTTTCTGAGCGCCCCCCACACACGGCAGCTCATTGCCCGGGACGGCTGGATGCGGCTTGATGCGCGGAATGGTTTGCTCGCCATTCCCTATCCTGCCGGCGGCTTTTCTTCGTAACCTTGCTGTTCGCAACCCCGCTTCCATGTCCGCCGACTCCGAGATTTCCGCCTTCACCCACCACTTCGGCCGCCCCGACCCCGCCGTGCCGCCCGGCGACTTTTTCGCCGACAAGTTCGACAAGAGTCTGTGGCGGATGATGTACGACGAAGTGGGCGCGGGCTGGTACCGCAACGGGTTTCTGTTTCTGTTCGGCGCGGAGCTGCCGCGGTTGAACCCGGTGCTGGCGGAATGGGCCAGCCTGCTCGAACCCGGCGTGGAGCGCATCGTCATCGGCCGCAATGCCTACGGCATGCTGCTGGTGGCCGAGCAAACAACCGACGAAGGCACCGACGCCCCCATCGGCCTGCTCGACCCGGCCGCGGGCACCTACACCAAACAGGACGAGCTGGACTTCTCAAGCCTGCTCGGCGACTGGCTGCCGGACAACCGCCTGCCGGAATTCCTGCACCAGGACGCCTACGATGCCTTCCGGCAAAGCGGCGGGCAGCTGCAGCCGAACGAAGTGCTGGCGCTGCAAGACCTGAACCTGGGCTTTGTGCCCGGTAACTGGCTAACAGAAGACCTGCTGGCTTACCACCAACGCGCCGCCGCCCGGTACCAGACCCAATAGCCTGAACGGTGCAGACGCGACCCTTCGCGTCTCCTCGTTGAACGACCTGAGGCTGCGTATTCAGTGAAGCTATCAGCACGCGGCAGACGCGAAGTATCGCGTCTCTACATTCGTTCAATGAGGAAGCCAGCAGCCTAGAAGGGGTAGCCGATGGCAATGTTGAGCCGGGGACTAGCCAGGTTGATCTTCTGCGCTTCGTAGATGACCTCGTTGCCGGTACCCCGGATTTCGTTGGTGCTGTAGGGAAAGCGCAGCGGGTAGGCGGCGTCGAGGCGGATAACCAAAACCTGGGCGTCGATGCGGAGGCCGGCGCCGGCGCCCACGGCCATTTCCTGGAGGAAACGGCTGAAGGTGAACTGGCCGTTTCTGCCGTCGGCCGTGCCGCTGGCATCCACGGTCATCCGGCTGGGGTCATTATTCACGAGCCAGATGTTGCCGGCATCCATAAACAGGGCCCCTTTCACGTAGGGAAACAAATCCTGGCGGTACTCCACGTTGGCCTCGATGCGGATGTCGCCGACCTGGTCGTAGAACTGGGTTTCGCTGGCCGCCGGGGCGCGGTAGGTGCCCGGACCCACGCCCCGGGCCTGAAAGGCCCGCACGCTGTTGGGCCCGCCCACGCCGTACTGCTTCAGGTAGGGCAGCACGTTCGAGTTCAGGTACGGAACGCCGGCCCCGATGAGCAGGCGCGTGGCCAGCTTGTTGCCGCTGGTCGGGTCCGCCGACGTGCGGAAGTAGTTGCGCAGCTCCAGGTCGACTTTGGTATACTGCGAAAACTGCTGCTTGAGCACGCGGTAGGCCTGGCTGCCATCGGGGTTGGTGACTTTGGTCTGACCCGCGAGGCTGTTGAGCAGATAGGCCAGGTTGCCCGAGCCTTCCACGCCGCCGCTGAAGTAAATCTGGTTGCGGCGCTGCTCCAGCGCCTGCTGGTTGTAGGTGTAGCGGTAGCTGCTGCCCAGAATAAACTGCTGCCGGAAGCTGTTGGCCAGGAATGGACTGGAGTCCAGCAGGTCCTGAAACTGGTCGGAAACCGTACCCAGCCGGATATACTGCAGGTCAATCGGGCGCAGCTCCTGCTCATTGGTAAGCCTGGTTTTCCAGGTGTAGCCGTAGTTGAGGTTGAACACGTCCTCCTGAAACGCCTCCAGCCGCTGAATGTACTTATAGCCCGCGCCAAAGCTGGTGCGGGGCTGGAAGTCGGAGTTCACCAGCCGGATGTCGAAGGGCGGGGTGATAAGGCGCGGAACCAGCAGCTGGGCATCGGCTCCCAGCTCGTAGGACGTCAGGCCGATGGTATTGGTGTTGGCCCGGGTCTGGTTTTCAAAGGCCCCGGTCACGTTCACCAGCAGCTGCTCGGCCCCGCGCAGCGCCGAGCGGTTGCGGAACTGGAGGCGGAAGCCCGGCCCCACGAACCCGTTCGACTTGCTCACCAGCAGCACCTCGGCCCGCAGGCTTTTCTTGGGCACCTGGGTCATGCGCACGTTGCTGACGAGGTGGCCATACCCGGCCGAGTCGGCCACGCTGCGGTCGGGGCGGAAGTGGATATCCACGAACTTGAACGTGCCCAGGCTCATCAGCCGGCTCAGGGTCTGGTCGGAGCGGCGGCGGCGGTACACGCTGTCGGGGTAGAGGAACGTGGCGTTGGTAATGGCCTTCGCCTTAAACATCACCTCGTCGGGAAAGTAGCGGTACTTCTGGTAGATAATGGGTTTGCGGCCCAGCGAGGCCGTATCCGACAGTGAGTAGTCGGTGTTTAAGGCCACGCGGCTGAGCACGTAGGGCTGGGCGGCCCGGCGCGGAACCGAGCCCTTTACTTTCAGGTAGATGTTCACCTGGTTGTCGAGCGTGCTGTCTACCTCGAACAGCAGGTAGTCGGGCGCGAAGTAGTAGTAGCCCTGATTTTTGAGCACGCCGTCGATGCGCGTCCGCTCATTGACGAGGGTTTGCAGGTTGTAGGGGTCGCCTGCTTTGAGCAGCGTCTGCGCCTGGGTGGCGCGGATGGCCCGGTCAATCAGGGTGTCGCGCTCAGGGAAGTGAATTTCCTTGATCAGGTAGGGCCGGTCGACGAAGGCGGTGTAGTCGACGGTGGCGGTGCGGCCCTTCACCTGCACCTTGCTGCCCACGCCGGGCTTGAAGTAGCCGCGGTTGGTGAGGCGGTTCACCATCAGCTTCTTCACCTTCTGGGTGTCCACCTCGCTCAGCAGCACGGGCTTTTCGCCGTACTTATCGGCCAGCCAATGCCCCAGGCCCTTGGTTTTGCCTTCGCCCAGGTGCCAGAAATACAGCTTGGGCCGCAGCCCCAGAATAGAGGCGTTGGGCTTGGGCGTGAGCACCCCTTCCAGCTCGGTGGTCAGCACGGCCTCGTTCGGCACCGGGGCCGGTGACTTCACCTGCACCGTGCCGCCGGTGTAGAGCCGGGCGTTTTCGGGAATGAATTTGGTGCCCGAGCAGCCGGCCGCCAGCAGCCCGACCAGCACGGTCAGCCCCCGGAGCGGCGTGAGAGAAACAGAATAAAGGCGGCGAAATGCAGACACGGACAAAATCAGGATGGGTGGCAACGAAAACTAGCGGCTGGTGGTGGGTTTCGGGGTCCGCACCGAGTCGCGGCGGACGATGGGGGCGGCGGGCGTTTGCGTGGTGTCGGGGGCGGCTTTGCGCTCCTGGCGGGTGCGGCGCTGCTCCAGCTTCACATCCTCCTTCACCTCCTTGTCGATGCCGCGGAAAAGGTCGGCCAGGGTGCGGTAGTCGCGCTGGAAGATAAGCGAGGTCCCGGTGCGCACAAACTGGCCGTCGATGTCGCCGTAGGCATTGTTGCGGAAAGCCCGCAGCCGGATGCGGCCGTTGGCCAGCACGCTGTATTCAATGCTTACGTCGCCGGCGAAGGAGCTCAGGCCGCTGCCGCTCTGCCCCTGGGAGCTTTGGTTGCCCCCGCCCAGCGGCACGTCGGTACCCAGGCGCACGGTCACGCGGTTGTTGAAGAGCTGGCGGCGCACGGCCACGTTCAGGTCGGTGCGGGTTTTCTCGGTGCCCGAGGAGTAGTCGGCGTAGGAGTTCACGCCCAGCTCCACGCCCAGGTTCGAGAGGTAGGAGCCGGTGAGGTTGTTGAGCTGCTGGGTGAGCACCTGGCTGGCGGAGCCCCGCAGCTGGTCGGCCACGAAGTTGCCGCTGCTGCTCTGAAAGGGGTCCTGGGCCAGGAAGCGGTTCAGCACGATCAGCGAGAACACCTGCTTGTTGAGCTCGGTGGTTTCGCTGGGCTGCCGCAGCTGGGCCAGCCGGGCCTCAATGGGCCCCCGCAGCTCACTGCGCGACTCCTCGGGCAGCTTGATGTCGAAGCCGATGGTGGGCTTGAGCAGCTCGCCGGTCACGTTCAGGAACACCTGGAAGGGCAGCTGGTTGCGGCCCACGGCCTTCAGGGTTTCCTCTTCCACGCCCTGGGCCGCCAGCAGCTCGGCCGGCGGCGCCTTCACGTTGTAGATGGCGGCCACGCTGAGCTGGGCATTATAGGGGTCGCCGCTCCACAGAATGTAGCTGCCCTGGGCGATGTCGAATTCGCGCGAGGCCAGCCCGTAGAGCGACATGGCGTACTTGCCCTGGGTTACTTCCAGCCGGCCGTTGAGGGTGATGTTGCCGGTGGGGTCGATGGTGGTGTTGAGCGTGCCCGCTCCCCGCACTTTCAGGTTGTCGCCCGAAGCCTGGTCGATAATAATAGTGAAGGGCGTGTTGTCGTTCACCGTCACCACGGCCCGGATATCGTAGCCGGGCGCGGCTTCGGCCGAGTCGAGCTTCACCGTGCGGGCCAGCATGGAGTCCAGCGGGGCACTTTTGTCCACGAACGTGACGATGCCGTCGGTTTCCACCAGGCCCGCGTCATCGTTGGGCACGGCCACTTTCAGGTCGGAGCCCTCGGCCACCACGGCCCGGGTCCGCACCACGGGCAGGGTCAGGTTGCCGGTAATGCGCGAGTCCGAATCGACCACCAGCTTGCCCCAGAACAGCGGGTTGTCGCGCTGGGAGCTTTGCACGGCCAGGAACTTGTCGGTGGTGGCCTCCAGGTCGAAGCGGTAGTCGTCGATGTAGTTTTTGGTGAACATCCGGCCGCTCACCACCGCCTTGTTGCCCACCGAGTCCAGCACCGTGAAGTTGTCGAAGCTCAGGCCCTGCTCATCAAATGTGATGGGCTGGCTGACGAGCCGGTAGGGCGCGCCGAGCTGGGTGAGGGTGAAGCCCGCGTCGGGCGTGGTCGTGACCACGCCGCGCACCTGGGGCCGGGCCACGGTGCCGCTCACCGCGAGGTTGCCGGTGATGCCGCCGAGCAGTTCGCGCAGCTGCCCGGCCGAGAAGGGCTCGATGGTTTTCAGGTCGAACTTGTTCACCGTCACGGCAAACTGAATCGGGCTGGGTGGCGTGGCCAGGTAGTAGCCCACGGCCCGCACGTCGGTGCCGGTGGCGTTGGTCAGGCGGGCATCCACGTTGTAGCGGTCCGGGGTAGGGTTGGTAGCCTTCAGGGCCAGGTCGCCGATGGCCGACTTGTTGTAGGCGAAGCTGGTCAGCGTTACGTCGGCCGTAAACGCCTGCCTGGGCTGGCCGATGCTGTAGGCCACGGCCTGCCCGTTGAGCGTGCCCGCCACCAGCGAATCGGCCATCCCGGCCGATTTGGCCAGGGCGTTGATGTCGAAGCTGGTGATGGTGGCCTGCAGCGGGTACTGCGCCCCGGGCAGGGTTTGCAGGGCCAGCGCCTGGCTGCCCTGGCTCAGCCGCACGTTCTGGGCGAAGATGGCACCGGTAGCCGTGGTGTAGCGCAGCTCGTTGCCGGGCGCCACCGTCCACGGCTGGTTGTCCAGCACCAGATCCGGGCCGAAGCTGAAGGCGTAAGCGGCACCCTGGTTCAGCACCTGCAGCACACCCGCCAGGTTCAGCTTCTGCACGCTGTCCGACTCGGCGATGCGCAGGTTGGTGCCGATCTTATTGTCGGCAATGCTGCCCGTCAGGCTCGGGTTGGGCAGGCGCAGGGTGGTATCCTGCCGGGCCTGCCGCAGCCGCAGCGCGTAGTCCAGCTTCTGCGGGTCCGACTGCACATTGAAGCGCAGCGAGTCCAGGGTGTAGGTCTGGTAGCGGATCAGCGGAATGCGGCTGTCGATGGTCAGGTTGGCGGCGCGGCTGTCATAGCTGCCGGTCAGCCGGAAGGGCGAAATCTGCTTGAGGTCCGGCACCAGCTGGGTGGCAATCTTCGGGTCCTTCAGGTTGGCCTCAAAGGTAAACTGCCGGTAGGCCGTCGAGGCGCGGTACTGCACGCCGGGCAGGTCGAAGTAGCGGTCGATGTGGCGCTGCAGCTCCGGGGCCAGGTCGCCCAGGCGGGTGTTGCCGCGCAGCTTCGCGTCGAGCACGCTGGAGGCAAAGTCCACCTCGGTACGGCCCGGGCGCTGCAGAATCCGGCCGTTCACCGAGTCGAGGGCGAAGGGCTGGTTGTCTTTCACAATCACGATGCGGCGGCCGGCGAAGGTGCCGTTAAGGGTATTCAGGTCGGAGCCGCTGAGGTTGGCGGTCAGGTCACCCCGCACGCGCAGGTCGCCGCCGGTGTAGAAGCCCAGGGCCGTGAGGTTGGCCCCGCGCAGGTTCAGGCGGTCCACGGTGTAGGTCGGGTTGCGGGCGTCGCGCAGGTTCACGGTGGCCAGCAGATCCAGGTTCAGGTTCGGGTCGCTCTTGCTCCGGGCGTCCACCTTATACAGCTGCCGGTCGATGTCGACGTTGGCGGTGATGCCGCGGTAGTTGTAGCCGTTGTAGCGGGCACTCTGCACGTTGGCCACCAGCTTACCGCGCATCCGGGCCGGGTCCAGCCCGCGGGCATTCAACCGGCCGCTGGCCGTGACTTTGCCGATGGTCGGGTCGCGCAGGAACTTGCCCACGTCGAGGCCCTGGGTGCTGAAGGTGGCCGTAACCGGCTCCTGCCCTTGCGGCCCGGCGCCCATATCCACTTTGGCCGTGGCGTTGCCGAAGGAAGTGGTAGCCCGCAGGTTGGCGTCGAAAATCTGAGCCGTGGGGCGGCCTTTGAACGTGCCGGCCACCGTCATGCGCTCCGGCAGGCGGTACTCGGCCGGAATCGTGCCCTTGGGCAGCAGGCTTTTCAGATCGGCGGCGGTGGTGGTAAACTGCCGGATGTTCAGGTCGGCGTACAGGCGGCGGTCCGTTTCGGGCAGGCCCCGAATCCGGCCGCTGGCTTTCACCAGGGTGTTGCGGAAGCCCACGAACTCCAGGTTCTGCACCCGGAAGTCGCCCACGCGCCCCTTCACCAGGCCGCTGATGAGCACCGACTGGTTGGGGCCGGTGTTGAACGGAGCCGTGCCGGCCAGCTGCGGAGCCAGGTAGAGGATGTCGCGGAAGCCGAGGCGCACGTTGCGCAGGTCGCCTTCAATGCCCAGGTTGGGCAGCTGCCTGGTGTCGGCCAGCGCATCGAGGCTCTTATAGCGCATGGCCAGGGTGCGGCGGATGCGGGTGTGGGGCGTAATCAGGTCGAGGCGGTCGAGGCGGGTCTGCACCGAGTCGAAGACCACGTCGGCGGTGGCGCTTTCCACCTGGAAGCCGCTCTGCTCCTTGCCGGCCAGGTTGACGATGCGGCCGGTGGTGCGGTTTTCGGAGTAGAACAGGTTCTCCGTGTTCAGCACCAGATCGGTGAATTTGAGGTGGTTGTAGTCCATTGCCGGCAGGCGAGTGCGCTGCTTGGGCTCGTCGAAGTTGTCGAAGGCCACGTCGACGCCGCTGATGTCGGACTTCTTCAGCGTGACCACCCAGCTGGTAGCCTGGCCGGTGGCTTTTTCCACCGACTCGTTCAAGTCGCGCACGGCTTCGGCGGGGTTTATCACCCGCCGCGCTACCGGCACGTTCTCGTTCTGGGCGTAGGCGAAGGAGGTGTTGCGCAGCCTGAGCTGGTTCAGGGCAACGCGGGAGTTGATCAGGTCGATGTTGTCGGCCGTGGCTTCGGCCTCGCCGATGCGGGTGCTGATAAACTGGCCGGCCACGCTGTTGCGGTAGGTCAGGCTCACATTCGTCAGCGCGGCCGTGTTCAGCCCGAGCGTCAGTGTGAGCGGCTCGGCAGGCGTTTCCGGCGGCACCTTGGTTTGCACGATGCCGATGCTGGTATTCTTCAGCGCCGCGCTATTGATCTTATAAATAGACTTGTCCACGTCGACCTCGTCCATGGTCACGGCCAGGTCGCCGACTTTGGTGCGGATGTCGTTGCCGTCGACCTGGTCCTGGTAGGTCAGGAAGATGTTGGACAGGTGCAGGTCGCCGATGTTGTACTTAAAGCCCGCGGTGGTGTCGGCGGGCACGGCGGCGGCAGTATCGGGCGTAGTAAAGGCGGCCACGATAAAGTCGTAGTTCGATACGCTGTCGGGCAGGGTGCGCGTGATGGCCAGCCGGCCATCGTTCAGCTCCAGGCTCTTCACGTTGATTTCCGACCTGGTCAGCGCCCACAGATCCAGGTTCACGCCCAGGTGGCCTACCGCCAGCAGCGTATCCTTCTGCCGGTCTTCCACATACACGTTGTCCAGGGAAATGGCATTGCGGAAGTCGGTGCGGAATTTCCCGATGCGCACTTCCGTGCCGAGCTTGTCGCGCAGGTAGGTTTCGGCCTTGCGGGCCACGAAATCCTGGGTGGCGGGGAACTGCAGCGCCACCACTACTGCCACAACGAGCAGGAGCACCAAGGCCAGCAGTCCCAGAATGGCGTAGAGGGAGCGGCGAACGTAAGTAGGCAGGGAATCGATAACGCAGAAAAATAGGTGTCCGCCCGTCCAAACGAAGGAACGGGCGTTGGGGTTGGCAAAGGTAGCTTTAGCATCCTGCGCCCCGGCTCCGACCCCATTTTTTTGTCCGACGTAAGCGCGGACCGGCATCGGGCCGGCCCCGCCAACTACCTTACCTGACTGAGGTTAAGCGAGGTATTACTGAAACCCTGTTGGAGGAGCCAGGTGAACTGACAAGCTGATTTGGCAGACGCTTGCCTGGTTTAAATCTCGCGCAGAGGACGCAGAGCCACGCAGAGCGCGAATGAACATGGGTGCCTATTTAATAGGGCCGTTCAGCTACAGCGGATTCCTGATCGGGGTACGCTCCGGTCCGGCGGCTGAAAAAGCCGCCGGACCGGAGCCAATGACCGGTACCCCGATTCCGAAACCGCTATACCTTCTCACCGCCGGCACCCCACCGCCCCCGGCGTAACATCAGTTACCCGATTGGCAAACGCTGCTTGCCAACCCGGATTAGTTGCGGTAAATATTTCCTCTTTCCAGCGCCTGGCAACGCGTAACTTCGCCCGCTACTCTAGTATCTTTCGCCCCCATTAGATTCCCGCTTTTATGATTCTTCGTTTTACGCTGCCCTTCCGTACCACCTGGGGCCAGCGCCTGGTCGTCTGCGGCTCGGAGCCGTCGCTCGGCTCCTGGAACCTCGACCACGCCCTGAGCCTGAACTACCAGCCCGCCGCGGGCACCTGGAGCCAGGAAATCAGCCTGCCCGATGAGCAGCCCGGAACGGTGGAGTATAAATACGTGCTGCTCGATGACCGCACCGACAGTCAGGACTGGGAATGGGGGGGCAACCGCAGCGTCGACTACGACGGCCGGCCGTTCAGCCGCGTGGTGCTGGAAGACTACTGGCGGCCGGCGGCCCAGCCCGAAAACGAGCTGCACACCGCCGCCTTTACCAAAGCCCTGATGCGGCGCCCGGCAGCGACGGGCAAAAGCCCAAAGCCGGCCGCCCGCCTCGCCGATTCGGTGGTCCGCTTCCAGCTTTCCGCGCCCCGCGTCGACTCCGGCCAGCTGCTCTGCGTGCTGGGCTCCGACCCGGCCCTGGGCGCCTGGGACGCCCGCAAAGCCGTGGTCCTTTCCGATCAGCATTACCCTACCTGGACGGCCGACGTGGCTTTGGAGCACCCGGAGCGCACGGGGCAGTACAAGTATGGTATCTGGGACCCGCGGGAAAAGAAAATCGTCTGCCTCGAAACCGGCGACGACCGCCTGATTACGGCCTCGGCGGAGCGCAAAACCCTGCGCGTGCGGGCCGATGAAACCTTCCGCTACGCTACCACCTGGCGCGGCGCGGGCGTGGCCCTGCCGGTTTTTGCCCTGCGCAGCCGCCGCGGCCTGGGCGTGGGCGAGTTCCCCGACCTGAAGCTGCTCGTGGACTGGGCCGCCGGCACGGGGCTGAAAATGGTGCAGATTCTGCCCATCAACGACACCACCGCCACCCACACCTGGGTTGATTCGTACCCCTACGCGGCCATTTCGGTGTTTGCCCTGCACCCCCAGTACCTCAACCTGGATGAGGTGGCCGAGCTGGCCGACCCGGCCGACCGGGCCGAGCTGGCCCGCCTCCGGGACGAGTTCAACGGCCGCGACTTCGTGGACTACGAGCCGGTGATGAACGCCAAGTGGGCCTTTATCAAAAAGCTCTACCAGCAGGAAAAGAAGCAGTTCCTGGCCGACCCGGCGTTCCGGGCGTTCCGCGCCGAGCAGCACAGCTGGCTGGTGCCCTACGCCGCTTTCTGCGCCCTGCGCGACCGGTTCGGCACCGCCGACTTCAGCCAGTGGCCCGCCGAGTTTCAGACGCCGCAGAACCTGGACCGCTTCACCGACGACAGCCAGCCCGGCTTCGACGAGGTAGGGCTGCACTTCTTCACCCAGTTTCACCTCGACCAGCAGCTGCGCGAAGCCGTGGAGTATGCCCGCCAGCGCGGCGTGGTGCTGAAAGGCGACCTGCCCATTGGCATCTACCGCCATTCCGTGGACGCCTGGACCCAGCCCGAGCTCTACCACATGGACCAGCAGGCCGGCGCCCCACCGGACGACTTCTCCACCACGGGCCAGAACTGGCGCTTCCCGACGTACAACTGGGAGCGGATGGCCGAAGACGGCTACACCTGGTGGAAGCAGCGCATGAGCCACCTGGCCCGCTACTTCGATACCCTGCGCATCGACCATATTCTGGGCTTCTTCCGCATCTGGGAGATGCCGGCGCACTCGGTGGAAGGCCTGCTGGGTCACTTCTCGCCCGCGCTGCCCATGTCGCGGCAGGAGATTGAGCAGCGCCTCGGCTGGTTCGACTACGGCCGCCTGGGCGAGCCCTACATCCGCTGGCACATGCTGACCGATATCTTTAAGGATCAGGCGGAAGCCGTGCGCCAGGAGTTTCTGGAAGATGCCGGCCACGGCGCGTTTCTGCTCCGGGAAGGCTTCCGCACCCAGCGCGAGATTGAGCAGGTTTTCGCCCTCAAGCTGGCCGCCGAGCCGGGCCTGACGGAGCATCTGACGTGGCTCCGCACCGGCCTCTACCAGCTCACCAACGAAGTGCTGTTCGTCCAGACCGGCGCCGATGCCTACCATCCGCGCATTACTGTGGACAAGAGCTACTCGTTCCGCGAGCTGAACGACGCTGACCGTTCCCGCATGGCCGACATCTACTACGACTTCTTCTACCGTCGCCACGAGGATTTCTGGCGGGCGCAGGGCCTGGTGAAGCTGCCCCCGGTGCGCTACGCCACCGATATGCTCATCTGCGGCGAAGACCTGGGCATGGTACCCGCCTCGGTGCCGGGCGTGATGAAGGCCCTGGGCATGCTGGGGCTCAACATCCAGCGCATGCCCGCCGACCCCAGCGTGGAATTCGGCCACCCCGACGCCGCTCCCTACCTGTCCGTGGTCAGCCCGGGCTCCCACGACATGAGCACGGTGCGGGGCTGGTGGGAAGAAGACCCGGCCCGTACCCAGCGCTTCTTCGAAACCATTCTGGGCCACTGGGGCGAAAGGGCCCCGTATTACTGCGAGCCGTGGGTGGCCCGCGAAATTACGGTGCAGCACCTGCACTCCCCGGCCATGTGGGCCGTGTTCCCGCTCCAGGATCTGCTGGCGATGGATAAAGGCCTGCGCCGCGCTAACCCGCTCGACGAGCAGATCAACGTGCCTTCCAATCCTACCCATTTCTGGAAGTACCGTCTGCACCACAACCTGGAAGAGCTGACCCAGGAGGTCGGCTTCAACCACGAAGTGCAGCAGCTCGTGCTTGCCAGCGGACGGTAAGCTCATCCTGGATAAACCAAAGCCCGGGCCCCTGATATTCATCAGGGGCCCGGGCTTTGGTTTATTGCCTTACAGTGCCGGAAAACGCTGACGTGATTGGACTTCCGGAGCAGGATCAGCTCGCAGCGTCGGCGCTGTACTACCAGATCCTGGTTACCCCAATCCTTCGTATCAGAATAATCACAAACCTGCTTAAGCCCCCGGGCAACGCTTCAGCCAGAAAACTTATACTTATAAAAGTTTTATAAAATATTATAATAGTTCAAATAGTAATTTTTATTTCAATTTATCATTCTTTAAACCCCGAATGCTGCAAAAGCACCTACGTCTGCTATCTTGCCTCTCCCCAATTTAGGGTAGCTGCTTTTTACAGGCCTTTATACCGAAGTATAACTGTGGTTGGCCCGATTTAGTCGGGCAAAAAAAGAGTTTCGGCGAAAAGTGCAGATTTGCTGAGAAAAACATTTTACTTTTGTAACTGTAACTAGCTGTTATCTTGAGGATCTAGCAACAGTCAGCGTCTTGAAACAAGCCGTTGGTCTGGGAGCCGGCCGCCTGGTTCAGAGCCCTGCTAATATTTATCCGGCAGAGTAGCTAACATTTCACCTTCACCTCATTAGCCGCACTGTTGCTTCGTTCTGACCATTGCCTCAGAGCCGTTTTTTTGAGGGAGCTACCCCTGATTCTTTTCTGCATTTGCCGGCTCGTCAGCCTTTAACCGAGCGGCCTTTTCCAACAAAAACACACCTAACCCTCTGCATATGAAACAAATCTTACAGTTATGGTTCCTGCTGCTGGCCCTGGTGCCACTGGGAGCAACCGCGCAGGTCCAGTACCAGCATATGGAGCTCAGCAATGGACAGCCCCAGCTCAGCACTCCCGCTTCGCGCAAAGCGGATGCCCTCTGGCAGGCATCTCTGGCAGCCAAAACTGCCAATAGCGTGGCCGCCCCCTGCGCTACAACGACCACCCTGGACTTTGGGACTAATACCGGAGACTGGAAAAACCGCACCCCGGTAAACGCGGGTGGCGGCAGCACCAACACCACCATCAGCACGGCCGGCACCTACCAGGAGCCCGGTACCGGCACTGAGACGATCCTGACGACAGGCACTAACGGCGGCGTGTTTAACACCACCAATGGCACGCCTTTGTCCTGGCAGGCCGATTACGCTACTCTTACCACTACCGCTAATCCGGCGCTGACTTCTACCCAGATCACGTATAACTTCAACCGCCCGGTCAACAACTTCGAGATGAACATGCAGGACATCGACTTCGGTGCCGGCTCATTCGTTGATGGGGTGACCCTGAATGCCGTGCTGGCTGACGGCACCGTGCTCAACCTGTCGTCGGCTGCGGACGCGGAGGTTACGAACAATACGACTTACAACACCCTGACCGGAAACCTTATAAGAGGCATTCTGGCCTCTGACAACCTTGCCACGACGGCCAGCGTCAAGATAGTGCTGCTTAAGCCTATCATCCGCCTGCAGATCATCTACCAGAACCTGATTACTGGTGTTGCTCCAGGCAACCAGTACATCGCCATCGACTACATGAAGTGGTGTACGCAGGCGAACGTGGCGACTACGCTCAGCGGCCCGGCCCGGGCCATTCCTACCTCCCAGGTAACCTACACCGTAACCACCACGGCCTCCGGTGACTTTGGTGCCACCGGCGTGCAGCCTAAAGTGCAGCTCAGTGCTGACCTGAACTCGCAGAGCCCGGTATTTCCGACCGGCAGCAGCTACAACAATGCTACGGGCCTGTTGACGCTAGCCACGGTTCCTACGCTGGCCGTTGGAGCCAGCAGCACGTCGCTCATCCGGTTCAATATGCCGGCTACACCTGTAACGGGCACGGCCAGCTGCACCATCGACACCGACGACGCGGCCCCTGCCGACAACAACGGTTCGCTGGCCGCGGCCAAGGTAACGACCACCGTCAATCAGAGCCCAACGGCGCAACTCAAGTCAGCTACCGTTTCTCCTAATACCGCCGTGTTCACGGCTTTGCCAGCCATGACGGGTACCGACCAGGACAACGACCCGCTGACTTTTACTATCGTGGGCACGAGCATTCCGGCGACTGGCTTTGGTACCGTCTCTTACACCAATAACGGCACACGGGTAGCCGTTGCGGGCAGTAGCAACGTAACCCTGACGGCCGCCCAGGCCACCACGCTGGAATTCCGGCGCGGCGCTACTGCCACTCCCACCTCGGCTACTTTCCAGTATTTCGTATCCGACCCCTTCGGCGGAGTTAGCCCAAATGTCAACTATGCCTTGACAGTAGCCGACCAGCCGGCCGTGTATAGCTCGCCGAACGTATTTACTACTACCGCAACGATTAATAACTACCGGTTAGCAACTGTAACTGACCCGGATGGTACTATAACTACTGCAACTCGTTTTGGCAGTAATTTACCAAGTAACCTGTTTTTTGCTACAACAGCTCTCGCATTGGGCAATGGTCAAAATGCTTTCACCGTGGCTGCAGGCACTTTTTACGGAGATAACAAAAATGCTGTCCCAGCCGGCACGTATTCCTTTACGGTTACTACCTCCGGGCCGGGTACTACGACAACTATTCCGGTTACTATCAAAATTATAGCCAGCGACACTGAAGCAGCTTACTCCACTGCCAATACCTACAACCGCGATGCTCTGACTTCGGGCTCGTCGCTGGCAACGGTTACAGATGCGGATGGTCCGGTCACGAATGCAACTTTGAACGGTACGCTTTTCAACGGCATGTCATTCAATGCCACCACCGGGCAGTTCACAGTTAACTCAACTTCGGTTCCATTGGCGGGCACCTACACTTACTCGGTGACCACTACGGACATTGCGGGTGGCACTACGACCATCAATCCTGTTACCATCACCATCGTGGATGATGTGGAAGCCGTATATTCTGTTACCCAATCATTCAACCGTGATGCCTTGGCTACAAGCAGCTCACTTGCTACGGTAACCGATGCTGATGGCGCCGTTACTTCGGGGGTACTTTCAGCAGGTGCTTTGCCGGCTGGTATAGCATTGAATGCTACCACCGGGTTATGTAGCGTAAGCAATACCAGTGAGTGCGTCAACGGCAATTACTCCTTCACGGTGAGTACCGTCGATAATAAGGGGGGCAAATCAATACTAGCCGTTGGAGTCAACTTGTTCGAAACCGAAGCGGTATACACCGCTGCTCCGGCCAAAACCGGTCCCTACGCCAACGACTACACCCTGGCCACCGTTTCGGATGCCGATGGCACCATCACCAACGCCGTACTCAGCAACTCTACGCTGCCGACAGGCGTGGGCTTCGACGCGGCCACCGGCCGCTTTAGAGTAGCCGACCGCAACCTGATCAAGACCGGCACCTATCCCATGCAGGTGCAAACGACGGATAACACCGGCGGGCTGAGCCTGAGCGGCTTCAACATCAACGTCGGCAGCAGCCCGCTGCCCGTCGAGCTGACGGTGTTCGAAGCCAAAGCCGTGGGCCGCGATGCCCGTCTGAGCTGGACCACCGCTTCGGAGAAGAACAACGACCACTTCACGGTGGAACGCTCTATCAGCAAGGATCAGTTTGAGGCCATTGGCACCATCCAGGGCCACGGCACCAGCACCCAGTCGCATAGCTACAGCTTCATCGATGCCGGCATCGGCACCCGGCGCGCGGGCGTAGCGTACTACCGTTTGCAGCAGGTCGACACCGACGGTACGACCAGCCTAAGCCCGGTACGGGCCCTGAGCTTTGCTTCGGAGAATGTGGCCGCGGGCAAGCTGGAGCTGTATCCAAACCCCGCCACCGATAACACGACGGTAGATCTGACGGCGCTGGCCGCCGGCTCGTATCAGGTGACTCTGGTTGATGCCACCGGCCGCACGCTCAGCTCGAACAGCTACGTTGCCGGAGCCGTTCACAAGCTCGACATGCAGCGGCTGCTACCAGGCACTTACCTCGTGCTGGTACGTGGTCAGGGGATTAAAATCGCGAAGACCTTAGTGAAACAATAAGCCTTTGGGCTTGCCGGCCAAAGAGCCTCTCCCCCCCGGAGAGGCTCTTTTGTTTTTAGCGGCGGTGGGCGGCCGCCGGCCGGGCCCAACCGCGCCGCCGGTTTAGCGGTATAGGTCAGTTGATATCTTCGCTGCCATGTCCAGACCCGCCGCTCCGCGCCACTCCGTCCCCGCGCAACCGCTCACCGACTACGACGTGATAATAGTAGGGGCCGGCAGTGCCGGGCTGAGCGCCGCGCTGCTGCTGGGCCGCTGCCTGCGCCGGGTGCTGGTCTGCGGCAGCGCCGCCCCGCGCAACGTGACGTCGCCGGCCGTGCACGCCTTTTTCTCCCGCGACGGCGTGAAGCCGGCCGAGCTCCTGCGGCTGGGCCGCGAACAACTGGCTCCTTATACCACCGTGCAGGTACGGACGGCGTACGTAACGGCCATCGAGTCCACGGCCAACGGCTTCGGGCTGACGGCGGAAGGCGACACCGGCCGCGGGTTTACGGCTACCACCCGCAAAATCCTGCTCGCTACGGGCGTGGCCGACGAGCTGCCCCCCCTGCCGGGCATGCGGGAGCTGTGGGGCCGGGGCGTGTTGCACTGCCCCTACTGCCACGGCTGGGAAGTGCGCGACACGCCCTTGGCGGTGTATGGCCAGGGCAAAACCGTTACGGGGCTGGCCCTGCTAATCAGCCGTTGGTCGAAGGACGTGGTGGTGTGTACCGATGGACCGGGCCACCTGACCAATAATGCCCGGCGGCGGCTGCGCCACCAGAAGATTCAGGTCCGGGAAGAGCCCATCAGCCACCTGGAAGGTAACCGGAGCGGGCAGCTACGCCACATCGTATTCGAAAACGGGGAAAAGCTGGCCCGCCGGGCAGTGTTCATTCACCCGGCCCAACACCAGCGCAGCGACCTGGCTCAGCGGCTGGGCTGCCGCCGTACCAGTACGGGGGCGGTGTGGGTCGACAAGGGCGGGCAAACCAGCTGCCCCGGCATCTACGCCGCCGGCGACGCAACGCCCGGCGCGCAGAAAGCCCTGATTGCCGCCGCCGAAGGGGTGCAGGCCGCCATGACCATCAACGAAACCCTGACCCGGGAGGAGTGCCCGCGGTAGCGGTGGAAGGCTGAACCTTGAAGCAGCCGGGGCACCTGACCGGCCCATCAGCCGACGACCTGTTTATAAGTATGCTCGTCACGCAGTAGGGGCGGGGCAAGCCCCGCCCCTACTGCGTGACGAGCATAAATTTCGGAGGGGCTTTAGCACCTTCCCGGTGGGCGCCGCGTTGGGCCAGGCAACCCCCGGGGCCGGGGCCGGCAGCCGGTGAGCGGGCGCCGGTGAACCTTACGAATCAATTTTCCGGATTCCGTCGGGAACGGCCGGCCTTTTGGTTAGCTTGCTCATCCGGGTTTGGGCGCTGGCAGCCCCCGCCGGTTTTTTCAGCTTATTCCTTGCTACTGCTTTAGTGCCTTCATGAGAAACGTTTGCCCGCTGCTTCTGCTTTTGCTCCTGCTGCTGGGTGGCGTTTCGCCGGTAAAGGCGCAGCGTATTGTTTTCGCGGGCCGGGTGACGGAAGCCGGCACTGACCAACCCATTCCCTTTGCGTCGCTGTTCGTGCCCGGCACCTCCATCGGCATCACCGCCGATGCCGAGGGCCGCTACGAGCTGAGCGTGCCGCAGCCCCCCGACACGCTGGCGGCCTCGGCACTGGGGTTTGCGGTGCTGAAAAAGCGGGTGGGCAACCAGGCCCGCCAAACGGTGAACTTCGCGCTGGGCTCCGGCGCGTTTTCTTTGGGCGAAGTGGTGGTGCGGCCCCGCGAAAATCCGGCCTACGAAATTCTGCGGCGGGTGCAGACCCACAAACCCCAGAACGACAAGCGCAGCCTGGACGCCTTCGAGTTCGACAGCTACAACCGGATTCAGACCACGCTCACCAACCTGCCCGACCGGCTGGCCAAGCGCCGCGCGATCCGCGACATGCTGGCCCTGGCCGACACCCTGGGCCAGCCCCACGATGCGGCCAACCCGGCGAACCTGCCCATTTTCGCCTCCGAAATTCTGTCGCGCTTCTACGTGCACAACCGGCCCGTCCGCAGGCGCGAGGAAATCCGCCGGTCGCAGATGCGGGGGCTGGGGCCGCGCGAGGGGTCGGTGCTATCCCAGATTCTGGGCTCCTCGTTTCAGGACTACGACTTCTACCCCAACTGGCAGAACATCCTGGGCAAGGACTTCATCTCGCCCATTGCCGACGGCTGGCGGCTGGCCTACGAGTACGACCTGCAGGATTCGGTGCTTATCGGCCCGGACTGGTGCTACCAGCTGGGCGTGACGCCGCGCCGGGCCCAGGACCTGGCCTTCGTGGGCACCATCTGGATTACGGCCGACACCTACGCCCTGCGCCGCGTCGAGCTGAAGAAAAGCCCCCAGGCCAACCTCAACTTCGTCAACCAGCTCACCGTGTTTCAGGAGCTGACCCCACCCACCGCCGGCCCCGGGCTGCCGGTGCGCACCCGGGTGGCCATCGGCGTGACGCCGGCCGACAAGCAGGCGGGCATGCTGGTGCGCTTCACTACCCTCAACTCTAATTTCGAGCGCAGCCGCGCCCACGACCTGGCCTTCTACGACCGGCCCATGGAAACCGCGGCCAATGCTTACGAGCTGCCCCAGGACTTTTTTGACCGCAACCGGCCCGACTCGCTCAGCCGGGCCGAGCAGCACACCTTCGTCATGCTCGACTCGGTGAAGCAGCTGCCCAGCGTGCGCTCGGTGCTCGACCTGGCCGATATTCTGGTGAACGGCTACAAGCGCGTGGGCAAGCTGGACGTAGGCCCGGTGCTGGCTACCTACGGCTTCAACAACGTGGAGGGCCACCGGGTGCGCCTGGGCTTCCGGACCACCCCCGAGCTGAGCCGCAACTGGCTGAGCCGCGCCTACCTGGCCTACGGCACCCGCGACGAGGAGCTGAAGTATGGCCTGCGCATCAACCGCATCATCGAGCGGAACCACTGGACCGTGGCCGGGGTGGAATACCGCCACGACCTCGACCAGGTGGCATTGCTCGACAATGAGTTCGGCCAGGAAAACCCGCTGTTCGATGCCGCCGCCCGCCTGGGCAACGTGCGCCGGGGCCGGCCGCTGATGCGCGACCTGTCGTCGGCCTTCCTGCAAACCGACCTGTTCCGGGGCTTCACCCAGAAGATAACCGTGCGGCGGCAGAGCTTCCGCCCACTCTACCGGTTTGCCTACTACAACACCGACCGGCGCGAGCCGGGGGCGCCCACGGCGGCCGACTTCACCCTGGCCGAAGTTATCCTGGAGTCGCGCTACGCCCGCGACGAGGTGCTGGTGGAAACCGAAAACCGGCGTAAAGCCATTGGCCTGATGCGGTGGCCGGTGTTTGTATTCCGCTACACCATGGGCGCCAACCACGTGCTGGGCAGCGACTTCAAGTACCAGAAGCTCAACGCCGTCATCACCCAAAGTGTGCAGCTGGGCCAGCTGGGCCGCGCCGACTACCGCGTGGAGGCGGGCTACATCCCGAGCACGGTGCCCTACCCCATCCTGAAAACCCACCTCGGCAACCAGTCGCCGTTCTACAACGGGTCGGCGTTCAACCTGATGCGCTTCTTCGAGTTCGTGAGCGACAAGTACGTTTCGGTGCGGGTGGAAGACCACTTCGAGGGCTTGTTTCTGAACTCGGTGCCCGGGCTTCAGAAGCTGAACTGGCGGCTGCTGGCTACCGGCAACATCCTCTACGGGGGCGTGAGCCAGGCCAACCGCCGCCTCAGCCCGCGCCTCGACCCCACCAACGGGGAGATGCTGCCCACGTTTCAGGCCCTGGGCGCGGTGCCCTACGCGGAAGTCGGCTACGGCGTGGAGAACATCTTCAAGGTGGCCCGGGTCGACTTCCTGCACCGCCTCACCTACCGCGACGCCCCCGAGGCCCGCAATTTCGGCGTGAAGCTCAGCCTGCAGTTCCGGCTCTAGCCAATCGCGTGGCGGGAGTCCGGCCATTCGCGACAAGGCCCGGCGGTTGACCAGTGAGGCCTCGGAATAGCCCGGGGCCGTCGGTAGCGGTACCGCCCGGGCCGCCGTTAGGGGTTCCGGGTAGCCTGGTTCCGATGCTTCCGGCGCGGCGGGGGGCCGCTCATCCAGGCCGCGAAGTTTTCCTTCGCGACGCCCGGCCCGGGTCGGCGGGGGCCGCCGGCAACGACTCGCGAAGGGAAACCTCACGTTGTCCAGCGGCGGTACCCGGACCCGGAAACTGCCGTGATTTATTTTTTATCAGCAACTTGCCGCTTTCCCTTCCCGCCGGTTTTATCTGCTAGCCCATGCTTAGCCAGGCCATTGTCACCTCGTTTCGTCAGCACTTCACCCCGGAGCCCCTGCTGGTGCGCGCCCCCGGCCGCGTCAACCTGATCGGGGAACATACCGACTACAACGGCGGCTACGTGCTGCCCGCGGCCATCGACAAGGAAATGTACTTCGCCGTGGCCCTGAACCAGAGTCCGACCATCAATCTGCGGGCCTACGACCTGAACGAAGCCCTGTCGATAGCAGCAACCGCCGTGCAGCGGACCGAAACGGCCTGGGCCAACTACCTGCTGGGAGTAGTGGCGCAGTTTCAAAAGCGCGGCATCCGCGTGCCGGGCTTCGACTGCGTGTTTGGTGGCACCATACCAATCGGGGCGGGCTTGTCGTCGTCGGCGGCGGTGGAGTGCGGGCTGGCTTTCGCCCTCAACACCCTGCTGGGCACCAACCTGGACCGGATGACGCTGGCCCTGATGGCGCAGAAGGCGGAGCACGAATACGCGCTGGTGCAGTGCGGGCTGATGGATCAGTTCGCCAGCTTGTTCGGCCAGGCCGGGCAGGTGGTGCGCCTCGACTGCCGCTCCCTGGACTACGCGTACTTTCCCTTCGACACCCGCGCCTGCCGCCTCGTGCTCTGCAACTCGGGCGTGAAGCACGCCCTGGCCAGCACCGCATACAATACCCGCCGCCAGGAGTGTGAGCAGGGCGTGGCCGTGTTGCAGCGCTACTATCCCCACGTCCGGACCCTGCGCGACGCCACCTTAGACCAGGTGCAGGCCCACCGCGACGAGCTGGGGCCGGTGGTGCATAAGCGGTGCCGGTACGTGGTGGAGGAAAACCACCGGGTAGAGCAGGCCGGCCACCACCTGGCCGCCGGCGACCTGGCCGCGATGGGCCAGCTGCTCTACGCTTCCCACGCCGGCCTGCGCGACGATTACCAGGTGAGCTGCCCGGAGCTGGACAAGCTGGTAGCGCTGGCCCAAACCGGGCCGGGCATCTACGGGGCCCGCATGATGGGGGGCGGCTTCGGCGGCTGCACCATCAACCTGGTGGCCACCGAACACGCCGAACGCTTTATCACCCACGTGAAAGCCGCCTACGACAGCCACTTCGGCCGGCCGCTGGAAACCTACAACGTTACCATCGTAAACGGCGTGGAAGTGGTTGAGCCGTTAGCAATGAGCAATTATCAATGAGCGATTATCAATGAGCAATTATCAATGAGCAATTATCAATGAGCAATGAGCAATTCTACCTCATTTTGGTGGCTGTTAGGCAAGCGCTTAGACGGCTCCGGCATTTGAATGCTCATTGATAATTGCTCATTGCTCATTGATAATTGCTCATTGCTCATTGATAATTGCTCATTGATAACTGCTCATTGCTAATTGCTCATTGCTAACTGATTCCCATGTTCGATACCGCCCACCACCCGCACCGCCGCTACAACCCGCTCACCGGCGACTGGATTCTGGTATCGCCGCACCGGGCGCTGCGGCCGTGGCAGGGGCAGCAGGAAGCCCCGGAGATGGATACGCGCCCCGCCTATGACCCTGCCTGCTACCTCTGCCCCGGCAACGTGCGCGCCAACGGGCAGCAGAATCCGCCCTACCCCGGCACCTACGTTTTCGACAACGACTTCGGGGCCCTGCAGCCCCAGGGCCAGGGCGGCGGGGTGAATATTGGCGGGCTGCTGCGGGCCGAAGCTGAAACCGGCCTCTGTCGCGTCATCTGCTTTTCGCCCCGCCACGACCTGACCCTGCCCGAAATGCCCGTGGCCGACATCCGCGCCGTGGTGGACGTCTGGGTGCAGGAATACCTCACCCTGGGAGCCCGGCCCGACATCAACCACGTCCAGATTTTCGAGAATAAGGGCGCGGTGATGGGGTGCAGCAACCCCCACCCGCACGGTCAGATCTGGGCGCAGCAGACCGTGCCGGGCGAGCCCGCCCGGGAAGGCGTGCAGCAGGCCGCTTACTTCGCCGGGCATGGCCGCAGCCTGCTCACCGATTATCTGGCCCTGGAGCTGAAAGAAGGCCAGCGCATCGTGTTGGAGAACGAGCACTTCGTGGGGCTGGTGCCCTACTGGGCCACCTGGCCGTTTGAAACCCTGCTGCTGCCGCGCCGCCACGTCGCGTCCATCGAGCAGCTCACAGCGGCCGAGAAGGACAGCTTCGCCGCCGCGCTCCAGCAACTCACCATCCGCTACGACAACCTGTTTCAGATTTCCTTTCCCTACTCCGCCGGTCTGCACCAGCGCCCTACCGACGGGCAGGAGCACCCGGCATGGCACCTGCACCTGCACTTCTACCCGCCCCTGCTCCGCTCGGCCACGGTGCGCAAGTTTATGGTGGGCTACGAAATGCTGGGCGACCCGCAGCGGGACATCACGCCCGAGTTCAGCGCCGAAAAGCTGCGCAGCCAGCCGACGACCCACTACAAAACTCCGGCCCCGCGTTAGGGGAAAACGGGCCCCCACTGCCAGGCGGTAATCCTCCGGGCTGGGCGGCTGAACGGGACGGCACCTGCGCCGAAAACCGGCGGCCGGCCGGCACCAGCGCCTGTTTTCCGCCTTCCGGCCCGGTTTGCCGTAGAAGCATCCTTATCCTCCTTCCCAACCTATCCGCATGATTTCGACCCGGCTTGAACACGACTTTTTGGGCGAGCGCGCCATTCCTGAATCCGCCTACTACGGCATTCAGACGCTACGGGCCCTGGAAAACTTTACCATCACGGGCATCCCCATCAAAGCCGAGCCGCTGTTCGTGCAGGCCCTGGCCTACGTGAAGAAAGCCGCCGCCATGGCCAACCGCGACCTGGGCGTGCTCGACCCCACCCTGGCCGGGTTCATCATTCAGGCCTGCGACCGGGTGAGTACCGGCGCGCTCGACGACCAGTTTCTGACCGACATGATTCAGGGCGGCGCGGGGACGTCGGTGAACATGAACGCCAACGAGGTGATTGCCAACGTGGCCCTGGAGCTGATGGGCAAGCCCAAAGGGCAGTACGAGTTCTGCCACCCCAACAACCACGTCAACTGCTCCCAGAGCACCAACGACGCCTACCCCACCGCCTTCCGCATTGCGCTCAGCAACAAGCTGGTGGGCTACAGCCAGACCCTGGGCGAGCTGGCCGATGCCTTTGCCGACAAGGGCACCGAATTCCGCAACGTGCTGAAAATGGGCCGCACCCAGCTCCAGGACGCCGTGCCCATGAGCATGGGCGACGAGTTTCGGGCCTTTGCCACCAACCTGCGCGAGGAGCTGCTGCGCATTGCCGACAGCCGCGGCCTGATCAGCGAAATCAACATGGGGGCCACGGCCATCGGCACCCGGGTGAATGCCCCGGCGGGCTACGCCGAGCTGGTCACCGAGCACCTGCGCACCGTGACGGGGCTGGACCTGAGTCTGGCCGGTGACCTGATCGAAGCCACCTACGACACGGGGGCCTACGTGCAGCTGTCGGGGGTGCTGAAGCGGACGGCCGTGAAGCTGTCCAAAATCTGCAACGACCTGCGGCTGCTGTCGTCGGGGCCCCGGTGCGGCATCAACGAAATCAACCTGCCGGCCCTGCAGCCCGGCTCCAGCATCATGCCCGGCAAGGTGAATCCGGTGGTGCCCGAGGTGGTGAACCAGACCGCGTTTTACGTTATCGGCGCCGATCTGACGGTGACCATGGCGGCCGAGGCCGGGCAGCTCCAGCTCAACGTGATGGAGCCGGTGATTTCCTTCGCCCTGTTCACTTCCATTTCCTACATGACCAACGCCTGCCGCACCCTGCGCGAGAAGTGCGTGGTGGGCATCACGGCCAACGTGCAGCACGCCGAGAGCCTGGTGCGCAACAGCATCGGCATCGTGACCCAGCTCAACCCGGTGCTGGGCTACGAAATCACCGCCGAAATTGCCAAGGAAGCCCTGCTCACCGGCAAATCCGTCCACGACATCACCGTGACCGAGCGGCAGCTGGTTACCCAGGCCCGGTGGGACGAGATTTTCACGTTCGAGAACCTGATCCGGCCCTCGTTCATGCAGTAGCACGCTTCCGTAGCAGCAGCGTTGAAGTTTTCACGCAGGGTCCCGCAGGGTTGGGGCGCAGGGTCTCGCAGTGGTCCGTTGAACGACCCTGCGAGACCCTGCGCTTTTACCCTGCGGGACCCTGCGTGAAGTACATCCGGGCACGCCCGCCCAGGATTTGGGGAAGGACAAATAACCGCCCCGGGCGGCCTACTTTGCCGGTTGGGGCAGCGCCGGCCCAATGGGCTCGACCATACGCTCGAAGCGCAGGCGTCCATCGGCGGCCGGGGCAGTGGGCTGGAAGTCATTGTGCAGCAGCACCTGCCGGGAAGCCTCATTCCCGGGTTGGGTATGGGCGATGAGCCGGCGGACCATAGCCGTTTGCGCGGCGTGCTGCACCAGCCCCGCTACCAGCTCGGTAGCCAGGCCCTGCCCGCGCCAGTCGGCGGCAATGGAATAGCCGATTTCAGCCGTCCCGGCCGCATCGGGTGGCCCCAGGAAGCCCCCCGCGCCCACCAGCGTAGCAGGGGTATCGGCGCTGGCTTTACGAATGGCATACCAGCCGTACCAGCCGGCCGCCGTGCGCCCACCCGCCGTGAGCTGCGCCAGAAAAAACCCGGCGGTTTCCTGGTCATACTCCCCCGGGGGCCAGTCGGCCGGCATAGCCGCGCCCAGCAGGATGGGGAAGTAGCGGGGCTTCTGCAGCTCGGCAATCAGCAGGGCCCGGCTGGCCGCAATAAGGGTGAGACGGGAAGTATGGGCAATCAGAGGAATCATGGCAAACAGATAGGGCCGGCAGTGGCAAACAGCTAGGGTGGGTTTCGGGGCCCGGCAAAAGTAGCCCCGGGCCGGAAAACAACCACCGCCACCGGACAACGGGCTTTATTGTGCGGTCAGGGTTTCGTTTTCAGGCCCGCTGCTACCAGGAGCTACCAGGAGCCGCTGTTGCTGTTATCGTCGTCGAACCCGCCGCCGCCGGTGTCATCCGATGCGGAGTCGTCGTACGCAGAGGTGTCATCCGAAGAGAAATAATCGGGCTCGGCTGGCGCCGCATCGTCGGTGAAGTAATCCGGGGCTGATTCGGCCGGAGCGCTGGAATTGTCGAGCGCCGGAAATCCGCCGCTTCCGGCTGCGGCGTTGGTCTCCGGGGCCAGAGCGGGAGCCGGGCTGCCGGTACCCGGCTGGCTGCTATCGGGCGTGGTGTCCTGGCCGGAAGCCATGCGGTTGCCCAGGTACGCCCCGGCGGCAGCCGCGGCCCCGGTCATCAGAATACCGCCCATAGCGCTGCCCCCCATCCCGGTTCCCCCCGGGCGGTTCAGAAAATCGGGGGCGGACGGCCCCATTGGCCCCCGGGCAGGCCCACCGGCCGGCCGGCCCGGTTGATTTGGCAGAAAATCCGGGGCAGCAGCTGGTCCGGGCGTAACCGGCGGGGTTGCCGGCGCGGCCCGGCGGCGAAACAGCCGCACGAGCAGCCACAGTACGCCCCCAATGAGCAGGGCGCCGATGGCTAACGCCCCGATTCCCAGCCCCGAGGCTGAGGCGGCCGGCGCGGGGACGGCTGCCGTAGGCGAAAAAGGCTCCGACGCGGGCGCGGAAGCCATCGGGTCCGTACCCGGAGCCGGAGTTGGAGCCGGCGTCGGAGTTGGGGCTGGATCAACGTCTGAGCCCAGGGCTTCCGCATCGGCCCCGGTCATGGGTGCCGCCGCTGTCGGCAGCTGGTTTTTTTGGGGGTTCGACGTGGGATTGGCCGCCCGCAGCAGGGTATTCAGTCCTGCCCGCAGGCCGGTGAAGTAGCGCCCCAGCTTAAAGCTGGGCATCATCTGCTCGGTGATAACGCGGTTGGTCAGCGCCGGAGTAATGGCGGCCCGCAGCCCCTGACCCGCCTGAATGGTGAGCTGGCGCTCTTCGGCGCCCAGCAGAATGATGAGGCCGTTATCCTTATTCCGCTGACCTATTCCCCAGCTCTTGCCCAGGGAACGGGCGTAGTCGTCCACGGCGCGGCCGCCCAGGCTGGGCACGGTCACGACGACGACCTGGGTGCCCGTATTGTCGGCGTAGCGGCGCAGGCCGTTTTCCAGGCTGGTGGCTTCTGCCGCACTCAGCAGTTTGCCCTGGTCGGTTACGAAGCGGAAGGGGACGGGGCGGGGCGGCAGCACAGTTGCCGGCTGGCCCAGCGTGGGCGGGCTCAGGACCGCCATCAACAATAACAGCAGAATCAGAAAGCGGGGCATGGCAGAAAAGCAAGGTGGTAGAATGGCTTGGCCCACCTTCTACGGTCCGGCCGGCCAAGTAGTCGGGTTGCCCGCTGCCCTCCGGCCCGGGCCACCGGATGCCGCCCCTTCGCGGGGCCTTAGCGTAGCAGTCCCCGGACCGGCAACCCGCCCCTGCTATACCGGTGGGCGCAGCCCAGCAGCAGAATGGCGGTTGGCGCGGGGGTAGCCGCGGCGCCGGAGGTGGGTTGGTTTTTAGTGGTGCTACAGGCCGTCAGGCCCAGCAGTAGCCCAAGCAGACGGGTTGAACCCCGCCGGTGGTAGCGGCTGAATAATTTCATGCGGATGAACAAGGCTCGTGGATGGCAGCCAAATTTAGCTCTTTGCTACAAAGTGCCCTCCCCTGGCCCCACCCGCCCACCCGCCGCTACCCGGGGCGGCAGCGGCTGGAAGAAGCGTGTGGCCCGGCGGGCCCGTCGGCAGGCCCGTCGGCGGGCACGCGGCCGGGGTTGGTTTCCTGCCACCCCTGGTCGGGGAAGAGCATCCGGCCATCCACCATCCCATAGACCAGGCCCGGGGCCGGTGCTTGCTGCCCGGCCCGCGCGGGCGCGGGCGTACCGAGTTGCTGCTCGTCGGGCGCATCGGCGATGCGCGGGCCCTGCCGGCACACCTGGCGCTGGCCGACGCGCAGCCTCAGCAACGGCCCAACTAACCCGGGCACCTGGCCAAAAACGGTCAGCTTGCTGAGCACGGCCAACTTCTCTTGCCGCCAGGGGCTCGCGCTACGG
The DNA here is from genome assembly GCF_039539565.1 of Hymenobacter fastidiosus. NCBI lineage: Bacteria > Pseudomonadati > Bacteroidota > Cytophagia > Cytophagales > Hymenobacteraceae > Hymenobacter > Hymenobacter fastidiosus. Next base: position 44,599 of record NZ_BAABDJ010000037.1, on the reverse strand, counting down.
CAGCTTCATTTTGTAGAGCCGGAACGGGTATTGCACCAGGTCCTGGCCGTTGTTCCACTTGGGGGTGCGGTTGATTTGGGCGCAGGTGAGGTAGAGGTAGCCATCGGGGCCCACGGCGAAGGTGTCGGGCCAGCTGAGGCGGCCGTCCTGGGCCAGGGTTTCGAGCCGGCCGGCGGGCGTGACGTAGCGAATGGCCTGATTGGGCGAATCGGTGAGGTAGACGTTGCCCTGGGCGTCGGCAATCATGCCGTGGCTCACGCCGGTTTCGCCTACTTCCTCCACGCGGGCTTGCACCTCGGCGGCCGTCAGGGCGGGGTTGCGCAGCGCCTCGGTGGCCACGCGGTAGAGCTTGGTCTGGCTGATGGCCCGGTAGTAGAAGTAGTTGAAATCGGGACTGATGGCAATGCCATTGACGTTGCTGCTGAAGGGCTTGCCGGCTTTGTCCCGCACTTCCTTGCCATCAAGGCGGAGCACGAAGCCCGGCGCGGCGGCCGTCGATTTATCGCCTTGCAGCACGAGGCGGCTTTTGCCGGTGCGCAAATCCAGCACCACGATGCCGGCCAGCTTGGGGTCGGAGAGGTAGGCCAGCTGGCGGCCGGGGTCCACGCGTACGTCGTTGAGGCCGGTGCGCTCGCGGGGCAGGTCTTCGAAGCGGTAGATGCGCGCGACTTTGTTGGTTTGCAGGTCAATTTTCAGCAGTTTGATGCCTGCGATGAGGGGGGCTTGGTCGTCGGGGTTGGCGGGGTCGAGCACCCAAAGGTTGTCGGCGGCGTCGACGACGGCGGCCTGCACGTTCACGAAGCGGTTGGGGGCCTGCAGCGAATCCCAGCGGTTCCACTCGGCATTCGGATAGGGCACCCGCCGGCCATTCACGATTTCGGCCAGGCCAAAATCGTAGTCCTTCTTCTTTTTCGGGAAGGTGACGAAGATGCGCCCCTGCCGGGAAACTCCCACCCCGATGGGCTGGTGCCGGCCAAAATCAGCCACTTCCAGCACGGGCGTTTTGGTGGATTGTGCTTGCACGATGAATCGGTTTACGGCGAGAAATAGAATGAATGGGACCAGGACCAGCTTTTTCATCGGGGCGGCAGCGAAAGAATACGGCGGGGCTTTTTCTAACGGCCGGTTTTGGGCCAGGGTTGAGCGTTGGCTCCCACCGTTCAGCTTGTCCGGCCTCCACGCAACCTTCCCGTGCCCGGCCGGGTAGAGATGGGCAGGTCCTTCTCTTTCCCGTTGTTTGCGATGCAGAGCTGTTCCCAAATACTAAAAAGGAGTCATGCTGAGCGAAGTCGAAGCATCTCGCGTGCAGTCGTTGCCAAATCTAACGTCAGCACGCGAGATGCTTCGGCTTCGCTCAGCATGACGTTCTGTTTTTTTGGATGTTTGAGTATTTGGGAACAGCTCTTGCGTTTCTTACTCCCGGCCCTGCTGCTGTCCAGCCTTGTTACCACTCCCCCGGCCGTGGCCCAATCGGCGCGGTTCACCACCACGGGCCGCGTGGTGCGCCTCGCCCCGGCCCTCGACCAGGTGCTGGCCCCCGATGCGCAGATTGAAATCGTGGCCGCCGGCTTCAGCCACCTCGAAGGCCCGGTGTGGGTGCCCGACAGCAGCATGCTGCTCTTCACCGACAGCAAGACCCGCACCATCTACCGCTGGACGGCCGTCGGGGGCCTGAGCAAATTCCTGGAAAACACCGGCTACACCGGCCGCCTGCCCTACAGCGACGAGCCCGGCAGCAACGGCCTGGCCCTCGATACCAAGGGTAACCTGCTCCTCTGCGACCACGGCGACCGCCGCCTGGCCCGCCTGCCCCTGGCCGAAAAGAGCGGCAAAATCACCGTCTCGGACCACTACCGGGGCCAGCGCTACAACAGCCCCAACGACGTGCTGGCCCACCCCACCAACGGCAGCCTCTACTTCACCGACCCGCCCTACGGCCTCCCCGGGCAGGAGCGGGACCCGCGCCGCCAAACGCCCGTGGCCGGCGTCTACCGCCTCGATGCCAGGGGCCGGGTGAGCCGGGAAGTCGCCGACCTGACGCGCCCCAACGGCCTCGCCCACAGCCCCGACGGCCGCACGCTCTACGTCAGCGTTTCCGATTCGCTCCGCCCCGTCATCATGGCCTACGCGCTTGGCCCGAAGGGCCAGCTGGGCAAAAGCCGCGTGTTTTTCGACATGGCCCCGCTACCCAAAGTCCGCTTCAGGGAAGTACCCGACGGCCTGAAAACCGACCGCGCCGGCAACGTCTGGGCCACCGGCGTAGGCGGCATCTCCATCATCTCGCCCGCCGGCCAGCTGCTCGGCACCATCGACACGGGCGAGGTGGCGGCCAACTGCGCCTGGGGCGACGACGGCCGTACGCTCTACATTGCGTCGGGCACCTGGCTGTGCCGCCTTAAAACCAAAGCGGAGGGGATATTGAGCGGGCAGTAAACCCGGGTCTCCCTGGCCCCCGCCGCCGCCGGCACCCCGGCGGCTACCCGAACCCAGCAGTATCTCAGCCCCATGGAATCCCGGCTCGCCCGCATCACCACCAACCCGCGCCGGTGCGGCGGCCGGCCCTGCCTGCGCGGCCTGCGCATCCGCGGGGCCGACGTGCTCCAGCTCTGCGCCGCCGGCCTAACCGCCGGGCAGATTCTGGGCGGGATGCCCGACCTCGAAGCCCTCGACCTGCAAGCCGCCCTGCACTACGCCGCGTAACCCGAGGTCAGCCCCCCGCCTGTCGTGCTGAGCCTGCGAAGCATCCTGTCACGCCCCCACTACGTCCCAAACGCCCGCCCGCCGCTCCCGGGGGCGAGAGCGACGGGGCGCTATTTGGCGACACTGAAATATGGTGGGTGGCGCGAGAGCAGGAAAACCTGGCTTTCAGCGGGGCCGTGAACACAGGACGCTTTGGCGCACTAAACGGCTTTAATAAACAGGACCGACCGGTTGGCCCGGCGATTTTAGCGCGGCTGTTCGGCTTTCCACTGCATAGCCGTATGGACGCGGGTGCGCCCGCTGGGATGGTCGAAGAAAATTATTTCCTCCACCGGCCCCGGATTGATTTTCCGGTATTCCGACAGTTTCATCGCCACCTTGGCGAAGGCGTCCGGCTCCCGCGCCGTGTTCAGCCCGAACATGTCGGCCTCCTGTTCCTGGGTCCGAATGATGGTATTGAACACCGGCGTGGCCAGGAAGCCGAACACCGCCAGCAGGGCCGCCACCAACGGCAGGCCGGCCACATCGCCCAGGCTGGCAATGCCCCAGCCCGGCCCGTAGCGGCCCAGCAGCCGATGAAACACTACGTCCACCGCCCACAAGCCCAGGCCGATGAGCACCACGAAAAACACCAGCATTTTCGGGATGTGGTTCAGCACGTAATGGCCCAGCTCGTGGCCCATCACGGCTTGTACTTCGGCGGGCGTGCAGCGGTTGAGCAGGTTGTCGTTCAGCGACAACCGGATGGTACGGCCCAGCCCGCTCACGTTGGCGCTGATGCGCTTGCTCTGCTTTGAGGCATCGAACAGGTACACGTTGTCGGCCGGCACGCCGTTGGCCCGCGCCATGCGCAGGATGCCTTCCCGCACCGGCCCGGCCGGCACCGAAGTGTATTGATTGAAGAGCGGGGCCACAAACACGGGGCCCACAAACACCGTCAGCACCAGCGCCAGCGCCACAATACCCGTGGCCCAGGCCCACCCGCGCCGCCCCGTGCGCCGCACCGCCGCGTACACGCCCAGCAGCAGAAAGCTGCCCGACACCGCCGACAGCGCCAGCCCCTTCAGCGCATCGGCCAGCCACGCGCCAAACGTCTGGTTCGACATCCCGTACTGCTGCTCCCGCACCCAGCCCACGTACACGCTCAGCGGAAAGCTCAGCCCCCACGCCAGCAGCAGGTACCCGAACAGGTACGCCAGCCGCCGCAGCCACGGCCGGGGCAGCCGCCCCGCCACGCCGGTTAGCCAGCGCCCCAGCCCCAGCCGCAGAAACACCGCCGCCACCCCCAGCCCATACACCAGCTCCCAGAGCTGCAGCCAGTACCCGCCCTCAAAATACGCATCCGACCGGGCCTTTTGCGCCGGCGTCAGCGTGTCGAGGTAGCGCTGGGTGGCGGCTTCCACATCGAAGGCCGGACCGCTACGGGCCGCCGCGGGCGCCGCCGGTTGCGCCGCCGCCGCGGGCAGCACCAGCGTCAGGGAAAATAACAGCAGCAGGAGTTTGCAGAAATTGGTCATCGCAGCGACAGGAAAGAAGAAAGTACCGTAGGCCGGCGCCCCGTAATCAGGCCCTAAAGCTAAACCCGTTGCTGACAGCTAAGCAGGAGCCGGACATTTTTCCTGATTTTTTATTGGGCGCAACCAAGCGCATCGGCAACGTTGCCACGCAGGAATGGTAAGCCCGCCGGTTGATGGGTTGCCCTACGGCCCCAACCACCCACCAGCCGCTACCGGGGGCGGCAGCGGCGGGGGAAGGCCCCGGCCGTCGCTCGGCTATGCCGGGTGACGATCACGCGGAGCGGCTCTGCCGCGAGGGTCCCGCACCGCTTGGCTTCGGTCAAGTGGCCCGGGCTGGTTCGCAGCATAGCTGCTCAAAGCGTAGTAGTCACTCGGCACAGCCGAGCGACTGCCGGGGTTGCCCTACGGCCCCAACCGCCCACCCGCCGCGACCGGGGGCGAAGGCGGCTGGGACAGCTAGAGTTACTTTAAAACAGGTTGAGGAGTTTGAGGCAAGAAATAAACCAATAAAAAGAACAAGATAGGAGGCAGAAAAATCAGTGCATAGTAAATGAATGAGCCTTGTATAAAATAGTTTATTCTTCTAAACAGAACTTGAATTAAATTAATGCCAAACTCACTCGGCTTATTACATTGAAAGTACTCATAATCTACTGGTTTATGATTTTCGTATTTTTTCAAAATATTTTCATACTGCGTTACTATACCTTGTATAAAAGCTAATTCGTCTATATTTTGTGTGTACGATAAGTTCTTGTACAATTTATAGTTATTATAAATTTCTGATACTTCGAGAGCACATTGATGAAAGCTCTTCGACCAAACTTTATAATCACCTGATATTTCCATTTGGCTGAACATTAACACCAGAATTGAAACTGAAGTTGATGTGAATGACAAAGCACCGTTTGACAAATTAATATCTAGCTTATAGGCAGAAAGGAGTGATAGTATTATAAGATAGGCTGACAAACACCCAACAGCCCAACCTGAAAGATTATTCTTGCTAGCAAACCTATCACTTGCTACAAATCGTGCGCCTCTAGTTATCCAAAGCTTTGTCTCTAAATCTTTTTTAAATATTTCGGCAACTGTTACAACAACAGGTACTTGCGTCTGCTCAGTATTATTTTCAGACATGATTGGCTATACTCCTTGCATTAAAAAGGAATCAAGTGAATGTGAAGATATTGAATTTGAAAAATAAGGTTTATAAGGAGGATACGATTTATATGACTTATATGGCACGTACTGTTTATATGACTTATAAGGCTCGTAAGAGGCATAAACGGGAAGAGTAGCTTTCGTAAACCCTACTCTCCTTCCGGTTTCGTCCCATATTACTCCTTTAATAAACCATCCTAAGTGCTTACCGTTAAACCCGTAAATGTGCTCATCCGCAAGGTATGCAACTGGCTTTCCGTTCCAGAGATACGTCACTGATGATTGCATCTCAATGTATGCAATTGGTTGCCCTTTGGGATTATACAATGTCTCTTCCATCTTTTACGAAAGTTATTCCGACTATCTAATTGTTAAATCTTGGATAATTATTTTACCAACTCTATAATTACTAAATAACCTTCTATTTCTTTCTCTTGACCTTGAGAGTTAGATTATCCATATTGGCCACATAAGCTATTACTGATTTATTATGGAAAAACGCATCTTCAAGGCGCCTAAAGAGTCCATTGCGCCTGCTTTTTTCTAACCGTGCGAGTGTACACATGAGCTTTGTCTGAACTAGGCCATTAGATGCTTTACACATCTGCTCTAAACGGTCTAAGTCAGCTGCATTTCCATGTCTTCCGACAAACTCAGTTGTTACAGCACTGAGATATTCAGGGCTCGAACTATCAAAAGCTAATTGGCGGACCCTTGCCAATAGTCTTGCGGTTGGAATGATACTACGGTTATTGAGCCATTCCACAAGTTGATAGTTCTGGTACTCGTAGACAGAGTTATTAGAGCACAGAAATTCCTCTATTAGACTTAGAGAATTACCGTAATCTACCTCCGTCAGGTAAGTGAGAACTGTATGCATTTCCTCAGGATGCATCAAAAATACGAAGTCGCAATAGTGCGCCGCATGGTCATCTTTCTCCTGATAAAGACGTTTCATTAGGAACCTGAACAACGACTTATCAAAAGGATAATCACCCTTCGTGAAGAAAGTATCAAACGCTTCCTTTATGATTCGGATATGCACTTTATTGATATCTTCTTCATCTTCTTCTACATCTTGAGAAGAGTCATCAACAGACCCATTTGCAAGCAGCAGTTCAACTGGATCTTTTTTCAGTTTATTGATGATATCGATGATGATAGGCTGAATGGCTTCAATCTTTTTTACAGCATCGTGTTTATGGTAGATTTTTGTCTTAGCCGATTGCAAGCTTAGTCCTTTTTCACGAAGCAAGACCGTCAAGGCAATTACTGCTTTCTTCGCCTCCTGTTCAGAGTCGCAAAATATTCTGATATCGTCTACGTAACGGTAATGGTCATAACCCATGTTGGCAAGTGCCTTATCGATGGGGTCCATGTAGACCTTGGCAAGTATGTCCGAAGGAATGCACCCTTGTGGTAATCCTCTTCCAGATGTGCTTGCCCATCTATTTAATGCACGGCTTAACAGGTCGCACTCGCCGGCTGAAATTCCCAATGAACGAAGCTGAGAGCCGAGAATTGATAGGTCAATATTTTCATAGTAACCGGCTATGTCAGCAACAACCACATGGGAGTACTTCTGAAGCTTTGCGACACTCTTGACGCGAAAGTTCTCCCAGCCTTTGAATCTGTTCAAAATCCATTCGGATTTCTGTTGTGCGCCATTTAATCGGTAAGAATAGTCCACTCTATCTTGCGACCAACCAATTAAATCGTAGATTTTCTCAAAAGCAGAGCCTACTAGTCCGTAATAGACCAAAGTGTCTTCAAGAGTTAGGATTGAACCGGGACGGACTAGATATCTACCTTTAGGAACATTGCAAATGCTCATATTACCGAACACGTAAGTTCCAGTTTTGAGCTTGTTATCAATATCGTCAAGCCACCCTCCGAGGTTGAGTTTAATTAACTCCAATTCGTGCATACAACGCACAAAAGCACGGTCAGGGACTTCATTCCTCATTCGCTCCCAAGCTAGGCGCAAATTAAGAGTAAGTGCTGGATGAGGCATTTGGTGTAAGTCGTTTGGTTGAAATGGAGAGAGCAACACTTGGTGTTGCTCTCTCACAATTACAAATACCTTTTCGCCTTACGACCCACACGCCTCGCAATCCTCCGGGTTATCCAGCGAGCAGCTCATGTCGCTTTGCTTTTGCTCTACCATCGCCATGGGCTCCAGGGTTTCGGCGGCTTGCTTCTGCACCGTGAACTTGATGGCGTCGGCGGCGGCTTTGGTGCGCAGGTAGTACATGCCCGTTTTCAGGCCGCGCTTCCAGCTGTGGAAGTGCATGCTGGTGAGCTTGCCGAAGTTCACGTTCAGCACGTGCAGGTTCAGGCTCTGGCTCTGGCAGATGTACGCGCCCCGGTCGGCGGCCTGGTCGATGATGCGGCGCTGCGAGATTTCCCACACCGTCTTGTACAGGTCTTTGATGTGCTGGGGGATGCGGGCAATGCCCTGCACCGAGCCGTTGGCGGCAATGATTTCCTGCTTCATCTGGTCGTTCCAGAGGCCCAGGGCCACCAGGTCCTTCAGCAGGTGCTTGTTGACCACCATAAACTCGCCGCTGAGCACGCGGCGCACGTAAATGTTGCTCGTGTAGGGCTCAAACGACTCGTTGTTGCCCAGAATCTGGGCGGTGCTGGCCGTGGGCATAGGCGCTACCAGCAGCGAGTTGCGGGCCCCGTGCTTCACCACCTCGGCGCGCAGGCTCTCCCAGTCCCAGCGGCCCGAGTCGGGCGTCACGTTCCAGAGGTCAAACTGGAACTTGCCCTGGCTCAGGGGCGAGCCGGGGAAGGTTTCGTAGGGCCCGTCCTTGATGGCGAGGTCCTTCGAGGCCGTCATGGCCGCGAAGTAGATGGTTTCGAAGATGTCCTTGTTCAGGCCGCAGGCTTCGTCGCTCTCGAAGGGCATGCGCAGGGCAATAAACGTATCGGCCAGCCCCTGCACGCCCAGCCCGATGGGGCGGTGGCGGAAGTTCGACTTCTGCGTTTCGGGCACCGGGTAGTAGTTCACGTCAATCACCTTGTTCAGGTTCAGCGTGGCCTGGTACGTCACCTCGTACAGCTTGTCGTGGTCGAAGGTGGTGTTGCCCTTGGCGTCGGTGACGAGGTAGCGGGGCAGCGCCAGCGAAGCCAGGTTGCAGACCGCAATTTCGTCCTTGTCGGTATACTCAATTATTTCCGTGCAAAGGTTAGATGACTTAATCGTGCCCAGGTTTTGCTGGTTCGATTTGCCGTTGGCCGCGTCCTTAAACAGCATGTAGGGCGTGCCCGTCTCGGTCTGGCTTTCCAGGATGGCAAACCACAGCTCCTGCGCCTTGATGGTGCGGCGGCCGCGGCCTTCCTTCTCGTACTTCAGGTAGAGCTTCTCAAATTCCGGCCCCCAGCTATTGTCCATGCCGGGGCATTCGTGGGGGCACATCAGGGTCCAGTCGCCGTTTTCCTCCACGCGCTTCATGAACAAATCGGGCGTCCAGAGGGCGTAAAACAGGTCGCGGGCGCGCATTTCCTCCTTGCCGTGGTTCTTTTTCAGGTCCAGGAATTCGAAAATGTCGGCGTGCCAGGGCTCCAGGTAAATGGCGAAGGCGCCCTTGCGCTTGCCGCCGCCCTGGTCCACGTAGCGGGCCGTGTCGTTGAACACCTTCAGCATGGGCACCAGCCCGTTGGAGTTGCCGTTGGTGCCCTTGATGTAGGTGCCCGTAGCCCGCACGTTGCTCACCGACAGGCCAATACCGCCCGCCGACTGCGAAATCAGCGCGCAGTTCTTCAGCGTGTCATAGATGCCGTCAATCGAGTCGTCCTTCATCGTCAGCAGGAAGCACGACGACATCTGCGGCTTCGGCGTGCCGGCATTGAACAGCGTGGGCGTGGCGTGGGTAAACCACCGCTCGCTCAGCAGATTGTAGGTTTTGATAACCGAGTCGATATCGTCCTTGTGGATGCCCACCGACACGCGCATCAGCATGTGCTGGGGCCGCTCCACCACCTTGCCCTCCAGGCGCAGCAGGTACGAGCGCTCCAGCGTCTTGAAGCCGAAGAAGTCGTAGTTGTAGTCGCGGTCGTAGATGATGGCCGAGTCCAGCGTGGCGGCGTGGTTATGGATGATTTCCCACACGTCCTTCGCAATCAGCGAGGCATTCTCGCCGGTCTTGGGGTCCTCGTAGGTATACAGCCGCTTCATGGTGCTGCTGAACGACTTGGAAGTCACCTTGTGCAGGTTGCTCACGGCAATGCGCGCCGCCAGAATGGCGTAGTCGGGGTGCCTGGTGGTGAGCGAAGCGGCGGTTTCGGCGGCCAGGTTGTCGAGCTCCACCGTCGTCACGCCGTCGTAGATGCCGTCAATCACCTTCTTGGCGACTTCAATCGGCGAGATAAAGTTCTGATTGAGCCCGTAGCAGAGCTTTTCGATGCGCGCCGTGACTTTGTCGAATTTCACGGATTCGCGGCGGCCGTCGCGTTTGAGTACTAGCATGAGCGAGCAGGTTGAGGTAGTTGGGTATAATGTCGCCACGCCGGGAAAGGGCGGGCACCAGATTCGAAAAGCAGAGGAGCCGGGCTAGTGCGGCGTTCCTGATGCGGAAGTTATCCCCTTCCGTTGGGTACGACAAACGGAAAGTTTAGAAGTTTTCCACATTAGGCTAAAACGGTGCGGTTCACGCCCTTTTTTGGAATTAGCGGGGAGCTATACGGTCCCAAAATGAATCCGTAAATAGGGTTGAGGTTCTGCCGCAAATTTGATAGTATCGGAGTTGCCTCCGAGGGGATATAAACGCAAAAATCCCCCGACCTTCTGCCTTGTTCTTACCCAAATCTTGAGCGGGCTTGCCCGGATGTGCTTCACGCAGGGTCCCGCAGGGGTAAAGCGCGGTGTCTCGCAGTGCCATTCAGCAAAATCACGGCGCAACCCTGCGCTTTACCCCTGCGGGACCCTGCGTGGCAGCTTCCTCACTGCCGCTACAAAAGTTTTGGGGAAGCACAAGTCCTTCTACGGGGGCTTTTTGGCTATTCAGGAGCAGGGCTACTTCCAGGCGTAGCTAAAGCAGCTGCTCAACCTACGAATGCTTTCCTCCTTGAGAAACGGATACGCTACCCGCAGGGCCTGTTGCACGCTGGCTATGGCTTCAGAGTAGGTTGTCACCGACCAATCAACCGGGTAATCGACGGAGAAACGGTAGGCTTCCTGCCCGAAGCAATAGGTCGCGAAGCCATACTCGGCCTGGATAGCAGCACCGCGCTTCTCGTCGAGCCAGGAGCCCAGGTGGAGCAAAATGGCGTCGTTAGCCTTAGCTTGAACCGTTGGTAAAATTTCCATGCGCAACCCCAACCGCCGGCTACTGCACCACCAGGCGCGCCAGCGGGCTGAAGCCCGCTGCCGTCACGACCTGCACCGTGTAGAGCCCCGCCGCAACCCCTGCCAGGGGTAGACGAGCTTTGGTGGCGGCAGCGGCAAAAGAAACCTGCTGCACGAGGCGGCCGGTGAGGTCGCGCACTACTACGTAGCCAGCGTGGGGCTGGGACGGCAGGGTTACCGTCGTCGTGGCGTCCGTGGGGTTGGGGTACACCGCCAGGGCCGGCAGCACCTGGCCGGACTTGGTGGCCGTTATTCCCGACGTCAGCCGGGCAATGAAAGGCTCGTAGGTGGCGCTGTTGGCGGCCAGCAGGAAGCTGCCGAGCTGCACCGGCCCCACGGCGACCCCGGCAATATAGACCTGCCCACTCGGGTCGAGGCCAATGCCGCTGCCGCCCATCTCGCCACTGTCGTTGCGCAGGCTCCAGCGGGGCGTGCCCTGGGGCGTCAGGGCAATAACGCAAAGGTTGACGGCCGTAGGCGCGGAGCCGGTCAGGGTGACGCCGGCCAGCGTGATGCTGCCCATGAAGGCCTGATCGAGGTAGCTGTTGCCGGCGACATCCGTCACGATACCAACGTTGTAGTTATCCTCGGAGGGGCTGGAAAGGAAGCTCCACGCCAGAGCGCCCTGCGCAGTATAGCGCGCTACAAAGGACCGGAAATTAGAGGGCCCGGCCGGGGGCCGCTCTTCGCCATTACCAATCAGGCTTACGTTGCCGGCCGGGTCGGCACTCAGGTGCCGCACGATGTTTTCTCTCAGGCCGGCAATAGCGGAGGGCATGCCGGTGGCCCATTGGGGGGTACCGGCCGCGCTGTACTTGGCCACAAATCCCTCGGTCTTGTAGAGCGTACCCGGCAGGGTTATCGTGCCAAAGGCGGCATTGCCATCATAGCTGCCGCCGATGTAGATGTTGTTACTGGCATCGACGCTCAGGTCCGAGGGACCTTCGCCGCCCTGGCCGCCATCCTGGCGCGCCCACAGCACCTTACCCTGCGGGTCGAGCTTGGCCAGCAGAATATCCTGGCTGGGATAGGAGCCATTGGAGTCGACGTACAAGGTGCTGGTGAGCGTGGCAGTCCCTATCGTCACGGACCCGGAAAACCACCCGCCCAGCACTACGTTGCCCACGGCATCCACGGCGATGCCACTACCGCCGGCGCTGCCGCTGCTGCTACTGGTGACCGCGCCCAGGCGCTGGGCCCAGAGTAGGCCCCCCGTGGGGCTGAACTTCGCCACGTAGCCATTCAGCTGAGTGCTCCCAGGGGTGTAGGCAGGGTCCGTAAGCGTGATGCCCCCGACGCTGACAGACCCGTAGAAGGAGCCGGTCAGGTAGGCGTTGCCGCCGGCATCCAACGCTACGGCGGGCGCCACGGTTTCGTAGTTGGCGCCGTTCAAGTGCTTAGCCCAGAGCAGGGTGCCACTGGGGCTGTACTTTGCCAGGTAGCTGTCGTAGCCGTCCGGCGACGACAGGACCGTGCCGCCTACGTCCAGAGTGCCGTGAAAGTCGCCTACCACATACATGTTGCCGCTGGCATCCACCCGGATACCATCGGCCGAGCCACCATCCCGCGTGGGGTCGATGCCGCCACTGGCCAGCCGCCTGGCCAGCGTCCAGCCAGGAGCATTTTGGGCCCAGGACGTTGCGCCCGTGAGCAGGAAGCCCGCGCAAAGTCCGATTCTAAGGCAGGCAAACCCGTATGTAAAAATTCGCATCTAGGACAAGAAAAGAGGTAATACAAAAAAGCCCGGCCGCCCCTGGGGTAGTGGTGAGCTGTAACTAATAAGCTTGAAATGAAACAGCTTGCCCAGCACGCAGCAAGCTTTACTACCCGGGCCTATCGGACGCCCAGCCAGCATGTTGCGGGCAGCTGATTGTTTCGGCCAACCTACCCCGGCGTATTCAGGCCGCGAGTCCGGCAAAACCAAGCCCGGCTCTCTTTGCAGATGAGCCGGGCTGAAAACGGGCGGGCAGCGCCCAGAGCTTAAAAATCCTCGTTCAGCGAGAAAGCGTTTTCGGTCCGCTCGCTCATCACGCCGGCTTTCTGGTACTCGGCCACGCGCTTCTCGAAGAAATTGGTTTTGCCTTGCAGCGAAATCATTTCCATGAAGTCGAACGGGTTGGTCGAATTGTAAATCTTGCTGTAGCCCAACGATTCCAGCAGCCGGTCGGCCACAAACTCGATGTACTGCGACATGGTCGCGGCGTTCATGCCAATCAGCTTCACGGGCAGCGCATCGGTTACGAACTCCTGCTCGATGCTCACCGCGTCGCGGATAATTTCGTGGACGCGCTCTTCCGAGAGCTTGTTCTGGAGGTAGCTGTAGAGCAGGCAGGCGAAGTCGCAGTGCAGGCCTTCGTCGCGCGAAATCAGCTCGTTGGAGAACGTCAGGCCGGGCATCAGCCCGCGCTTCTTCAGCCAGAAGATGGAGCAGAACGAGCCGGAGAAGAAGATGCCTTCCACGGCCGCGAAAGCAATGATGCGCTCGGCGAAGTCCTCGGAGTTGATCCACTTCAGGGCCCACTCGCCCTTCTTCTTCACGCAGGGCACCGTTTCCAGCGCGTTGAACAGGCGGTCCTTCTCCCTGGGGTCCTTGATGTAGGTATCGATCAGCAGGGAGTAGGTTTCCGAGTGGATGTTTTCCATCATGATCTGGAAACCATAGAAGCAGCGCGCCTCGGGCATCTGCACTTCCTGCATGAAGTTCACGGCCAGGTTCTCGTTCACGATGCCGTCGGAGGCCGCGAAGAAGGCCAGCACGTGGCTGATGAAGTGCCGCTCGCCGTCGTTGAGGGTGTCCCAGTCCTTCTGGTCCTGGCTCAGGTCGATTTCCTCGGCGGTCCAGAACGAGGCTTCGGCCTTCTTGTAAAACTGCCAGACGTCGTTGTTCTGAATGGGAAACAGTACGAAGCGGTTGGGATTTTCAGTGAGCAGCGGTTCCATAGGCGGAGAAAAAAGAGGCGAAAGAATAACCGGAACCCCGGCGGAAGCAGTGGCTTTTCAACCCGGTGCTTCCCGAAATGTTTGGCTCCGCCACCCGGAAAAAAGGTCGTGGTCGGGGCACCAAATATAAACCCGACCCCGCGGAACACAGCCCCCGGATTCCGTTTTTTGTGTGTTAATTTTTCCGTATGACATTACGGAATTGTTGTCGGCCGGCGGCGCGAAGAGCCGAAAAACGGCGGAAAACGAAGCTAAAAAGTCCTGTTTCAGGAAAGTTATCCACATTAGCACTGTGGACAAGTTGGCTTATCCACAAAAATGCTATTCGCGTACCCGTTCGGGCGTCCTTTACTGCTGAGCGTAATAGTGGCTTAACGTATCTCTGCGGCCCTTTCTCCGGCCGAGTAGATGATGATTAGTGCGTTAGGTTTGGTTTTGTGGCAGGATACTTCTACTTTTGCCTTCCAATTTTCAGAAAACGCGAAGACGCCGATGTACGCAATTGTCAACATAGCCGGGAAGCAGACCAAGGTCGAAGCCAATAAATTTGTATACGCCCACCGCTTGGCTGGCAACGTCGGCGATACGGTAGAGCTGGGTAAAGCCCTGCTGACCGAAAGCGAAGGCACCATCACCATTGGCTCGCCCCTGCTGGACGTAGCGGTGATGGGCACCATCCTGTCGCACGTCAAAGGCGACAAGGTGCTGGTATTCAAGAAGAAGCGTCGTAAGGGCTACAAGAAGCTGAACGGTCACCGTCAGCAGTTCACCAAAGTAATGATCAATAGCATCGGGTAATTGAGTTGCCTGTTTTGTGTTGCCAGTTGCCAGTGTTTGGCAGCAATCATACTGGCAACTGGCAACTGATAACTCACAACTCATAAAACAATGGCACACAAGAAAGGCGTAGGTAGCTCCAACAACGGCCGCGAATCTCATTCTAAGCGCCTGGGCGTGAAGATCTTCGGCGGTCAAGAAATCATTGCCGGTAACATCATCGTGCGTCAGCGCGGCACCAAGCACCACCCCGGCCAGAACGTGGGTATCGGCAAGGACCACACCCTGTTCGCTATGATCGATGGCACGGTGCAGTTCCGCAAGGGCCGCAAGGACCGTTCGTTCGTAACGGTAGTTCCCGTGACCGAAGTAGCTGTTGCTGCTGCCGCTTAGTTCTAGCGTGTTACGGCTCGTATGAGCCGGACCAGAATAAAAAAGGGACCATCCGCGAGGATGGTCCCTTTTTGTCTTGGCCCTACCGGAGGCAACAGACTACTTCCCGAAGTACAGACCCAGGTTGACCTGGAGCGACGGATTGAACGCGCCGGAGGAATAGCCGATGTTCGCCTCACTGCGCCTGGCTCCCAAGCCGACCCCCGCGTTGCAATCAAAGAGGAAGCTGCGGCCCAGGCGGCGCTGCATTCCCCAGAGCACGTTGAGCGTAGGCGTGTACCGGCGGTGCAGGCTGAAGGGGCTGTACGGACTGAGCGGGGAGCCTCCCTGATACCGGAAGTAGCGCTGGCGTTCCGTGTGAACTTCCACCGCCAGGTAGTTGCCGATGAAGTTGCCATGAGCGCGGTTGTGCTGCGCCCGGCCCGCCTGATTGTAGTAGTAGCGGCCTCCGATGCCAAGCGCCCCCGTAGGAATCAGAGGATTTCGCTCCTGAAAATAAGTATCCTGCCGCGCCAGGGCGAAATCGGCTTCGAGCTGACCGTAGAGCGTAAACCGGGAGCTGAGCACATACTCCGCTCCTACCGCCACCGGCAGCCGATAGGGTATTCCAGAGTAGCCGGCCCCGTATCGAAAGGGTCGCGCCACGTTCAAGCCCACTTTCACCAGCAGCTTCCGGGGGGTTGCCTCAGCCGGTTCTGTTGGCGGGCTGGGCTGAGCGGAATTAACGCTTGTCTGCCCAAGGCTGAACGTGGCGCTGCCCAACAGCAGCAGACCGGGTAATAGTAGTTGAAGACGACGCATAAAGGATCTACTGGATGAATGGAAAACTCATCTGGTAGATACCGCGGCAGCCGGAGCAGTTGCACCGGGGCAGCAGGCTAACCCGGCGGGTGTGGTAGTAGCGCGTAGAGCACCGGCTTGCTGGGGCTGGCATCCAGCTCCAGGCTGGTGACCTGCAGATTGAGCAGGTACCGCCCGTCGGCAACGGCGTCGGGCACGAAGATCAGCTCCGTGATGGTGGCCGACTCGCGCGGGGCGTGGGGGTACTGCCAGAAGGCGTGGTGGGCCAGCAGCTCCCCGGCGTCCTCCTCCCGGTCCACGCTGGGCAGGTCGAGGAGCAGATGCTGGATGTTCTGAGCCACGAGGTAGTGAGCCAGCGCCGGTTCGAGGTAGGTTGGGTTGGTGCCGGAGTACTGGCGACGGCGCTTGGCCGGCTCGTTGGGCAGGGTGCGCAGGATCAGGGCTTCCGGCGCGTCGGCGGCGGCCAGCCGGGGCTGCACGTCCGCCAGCAGCACCACCAGGTCGCCGTTGGGCTGCGGGCGCGGTGCCACCGAAATCAGCTGGGCCACGAACAGGAAGCGGCGCAGACAGCGGTTGAGCGTGGCGGCCGGGTCGGGGCTGATGTGGCCGTAGCATTCGGTGTGGGTGCCGTTGCCGTGGGGCGTAACGTGCACGCGCTGGTAGTTGGTGCTGCCCCCCAGCGCCACGCTGCCCACGAAGCGGCCCACCCGGATGACGTCGAACCGGACCGGCTCGGCCCAGAAGCAGTTGACCTGCTCAATACCGGGGGCCAGCGGCAGGGAAATATCCAGGGGCGCGGCGGGGTCGAAGGAATAGGTGCGGCCGTTGTGGGGGTAAGTAGCGGGCATATTCAGGGTCGGTTGAGTAGTTGCTGCCCGTGAGCCAGCTGGTTGAGCATCCGGCTGATTTCCGCGGCCCGGCTCAGGACCATAAGGTGCGGGCGGCCCGGAATCAAACAGCCGGCCGGCGCAGCATCCGGTCGTGGGTGCCGTGGATGCGGAGCGCGGGGCCCCGGCTGTCCCAGTGCCGCGCCCGGTCGATGGCCCGGCGGGCGTACCCGGGCCCGGTGTCGCGCAGCACAGGCCGCCGGTCCCGCTCATCAGCCCCGGGGCCGAATATCCGGAAGGATACTGGCTGGCGAATTCGCGGCGGCTACGGCTCGATGCGCAGGAACACGCCTTCCAGGTAGAAGATGTTGTGCGGGGTGCTGCCTTCGTATTCCTCCTCTTCGTCCTCATTGCCATCAAAGTCCGCGTCCGTCTCGGCTTCGTCGTCGGCTTCGTCATCTTCGTCCTCGAAGTCATCGGCGGGGTAGGTGCAGGAGAGCTTCATGGCCACGCCGGCCAGGGGCACGGGCGGCTTGTCCTCGGTGCTGTACTCCAGCAGGCAGGGCCATTCCGTAACGGTGGCCAGGGCTTCGGCCACGTCTTCCTGCAGCGCTTCGGCCCGGGGGCCCGCCAGCCGCAGCAGCAGATCGAGGGACGGGAACTGCAGGCCCAGGTGGAAGAAATGGAGGCTTTCGTCAAAAAACGTGGTAGCCCACACCGTCACGTCGTCCGTATTGTCGAAGACAATGGCCGTAATCTGAATCTGCTCGACAAAAAAGTCGGCATCGTCGGCGAGGGCGTCAATCAGGCGTTTCATTGCCTGAACATACGCAAAACCGCCGCTTCTGCCCAGCGCCCGGGCCGGGACTCAGGCCGTCAGAAACAGCTCCAGCGTAATCTGGTCGGCCAGCAGCTTGCCCCGGTCGGTGAGGCGCAGGGTATAATCGTGCACCGTGGCCCAGCCGTTTTGCTGTAGCTGCCCCAGATAATCAGCGCGTTGGCTCCGCAGGTCCACACCCAGGGTGTGGTGCAGATAGGTCAGGTCGCAGCCGCGGGCGGTACGCAGGCTGGTCATCAGATATTCGTTAGCCCGGTCGGTGGGCGAAAGAATTTCGCGGGTAATGGGTACTTCGCCCCGCTCCAGCACGGCCGCTACATACTGCGCGTTGTTGGCCACGGCGGCCTCCCGGCTCTCGCCATCGAAGGAGTGGGCGCTGGGGCCGAGGCCGAGGTAGGGCACCCCGCGCCAGTAGTTGGCGTTGTGGCGCGACTCGCGGCCGGGGCGGCAGAAGTTCGATATTTCGTACTGCCCGTAGCCGTGCCGGGGCAGCCCGGCCAGCAGCCGCTCAAACTGCGCCGCCACGAACTCGTCGGGCGGCGCCACGAACGTACCCTTGCGCAGGCGGCGGCCGAATACCGTGTCGGGCTCGATGGTAAGGGCGTAGCAGGACAGGTGGGGAACCTGAAGCGCGAAGGCCTGGGCCATATCCTGCTCCCAGATGCCGTGGTCGGCCGCGGGTACCCCGTAGATTAGGTCGATGGAAATATTCTCGAACCCCACGTCTTGGGCCAGCCGCACGCAGTCCTGCGACTCCCGGGCCGAATGGGCGCGGTTCATCAGGCGCAGGTGAGGCTCGTGGAAGCTCTGCAGGCCAATGCTCAGGCGGTTGATGGGCGCCGCCGCCAGCTCGCGCAGCTTGGCCGGCGTAAGGTCGTCGGGGTTGGCTTCCAGCGTGACTTCGACCTGCGGGGCAACCTGAAAGTGGCGGTGGATGGCGCTGAAAATGGTGTCCAGCTCCGCCGCCGTGAGCAGCGAGGGGGTGCCGCCGCCGAAGTAGATGGTTTCCAGCACGGGCGTTGGCCCCAGGTACGCCGCCCGCAGTGCCATTTCCCGCACGATGGCGTCCACCAACCGGCTTTTCAGCGCCATGGACGTGCTGAAGTGAAAGTCGCAGTAGTGGCAGGCCTGCTTGCAGAAAGGAATGTGGAGATAAAGGCCGGGCATTGGGGAAGTAATCGGGACTCGGTAAACAGGAAATCAGAAGGTGGGCCGGCGTACGGTTTCCTGGCTCAGCTACTGCGGTGGTCGGGCCATCCGGCAGGGCAGAAACCCGGCAGGAATAGCCCCTCAGCAGCTGCGGCCTACCTCCTGTTGGCGGCCGCAGTACTTTCGGGAAATTAAAAGCGCGTTTCTGCGTTTGTGTTCCCAAATGTACGCCCGTCCCCTCGCTTTCTTCCTGCTAAGTGTGCTGCTGCTGCTGGCGGGGTCAGGGCTGGCGTGGGCCCAGACGCTGCCGGCCGCCGGGCAGGTTCCGGTCCCGACGCCCGCCTTTCCGCCTACCTCCTCTCAGCCCGACACCACCAGCCGCCGGAAAATAGCAGTAGGGCCGCGCACCCACATCCGGGTGGTGACGGAGGCGGCCGATCAGGCTTTGCTGCGGCGCTACCGCCACCGCCCGTCGGCTACCGATTCGCTCGCGGCCCAGCGGGAGGTCCGCGCCCTGGTGCTGGCCTTGCAGGCCGATTCCTACCTGACGGCCTCCGCCGACGCCATGCGCTGGAGCCGCGATACGCTTCGGGTGCAGCTGTACGTGGGGGAGAAATTCCGCTGGGCCCGCCTGCGCAACGGCAACCTCGGCGACGGGCTGCTGACCCGGGCCGGCTTCCGCGAAAAGCTTTACGCCAACAAGCCCTTCGAGCCGGCGGAATGGACCAGGCTCCAGCAGCATATCCTGGCCGAAGCCGAAAATCAGGGCTACCCTTTCGCCACCGTCCGCCTCGACTCAGTGCAACTGCGCGGGGCCGATATCGAAGGCCGCGTGGTGCTGGACCGGGGCCGGGTAGTGGTGTTCGACTCGATCCAGATTGTGGGCAAGACCAAGACCAGGAAGCAGTTCCTGACCAAGTACCTGCAGATTTTTCCCAACCAGCCCTACAGTCAGCAGCGGGTGGAAGCCGCCGCCCGGCTGCTGCGCCAGCTGCCCTACCTGCAGGTGCGGGGCGAGCCGGAAGTGCGCTTCGCCAAGGGCAAGGCCCGGGTGTACCTGTTCATCGACGACCGGTCGTCCAACCAGTTCGACGCCATCGTGGGGGTGCTGCCCAACCCGAATCCCGGCGTGGGCCAGAAGAAGCTGCAGATTACCGGCGACGTGACCATCAACCTGCGCAACCTGAGCGGGGGCGGCAAGCAGATCGGCCTGCAATGGCGCAAGCTCGACGTGTCGTCCCAGCTGTTTGATGCCCAGTATCTTCATCCCAACTTTTTCGGCACGCCGCTGGAGCTGGGCGGCAGCTTCAACCTCTACAAGCAGTCGAATGCCTTCCTGACGCTGCGGCCGCGCCTGCAGGTCACCTACCCCACCGCCCGGGCCGGGCGCATCACCTTCTTCACCGAGCGCCGCAGCTCCCGCCTGCTCTCCGACTCCACCTTCCGCCTGCGGACTGTGCTGCCCGACACCATCGACTCCGAATACAACTCCTACGGCCTCGAATACAACTGGAACAGCCTCGACGACCTGTTTTTCCCGCGCCGCGGCCGGCTGGCCAGCGGGCTGGCCGCCGTCGGCACCAAGCGCATCAGCAAGAACGCCGACCTCAACGACACCCTCTACCAGCGCCTGCCGCTGCGCTCCACCCAGATAACGCTGGGCCTGCGGGTGGAGCAGTATCTTCCGGTGGGGAAGAACGGGGTGGTCCTGGCCCGGCTGCGGGGCGAGTCGCTGGTGAACGAGCGGCTGTTTCTGAACGACATGTTCCGGCTGGGCGGGCTGGCCACGCTGCGGGGCTTCAACGAATACGCCTTCTACGCCAGCTCCTACGGCATCGGCACCATCGAATTCCGGCAGTTCACCGGCGGCGACACCTTCGTCTTCGTCTTCGCCGACCAGGCCTACCTGCGCCGCGACCTGGACAACGACCAGACCAGTGACACGCCCACCGGCCTGGGCGCGGGCCTGAGCTTCCGCACCGGGGCGGGCCTGTTTCAGTTCGTATACTCCGTGGGCCGGTCCCAGGATCAGCCCTTCTCCCTGAGCACCTCCAAAATCCACTTCGGCATCACCAGCCGGTTTTGATGGGCTAATGTGGAAATGTGCTCATGTGGGTTTAATGTGCTAATGTGCTGATGTGTTAATGTGCTGATGTGGGCTGGTGGGCTGATGTATTAATGTGCTGAGGGGGGAATGTGCTGAGTTAGGTTGGTGGGCTGATGGGTTAATGCCGGCCTGCAATCCTGAGCAAGGGCGAAGGACCTTCCTCCTATTGGAGCACGAGCCGTTTCGGAATGCAAAAAGCCCTTTACCATTGCGGGTAAAGGGCTTTGCTCGTTAAGGTATGTCAGCGGATAGCCGGGGAAGTTTCTGTGCGTTACTCAGGACAACAGGTTGATATTCTCACCTCAGCACATGAGCACATTAACCCCACATCAGCACATTAGCAACACATGAGCACATTAACCCACATTAGTTAAGAGCCTTCTTCAGCTCGCCGGCGGCCAGGGCCTGGGCTTCCTTCGCCTGGGGCACTACGGCGCCCATGCCGAAAAATTCGTGGGTCACGTTGTCGTAGAGCTGATAGGTGACCGGAACACCGGCCGCTTTGAGCTTGTCGGCGTAGGTTTTGCCCTCGCTCATCAGCGGGTCGATGCCGGCGCCAATGACGGTAGCGGGAGCTAGGCCTTTCAGGTTGGGGGCCGTGACCAGCGAAATCATCGGGTTCTTGCCGTCGGCGGGAGTACGCAGGTACTTGTCGAAGAACCAGGCCATGAAGGGCTTACTCAACGGCTTGGCGGCGGCATTCTTCTGGTACGAAGGCGTGTTCAGATCATAGCCGGCAATGGGGTATACCAGCAGCTGGTGCTTGGGCTGCATCACGCCCTTGTCGCGGGCCATCATGCACACGGCGGCGGCCAGGTTGCCCCCGGCGCTTTCCCCGGCCACGGCCACCCGCTTGGGGTCACCCTTGATAGAAGCAGCGTTTTTCAGCACCCACTGGTAGGCGGCAAAGGAGTCGTTGTGAGCGGTGGGAAACTTAAATTCCGGGGCCTGCCGGTAAGCCACCGACACGAAAATAGCGCCGGTCTGCTCGGCCAGGGCGCGCACCGACGGATCATACGTATCGAGGTTGGCAATAACCCAACCGCCGCCGTGGTAATACACCACCACCGGCAGCGGGCCGGTAGCGCCCTTAGGCATGTAGATCCGGGCTTTCACGCCGGGCGCCACTTCCTTGCTCATCGTATCGAGAGGAGAAGGCGGCGTTTGAATGCCAAAGTCCTTCATCACGGCCATTGTGGCGTCGGTGGCGGAAGGCCCTTTGCGCACTTGCGCTACCGGCAATTTTTCCGGGGGCGTAGGACCACTCAGACTAGCCAGCTTCTCCATTACGGTCAGCATTTCGGGTCCGATGTTAGGAGCCCAGGCCGGCGCCGGTCCGGCGGGCGTCACGGCCCCGGCGGTGCCCGCCAGAGCGCTGGTATCGGCCATCATCGCGGCGGAGTCGGCCATAGCCCCATCAGCACTGGCCTGCTCGCCGGTCTTGTTGCTGTTGCAGGCCGCTAACCCTACCAGGGACGCCATAAGTGGGGTAAGTAGCCACGCCCGGCTACCGGAAGAAAGACAAGGAAAGCTCTTCATGTGTTTTGGAAAGAAAAAGTAGTAGAGGAACGGACTCGGCGGTGTACGTAGCTATGCGGTATAAAAGTTGGCTCCGCCCCCACAATTCCCGGTTGCCGTTTAGCTGACGCCGGGGTTTACGGGGAAAATGGCAGGCACCGGTAAAAATAATCAAGCTGATAGTCAGCCTCAAAGCGGGCTGGAGAAGCCAATAAGTGCGGGGCTTACTGTTATTCTAAAAAACCCTCCTACATTTGCAGAACCAAACAGTGCGGGGTGGAGCAGTTGGTAGCTCGTTGGGCTCATAACCCAAAGGTCACAGGTTCGAGTCCTGTCCCCGCTACCTAGATAACCCGGAAGCTTCTCAATGCGAGTCGCTTCCGGGTTTTTTGTTTTCCTTGAGGGTCTACTGGCGCTGTTGGCACCCAGGCCGGCCGAATACTGCGGGCGACTTGCCGTCGGGGAATAGCGGCCGGCTTTGGCTTCGGTATTTTCAGTTGGGCTCTCTGGCGGCCTTACCCAACCTATTATTTATGGCTCCTCGTCCCTACATTCTCGCCGAAACCACTTGGCAAACCGTGCGCAACACCAGGTATGAGGTGGTCGTGCTGCCCTGGGGCGCCACTGAGGCGCACAACTACCACCTGCCCTACGCTACCGACAATTTTCAGTGCGACTACGTGGCCGCGGAGGCGGCCCGCAAAGCCTGGGAGCAGGGAGCCAAAGTAGTGGTGCTGCCCACCGTTCCCTTTGGCGTGAACACCGGCCAGCTGGATATCACGCTCGACATAAACCTGAACCCGAGCACCCAGCTGCTGATTTTGCGCGACTTGGTGCAGGTGCTCAACCGGCAGGGAATTCCGAAGCTGGTAGTCCTGAACGGACACGGCGGCAACGACTTCCGCCAGATACTGCGCGAGCTGCAAGCCGAATTTCCCGGCGTGTTTCTCAGCACCGTGAACTGGTTTAAAGCCGCCGACCGCAGCCGGTTCTTCCAGGCCCCCGGCGACCATGCCGACGCCCTGGAAACCAGTGCCATGCTGCACATTGCCCCGCAGCTGGTCAGCCCCCTGGCCGAGGCTGGGGACGGAGCCGCCCGGCAGTTCCGCATTCGGGCCCTGCGCGAGGGCTGGGCCTGGGCCCAGCGCGAATGGAGCAAAGTATCGGCCGATACCGGGGTGGGCAACCCCATGGAAGCTACGGCGGAGAAAGGGCAGGCTTTTCTGGACGCCGCTACCACCAGCATCGGGCAGTTTCTGGTAGAACTGGCTGCCGCCGACCCACAGGATCTGTACGAATAGCAGCTTCGCTGAACCCACGGATTGCCAGTTTCACTCAGTCCTAATAAATAACTGAGCCGCCTTTTCCAATGGAAAGGCGGCTCAGTTATTTATTAGGACTCCCTACCAGAGTCCGGGGACTTGCTTACTGCCGCTTGGGCATCGTACCCACTGGGGTATCCACTTTGATTACGCCCTGGGCTTTGCGGGGAGCCCGATTGATGGAGGCCTTACGCTTGGCCTGCCGGCGAAGCTTCATGCGGCGGAAAAATCCGGGTTTACGATGTTTGCTGCGGCTGTTACCGCGGTAGCGTTTGTAGACGGGCCTTGGTATTCGGGGGTAGTCGAGCGTTTCAGTCAGGGTTTCGGAGCGGCCAGCCGAGTCGGCCAGCGCGGCGGCAGGTTCTACCAGCACCAGAAAGGCACAAAGCAGGAGAAGAAGGAGCCTGGTCATACGAAGGAGGTTGAAACGTTTTTTACCCGCCAGCCCTTACTCAAAGATTAAGCCATCTTGTGCAGATGAGCCGGCGCAGCCTGGCAGAACGGGCTACCATACTCAAGACAGAGTATAGTCAGATCAAATACGTACAATCAGCTTGCAGGGATTTAGCGCCCAAAACGCGGCGGCAATTGCAGGGCAGGCCGCCGCTGCGCCCCGCCGACTTACGGCTGCGCTTCCAGATTCTGCAGAGGCGTGGCCACTTCCACGTTGGTAGTCCGGGGAAAGGCCAGCAAATGGGTGACGTGCGGCGGCTCGGATCCCGTGTGAAACTGCTTGACCCGGGCTTCTATCGTTTGGTCTTCCTTGGTAAACCGTTGGTGCTGCCGCTGGTGCTCACCCCAGGTGGCCACGTAAAAAAATTCCGTGATGCGCTCCGGGTGCGCTACATCAGCAAAAACTCCGGCCCGCAACGCTCCATCCCGCAGCCGCAGGCGGGTGAGCTGCTCCGTTGCCTGCCGGAATGCGGGCCAGTCGGGCGCGGCTACCCGATACGCTATCATCACCACCACCGGCCCGTCATCGGGGTCGATGGCGCTATGGACTTTGGGTTCCGGCCAATGGCCGGCCGGATCAAGGTTCAGATTCTCGGCCGAGCGCATCGGAAATGGGATGGCCAGCAGAACGCTCAGCAGCATCCAGCCGGCAGCCCCTACCAGCGACAGCGTGAGCGTAGTGCGGTCGGCCAGCTCCCCCCACACGAGGCTGCCTACTGAAAGGCCCGCCTGAAACACCAGCATATAGATGCTGATAACGCGGGCCTGCACCCATTTGGGCACGTTTAGCTGCACCGTGGTGCTGAAGCTGGTCATCACCATCAGCCAGGCCACGCCGGAGCCAAACATAACCGGATACAGCCAGTACACGCTCGTGAATAAAGCCAGCGCCAGATTGGTGCCCACAAACGCCAGGCTCCCCAGCAGCACCCGCTGATTGAAGTTGAGGCGCGAGCCGGTGCGGCCCATCAGAAAGGCCCCCGCTACCGCTCCGGCCCCCAGCCACGACAGCATCGTACCGTAGTGCCCGGAGCTCAGCTGTAGCTTGCGGGCAATAACCACCGAGACCAGGGCCCACATGGCACTGACGCCAAAGGAAAAGGCAAAAGTGCGTACCAGCACGCCATACAGGGCCGGGGAGTACTGCACATACCGCATGCCGGCCTGTAGCGCGCCGATAAAATTCTCCGCCGGGCCGGTTGCCCGCGTGGGGTCGCGCTGCCAGGCATATACCACGGCCCAGGTTCCCAGAAAAGAAATTCCATTTAGCACAAACACGTAGCCCGGCGAGTAGTAGGCAATAACCAGCCCGCCAACGGCCGGGCCGATGGCGCGCGCAATGTTGTTGCTCACCCCGTTCAGCGTGATGGCAAACGGCAGAGCAGGCCGCGGAACCAGCTCCGTTACCACCGTTTGCCAGATGGGGGCGTTCAGGGCCGCCCCCATGCCGAGCAGAAACGTGAAGCCCAGGATGCCCAGGGCGGAAATTTCGCCCAGCAGAGTGAGGATGCCCAGAATGCCCGCCATCACCACCATGAACGCCTGGGTGAACAGCAGTAACCGACGGCGGTCAATCAGATCGGCCATTACGCCGGAAGGAAGACTAAGCAGGAAGGCGGGCAGACTGGTAGCGGTCTGCATCAGGGCCACTACCAGGGCCGAAGTAGTGAGCGTAGTAACCAGCCACACGCCCGCTACATTCTGCATCCAGGTGCCTACGTTCGACACCAACCCGGCAATCCAGATGGCCCGGAAAACAGCAAAAGTCAACGGCGTCCACAGCGTAGGCCTGGTAGCGGAAAAGGTAGCGGGGGCAGAAGTCATAATAGGTTGCCGGAAGCAGCCGGTCAGGTGGCACTTCAGCAACAGCTTCGTACGAGCTTTGGTCGCGCAAAGATTGTTCGGGCCGGCAGCTCCGCTAAGCTCTTGGCCCCGCCTTCCTGACCAGCCAGCTTCAGGGCCGGTCAGTCCGGAGCCTCAATCCCCCAGCGCCGTCTGGTTTGCCGGGCTCAGCCGAATGCCCGGGCCAGCTGGCATCCGGCTACCACAAGCCACCGCAGCGCCTGCAACCTGCTTACTCGGCCAAAGGCTCATAGCAGCGGTAAGTCCGCTGGCGCACTATCAGGTCGTCTTTGAAATCGAAAACCATACAAAGATGCGCGGCTAACCGGCTGCCGCGCACTAATGGGCTGAAATCGTCCATCACGGTAGCATGCCAGTACGTTTCCACCAGTACGCTCCCCTCAGCTCCTGGCTGCAACTGCGTTTGCTCGAACCGGGCATCCTGCAGCAGCTCCCGCCCGGCCCGCACGTTATCCAGAATAGCTTCGAAAGAGCGGTGCTGAGTGATTCTGGTGAGCAGATTCGGGTATTCGATCTGCTCCACGTCGGGGTGCAACACGCCCACGTATGCCGCGGGATTAACTTCCAATTCCTGACTCAGCGCGAGGTAATCTTTGACAACAGTAAAATGGTCGTTCATAAAAGAGCAACAGGTAGTTGGAAGAAGGAATAAGCCGGTTGGTTTGGTACCCTTACCCAAGCAGGCCATGCCGGTGCTAAGCGAATGGCGCTACCGAGTAAATAAGCCTACCGAACCGGCAAGTAATCCATTTTTCCGGTATCAGATTCGGAAAAGTGCTTCATCTAACCGCCGATAGCAACTACTGCACACTTCAGCCTGCCATTCCGGCAACCGTCAGCCCACAGTACCGGCAGCAACAACCCGACGTTTGCTACGCTCCCAGTTCAGGGGCGGTATTCTGCCAGCCCCCCAGCCACAAAGCTGGCATCTAAGCACACTACAATTACAGGAGGTATTGGAGAATAAAACTTTACCCGGCGCAAGGTTCGATCTCAGCTTCGGCTCCGCAGCATATTACTCAGACGCACGAATACCCTTTTTTACTCTTATTGGGAAATCACCTCTTCTAAAAAAACAAAACCTTTGCCCGGCGTTTCCAAAAAAGAAACGCCGGGCAAAGGTTTAAACGGGAGATTCCCGCGGCTTATAAAGTTGTTCGGCTCACCCGTGGACGGGCCACATGATGGGCTTTGCGCTTGGCTTTACTCCTCAGTCTCCACCGCTTGTAGACCCCTAGCTTGCGGGCCTTATGACGACTGTTGCCGCGGTACTTCTTATAGTTAGGACCGTGTGAAATTGTGCTGGCACGCACTTTTGACCGAAAAAAGAAACTGCCGGGAGGCCCGGCCATTCCTGGCTGTACATCGACGAGGATTATCAATGCGCAAAACAACAGTAGTAGTCTGAACATAGAAAAGACTTAAGCAGGAGTAGGCCTTCAGGTAGCGAACAAGGAATGGGGCTTACCATTCGATCCGGACTCTACGCTCAACTAAGGTAAAGGCTTTGTATGAGAAATATTCAATTTTTATAAAATAAATGTCAAACTGAATATTGTATCATTTTATTGCCTTATCTATAGATGTAATTTTTTTGTTCTTTGTGTACACTCAGCCGTTGGCAAATAATATTACCATAGATAAATATCAAAATAGTACCTTAACTTTGAAGCGTGGAATCATGCGTTTGATCCACCCCTTGTGGCGGTGGCCAAATTTTTATTGAACACGCGGCACTGAAAACTCAAGCGTAGAGGGCAGGGTAGCAATGGAAGCAAATGACCCACGGCTTCAACGCGGTCCAGCTTTATTTCCGCGGTGTAGTCAGGTAGTACGTTATCGACGCCGCCAAGCAATAGCGTCTCCCTCGTCGCTGAAGAAAGCAATGCCGAAAGGCTGGCTCTGATCGGCGCTGGGTGGAACGTGTGCCGGTCCGGTGACGACGGCGTGCAGTAACGCTGGAGCGGCGCGCCACAATATTCGGGTCAGGCCGATAGGCAGCGCGTAGAAATTCGGCGGCGGCGGCGGCAGCCATAGCGAGAGGCGGGGAGAGAATAAGCCCTGGTTCGCAACCCGGCGGCGCTCCGGGGTCTTATCCGAACTGAACAGATGCCTCACCCGTTTCGGCACTATATCCGACACTGCTCTACCTCACCGGTTGCCAAGTGCCGGGGCCTTTACTCTATCCCCAGCTCATACTTGCCCAGCAGCCCCGGCAGCCCGGCCAGCGCGAAGCGGGCCCGGTGCACCCGGTTGAGTTCGGGGTCGATGTGGAAGTCAGTGGCGGTAGTGAAGTCGGCGCTGGTGAGCTGAGTGTTGTCAAACAGGGCACCGGCCAGGCGGCACTCGTGGAAGACGGCCGCGGTCAGGTCAGCGCTGGCAAAGTCCGCCTCCGTGAGCAGGCAGCCGCGGAAGCGCGTGGCCGGCATTTTGCGGCCGTAGAACGAGGTGTAGGGCATCTGGCACTGGTCGAAATGGACGCCGAACAGCATGTCGCGGCACGCCGTGAACTGCACCCCCGACAGCTTACAGGCGTCGAAGGCCACGTTTTGCAGGCTCGTACCCGCCAGCGAGGCCGAGGCCAGATTGCACCGCTCAAAGAGGCAGTCAACGAACAGCAGGTTGCTCAGATCAGCCCCCGCGAAGTCGCCGCCGATGAAGTGACACTGCTCAAACTCGCGGCCGTGCCGCCGCAGCTGCTCCGCATTCCAGCGGTCAAACACCTGCCCGGCAGGGAAGTTATCGGGCTTGCGCGGCAGGCGGGGTTGGCGGCGGGGCTTCACGGAGGCAGGAGTAGCAGGTGGCAGTTTCGGATTCCAAAGGTAGCGCCGGAAGCTCCCCAAACGACGCCGGCGGACGTCCGCAACCCACTGCCGGTCCGCCCACGCAAAAGCAGCCCGACAACGGGGGCTGCTTTTTTATAAGGACTTACGCAAAACCCTCCTGGTGCCATTTCACGCAGTGTTTCGCAGTGTTAAACCGCAGTGTTTCGCAGTGCGAGGACGTTAAACACTGCGAAACACTGCGGTTTAACACTGCGAAACACTGCGTGAAAGCATTTTGCGTAAGTCTTAAAGGATTTAGCAAGTGTAATCATCCGACCGGCGCGGGCTTCCCGCGGTCAGTCCTAACTATCCATAAGTGACTATACTACCTGAGCCAACTGGCTATTCTGCTTTCCCCTGCGAATCGAATACCACGAACTGGGGCCGGCGGCCGCTGGCAATCCGGGCTTTGTAGTGCCGCTGCCGGCGGCCCTGTTCCGGCTGCTCCGTTACGCCGATAAGGCGGTAGCCGGGGTAGGTTTTGGTGATATGGGCCAGGGCTGCGGGGGGCAGGGCACTGATGGGCGCCGGGCTTTCGGTTTGCCGGGCAGTAGCCGCTTTTTCCGTGGGGACCTAGCCGGTGGGGCCACCTTTCTTCGGCTTCATCTTCAGCTCGATGGCGCCGTTGCGGGCTTTTTCGCCGAACTTCTTCACCGCTTCCTCGCCCTTGTACACGTTCATGACCTCGATCTGGTCGGGCGGAATCTGCTGGAGCTGCTCAGTGGTGATTTCCTGGCCATCCATGAAAACGAGCTTGCCCGCCAGCTTATCCAGTTGCTGCTTTCGCTCAGCCGCCGTGGGCATCCGGTAGGTGATATTGTATTTCTCGTTGAACGCCTTTACCGCCGCTGAGTCCTTGTTCTTTTTGGTGGTCAGAATAATGACTTCGCTAGTAGCCGGGCTGCCGAACGCCCGGGCCGATTCTCCCTTGAGCATGTTCATCGACTCAATGGTTTTGGGGTCCAGCTTATCCACGACAGCCTTGCTCACCGGCTGACCATCCAGGAAGTACAGCGGATCGTCGGCCAGCATGCCGGCTGGCGTGGCAGGCGCAACCGGGGCGGCGGGGCGGGAGCCAGTGAAGGCCATGGTGAGGGCGGCCAGCGGGAGCACGAGGGCGTACTTGGCCAGGTGCAGGGGCGAGGATTGGGGCTTGTTCATCATCATAATGCGGTTTTTGAGGATAAGAAAGGTGAAATGATTCGCCAGCGCCGACCCCGGCACCAACGCACTAAGCTTGACCAGACTGTACTGATAGGCTTTGCTGTCGAGCAGCCCGGCTTGCAGCACGGCCCGGTCGGTAATGAATTCCAGGTTTTCCAGGATGGCCCGCCGCAGCAGCCACGCGCCCGGATTGAACCAATAGAAGGCCTGCTGCACCTGGGCCAGCAGCACGTCCAGGGTGTGCCACTGCCGCACGTGCACCTGCTCGTGCTCCACGATGGCGGGCAGCTCGGCCGCCGGGTGCTGCTCGGGATTCAGGTAGATGGTTTGCCAGAACGAGAAGGGATTCACGGCCCCCGCCACGCGCCGGAACCGCTGCCCGCCCAGATACGCCGGCCCCGAGCTCCGGTGCAGCTGGTACAGGGCCCCAAACTGCCCGGCCAGCCGCAGCAGAAAGGCCAGCACTCCGGTCCAGTAGGCTACGGCCAGCCAGTACGCCCAGTCGAAGCCCGCCGGGGCCGCCGGCCGGGCCAGTGCCGTCCAGTCGGGAGTGAGCTGGTACACGACCCCGGTGAGCGGGGCAACCGGACTTAGCAGGCTTTCCAACGGCACCAGCGGGCTGAGGGCCGCGAAGCCGATGGCCAGGAGCAGAAAGCCACGGTTCAGGGTGTAGAAGGTAAGCCGGCGCAGCCCCAGCCAGTACACGGCCCAGAACAGCACCAGGGCCACATTGGCCTTCAGCAGATACAGCAGCAGCGTCGACATAGCTATTTGGTTTTACCGTCCTCAATCATCCGAATGATTTCCTGCAGCTCGGCGGCGCTGATTTTCTCTTCTTTGGCGAAGAAGGAAACCAGCTCCTTGTAGGAGTTGCGGAAATAGTCGCTCACGAACGTGCTCATGAACTTCTGCCGGTAGTCCTCGGCCGGTATCAGGGGGGCAAAGCGGTAGGAGTTGCCGAGCTTTTCGGCCCGCAGGTAGCCCTTGCGCTCCAGGTTGCGGATGGTGGAAGCCAGCGTGGTGTAGGGCGGCACCGGAGCGGGCAGCCGTTCCAGCACGTCCTTGATAAAGCCGCCGCCCTGCTGCCAGAGCACCTGCATGGCTTCCTCCTCGGGTTGGGTGAGTCGTTCCATAGTATCTACGATTGTTTCGTAATACTACGAACATTTCGTAATTGCCGGTGTACAGCGACTGGAATTATTTTTTCACGACAACAAAAAGGCTGCTGTACCCACGTACCGCAGCCTTTCTTCCGGATCGTATTTCTGCCCACTCCGGATCTTGCCGCCGCGGGCCATTGCGCGGGGCGGGTTTTATGGTTCAGCCGGCACCCGATGACGGCCTTGTCAGCCCGGCTTTACCGGCGGGTAACGCCCTTCAGATCCCAGTGGCTGGACCGCACTTTGGCGCTTGCGGTTTCTCGCTTGATAGTGCGCACGTACCGCTCCCCGGCAATCAGCCCATCGGGGCGGCGCGTCCCGATAAACAGCGTTACCGGTTCGCCCTGGTCGTTGGTCACGAAGCTGATATCGTACCCCTTGAACACGTCCCCGATATGCGCGGAGGGCTCGTAAATCTTGCTCCGCTTTTCGGCTAACCGGTGGTGCAGCGGCATGGCAGGAGAAGTGGTTTAGCCCTGGCTTTACGAAAGCCTCAGCCCGGCAGCTATACTCCCCATCTCACCAAAAAAGGCGGCCCGCCTAATGCGAACCGCCTTTTCGACGAGCTGGTGAGATACTAAAAAGGGCCGTATTACAGTCGGACCGCGCCAAGCAGCGCATCAAGAAATTACTGCATCAGCCCATTTCCACCTCAGTACATTTTCGCATCAGCACATTAACCCACATCAGCACATTAACCCACCTAAGTAGGTGGCGAAAATCGTTTTGCATTAAAAAGAACGTCATGCTGAGCTTGTCGAAGCATCTCTACCGCACACTAAACCAATCGTTTAACGACTAGTTAGAGATGCTTCGACAAGCTCAGCATGACGTTCCAAATAGGTCAAACTAATTCTTGTTGGGTACTTACCAGATCTTAGCCCGCTGGTTCTTCGCACGCACCATCTTAGCGTCGTCCTTGCAGCCGAAGGCCTCGTAGAATTCGGGCATGTTCATTAGTGGGCCGTTGGTGCGGAACTGAGCCGGGGAGTGCGGGTCGGTCAGCACCTGCTGGCGCAGGTACTCGGGACGGGCATTGGTGCGCCAGATCTGGGCCCACGACAGGAAGAAGCGCTGCTCGGGCGTGAGGCCGTCGTAGAGCGGGCGCGGGTTGCTGCCGTACTGCTTCTGCAGCTGCTTTTGCAGGGCCGAGTAGGCCAGGCTCAGGCCGCCGAAGTCAGCCAGGTTTTCGCCCATCGTGAGCTTGCCGTTCACGTGCACCGAATCCAGGGGCATGAAGGCATCGTACTGGGCCCCCACCATGTCGGCGCGCTGGGTGAATTTCTCGGTGTCTTCCTTGGTCCACCAGTCGCGCAGGTTGCCCTCCGCGTCTGACTGCCGGCCCTTATCGTCGAAGCCGTGGGTGATTTCGTGGCCGATTACGGCGCCCATGCCGCCGTAGTTCACGGCATCATCAGCTTTGGGGTCGAAAAACGGGGGCTGCATGATGCCGGCCGGAAATACGATTTCGTTCAGCGACGAATTGTAGTAGGCATTCACCGTGGGCGGCGTCATGCCCCAGTCGCCGCGGCGGACGGGGCCACCGTAGCGCTTCAGATAATCGGCGGTTTCCCACTCGCGGGCCGTCAATACGTTTTTCAGGTACGATTCGCGGCTGATGGTCAGCGCCGAATAGTCTTTCCACTGGTCGGGGTAGCCGATCTTGACGACGAAGGCGTTCAGCTTTTTCAGGGCTTCCTCCTTGGTAGCCGCGCTCATCCAGTCGCTCTGCTGGATATGCTCGCCCATCGACTCGCGGATGTTGTTCACCATCTCCAGCGCTTTTTGCTTGGTAGCGGGCGTGAAGGCCTTGTCGACGTAGAGCTGGCCGAAGGCTTCACCCAGCGTGCCGTCGGTGGCGCGCAGCATCCGCTTCCAGCGGGGCTGCTGCTGCTTGGCGCCGGTCAGCACCTGGTTGAATTTGAAGCTTTCCTCCACGTAAGTTTTGGGCAGGGCATTGGTCACCGACGATACGAGGTGCCAGCGCAGGTAGGCTTTCCAGTCGTTGAGCGGCTCGCTTTTCAGGGCCGCGCTGGCTTCCTTCATAAACTCCGGCTGCCCCACGATTATCTCCTTGGCTGATGCCAGCCCGGCCTGTTTTAGCAGATTAGGTACCGCCAGATTGGGAAACTGCTGGCTGACCTGAGCCACGGTCATCTTATTGTAGTTGGCGTACGGGTCGCGTAGCGCGACGCGGTCCTTGGAAGCCTTAGCCAGCCGCGTTTCGAGGCGCAGCACGGTGGCGGCATTCTTCTGCGCCGTGGCGGCATTGTCGCCCAGCTGCCGGAAGGTGTTGGTGAGGTAGGTCACGTAGGCGGCGCGCACGGTTTTGGAGCGCGCGTCGTCCTTGAGGTAGTAGTCGCGGTCGGGCATCGACAACCCACTCTGCGACATATACACGACGTATTCGGTGCTTTTCTTGCGGTCCTGGTTGACGCCCAGGCTGAATATGGAGCCCGTGCGCAGCTCCCGATGCCGGTTCAGGTTCAGTTGCAACCCCTTCAGGTCTTTGATGGCGGCAATGCGGTCCAGCTCGGGCTTGAGGTATTTCAGACCGGCCGCTTCAATAGCGGCCGAGTCCATGGCCGTGGCGTAGAAGTCGCCCACCTTTTGCCGGTTGCTGCCCTTGGTGGCCGTGCGGTTGGCGGCGGCATCATCCAGAATCTGCCGCATCACGGCTTCGTTCTGGTTGATGAGCAGGTTCCAGGAGCTCCAGCGCGACTCGGCAGCCGGAATCGGGTTGTTCTTCAGCCAGGTCCCGGAGGCATACTGGAAGAAATTGTCGCAGGGCGCCACCGACTTATCGGCATTAGCCATGTCGAGGCCGACGCCTTTCAGCACCGGGGCCTCGTTCGCCAGGGCCGTGGGGTTCACGGCGGCCGGGGTTACGGCGGTGGTGGCCGGGGCGGTGGTTTTGCTGGTGGCGCAGCCCCACAGCGTGAGGCCCGAGGCCGCACTAAGGGCCAGCAGCAGGTTATTTTTTCTGGTCATAGGAGTTGGTAAGGGTGGGGAAAAGAGGGCGAATAAGTTGGTGCAAAGGCCCCGCGTCGTCAGCCTAAAGCTACCAGATTCAGGCGTAGCGGGGTGGCGCGGGTTGGGCAGGCACCCTGGCAGCGGGCCGAAAGACCGGAAGGGTCAGCTCAACCAGGCAAAAACAGAATCAAACCGGGTCAGTTGAACAACGGTTGGTAAAGACCAGGGCGGCGGGCAAAGGCTGCATCGGCCGGCCCCGCGACTCTTTCGGCCCCTACCCCGCCCAGCCAGCACCCGCCCCCGGAAGAATCAGCCGGTAATTCAGTCCGCTGCCGGCGCCAGTATCAGGGCCGGCGGGGCCGGGCGCGCACGTACTGGTCGGGCCATACTACTTCTTCACCCAGCTCGTGGGCCGCGTGCAGTGGGAAGTAGGGGTCGCGCAGCAACTCGCGGGCCAGCAGCACCAGGTCGGCCTGACCATTGCTCAGGATGGCTTCGGCCTCAGCGGCGGTGGTAATCAGGCCCACGGCGCCGGTAAGCACGCCTGCTTCCCGTTTCAGCCGCTCGGCAAACGGCACTTGGTACAATGGCCCGACCGGAATGGCCGCCGTGGGCACGTTGCCGCCACTGGAGCAGTCGATGAGGTCCACGCCCTTCGTTTTCAGGATGGCGGCCAGGGCCACGGAGTCGTCGGCGGTCCAGCCGCCCGCAGTCCAGTCGGTGGCCGAAAGGCGGACCAGCAGCGGCAGTTCGGCGGGCCACACGGCGCGGGTAGCCGCTACTACTTCCAGCAGCAGCCGGATACGGTTTTCGAAGGAGCCGCCGTACGCGTCGGTCCGCTGGTTGCTGAGCGGGGACAGGAACTCGTGCAGCAGGTAGCCGTGAGCCGCGTGCAGCTCAATCAGCTGGAAGCCCGCGGCCAGGGCCCGCCCGGCGGCGGCCCGGAAATCGGCCACCACTTTGTTCAGCCCGGCCGCGTCCAGCGCCACGGGAATTGGATAGTTGGCGGCAAAAGGCCCGGCGCTGGGCGCTACGGTTTGCCAGCCGCCCTCCGCCTCCGGCACCCGCCCCGCCCCTTTCCAGGACGTATAGGTGCTGGCTTTGCGGCCGGCGTGGGCCAGCTGAATTCCCACCACCGCGCCCTGCTCCCGAATAAAGGAAGTGATGCGCCGCAGGCCCTCAATATGCTCATCCTGCCAGATGCCCAGGTCGTCGGGGGTGATGCGGCCTTCGGGCGACACGGCGGCGGCTTCGGTGATAACGAGGCCGGCCCCGCCCACGGCCCGGCTGCCGAGGTGGACCAGGTGCCAGTCGTTGGCAAATCCGTCCTGGCTGCTGTACATGCACATGGGCGAAACGACGATTCTATTCCGGAGCGTCAGGCTGCGTAGGGTCAGTGGGGTAAATAGACTGGACATGAAACGGGATTAGGAACGGTTACTGATTTGCGCCCGGGAGTTGACGTAAACTCCGGTTTCTGCCCCAGGGTTTGCCGGATGCTTCGGGCTGGTTCTCGCCGGGTTTAGCACCTTTGCCGCATGGCCCATTCCACTCCCGCCTTCTGATATGACCAGCATCGATAAAATTGCCTGGCTGTACCTCGCCGACGGCCAGCTGCTGAGCACCCGCAGCTACGGCAAAGACCGGTACTATATTCCCGGCGGCAAGCGCGAAGCCGGCGAAACCGACGAGCAGACCCTGCGGCGCGAAATACGGGAGGAGCTGACCGTAGACCTCGACCCGGCGAGCCTGCGCTACGTGGGCACCTTCGAGGCCCAGGCCCACGGCCACCCCACCGGCCTGCTTGTGCGGATGACGTGCTACTACGCTCACTATCAAGGCATTTTACAGCCCGCCGCCGAAATCGAGGAAATGGTCTGGCTCACCTACCGCCACCGTCCGGAAGTGTCGCCCGTGGACCAGCTGATTTTCGACTGGCTACGGAATCAACAGCTGCTGGCCGATTAAAGCATTTCCGGCGAAGGCGCTTTCAGCGGGATTTTACCGGCTGGTTTTCGTAGGTTGAGCCCCTCCTTCACCTCTTTCACTCGCATCCTATGCGGCAAGGCTTGCGCACTATTGTGTATCCGGTTGGTAATCTACCCCAGGCCCGGGCCGGGTACTGCGCCGTGCTGGAACAGGAGCCCTGTTTCGATGAGTCGTTTTACATCGGCTTCAACGTGGGCGGCTACGAGCCGGGGCTGATACCCGATGGCGCAGTGGCCGGGCCAGCGGGCCCGGTTACCTACCGGGGCGGGCCCGCTGCTCAGGCGGCCTACGACCGGCGGCTGGCGCTCGGGGCCCACGCCCACGCGGGGCGGCGCACGGCGTGGGCGGCGGCGTTCTGCCGGGGTTGGCCCAGGATCCGTTTGCTAACCTGTTCGGCATCATTCAGAACCCGCATTTCGCCCTGCCGGCTACGTTATAGTGCCATCGGAAGCTAAAACAGGTCTTCTTGCGGCCCGTAATTGTTACTCTTAACCTATCGTCATGAAAAAAATTGTTCTGGCCGCCGCGCTGCTAGGTGCGGCTGTCTCCAGCCAAGCACAAACTTACGGTGGCACGCACTTGGGCTTCAAGGCCGGGGCTTCCATTGCCACGCTTAGTGGAGTCATCAATGCTACTCCGCACACGCGCACTTCCTTCGTCATGGGGCCGATGCTGCGACTGAAGCCCTCCGCCCAGGGCTTCACCGTGCAGGTGGAAGCGCTGCTCAGTTCCCAGGGGGCTAAGCTGGAAGTAGCGCCCTCCTCCCCCAATGGGGCCACTACTACCGAGACCGTCCACCTCGCTTACGTTAATGTGCCCCTGCTGCTGCGGCAGTACATCGGTGGCAGGTTCTATGTAAACGTAGGGCCGCAGCTGGGGCTGCTGGTGGGCAACAAACGCACCTATAAATCAGTGGAGGGAGCCCTCGTAGGGGGGGTAGGCGCGGAAACAGCCGGGGGCCTCGTCGTCGACCTGCGCCTGAATTACGGCTTGTCGGATATCAACAACGACGCGGCAGAGCGGGCGTTTCGGAAGCAGCTGGGCATCGGCGGCCTGCACAACCGCGGCGGACAGGTTTCGGTAGGCTATCTGTTTGGTCGCAAGTAACCACCCATTGGCCGGACACCTTCCCTATTTCCCCTTCCCTTTGCTATGAGCACCCAGATTCAGACCGGCCTGCTGGCCTATGGCATGTCGGGCAAAGTTTTTCACGCCCCCTTTCTGACTACGCACCCGGGCTTCGGATTCCGCGCCGTGGTGGAGCGGAGCCGCAAGCAGGCGCAGCAGACGTACCCCGCAGTTATCAGCTACGACTCGGTGGTCGAGCTGCTGGCGGATCCGGCTATCGAGCTGGTAGTCGTCAACACGCCCAACGACACGCATGCCGACCTGGCCCGGCGGGCGCTGCGGGCCGGCAAGCACGTGCTGCTGGAAAAGCCCGTGGCCACCTCCGTAGCGGAGTTTGAGGAATTGTGGAGCCTGGCCCGCACAACGGGAAAGCAGCTGCTGGCCTACCAGAACCGGCGCTGGGACAGCGACTTTCAGGCCGTGCGGCAGGTGGTGGCCAGCGGGCAGCTGGGTCGGCTCATCGAAGTCAGCTTCCGCTTCGACCGCTTCAAGCCCGCCCTGAATGTCAAGACCTTCAAGGAAACCGCCGTGCCCGGCAGTGGCCTGCTCTACGACCTGGGGCCCCACCTGCTCGACCAGGTGCTCAGCCTGTTTGGCCGGCCGGTGCGCAGCCGTAAAACGACCGGCTGCTACCGCCCCGGCTCCCGGGTCGACGACTACTTCACTTACCACCTTCACTATACCGGGGGGCTGAACGTGTTCGTCACCAGCGGCCTGCTCATTGCCGGGCCGGGACCGGCGTTTGTGCTGCACGGCACCGAGGGAAGCTTCATTAAAAACCGTGGCGATGTGCAGGAAGCGCAGCTGCTCCAGGGTGTGTCGCCGCTGGCGCCGGAGTACGGCCGGGAAAATTCTGCCGGGGCCGGCACGCTGACGCGGGCCACTGCCGACGCACAAACCACTACCACCTACCCAACGCCAACCGGGAACTATAGTGGGCTGTTTGAGGCAGTTTACCAGACTATTCGCCACGGAGTACCCTATCCGGTCCGGGAAGAGGAACTGCGCTGGCAGAACGAGCTGCTCGCCCGGCAAGCCGATTGATTTCGGCTAAAAATTTACCGCGGCCGCAGCTGTTTGGTAGCCGGATATTGAGGATTCATGCCCACCAGCGCATCGCGCAGGGCCCGGGCTACTACGTAAGCTTTGTACCAGTTCTGATCGGCGGGCACCAGGTGCCAGGGGCAGCTTTTGGGGCTGCATTGCCTGAATACATCCTCGTATACGGCGCGATACCGGGGCCACTGCCGGGCTTTTTCCGCATCGCCGGCTTCGTATTTCCAGTGCTTGGTCGGGTCGTTCACCCGCGCCTGCAGCCGTTCGTACTGTTCCTCTTCCGAAATGTGGAGGTAAAACTTCAGGATGGTAGTGCCCGCCTGCTGCAACAGCTTTTCGAAAGCATTAATGGCCGTGAAGCGCTGCTGCGCGTCCTGCGTACCCACCAGGCCCGACACGCGGGCAATGAGCACGTCTTCGTAGTGGGAGCGGTTGAATATCTGAATCATGCCGCGGCGGGGCGCGTGGGCGTGGATTCGCCACAGAAAATCGTGGGCCCGTTCTTCATCCGTGGGCGCTTTGAACGACTGCACCCGCACGCCCTGCGGGTTGAGACCACTGAATACCCGCCGGATCAGGCCGTCCTTGCCGCTGGCATCCATCCCCTGCAGAATCACCAGCACGCTGCGCTTATTTTCGGCATACAGGCGGTTTTGCCAGCCTACCAGCTCCTGCCGGATGCGCTCCGTTTCGCGCCGGGTTTCGTCTTTAGAAATGGACTGCGGCGCGCGGGCGGAAGCTTTGAGCAGATCGAAAGAAGCCGTGGATTTCATTTGGGAAGGTAGGCGGAAACCGTGGCCCGCGCACCTTCATCAGCCGACAACTTTACCCGGCTTTGCGGGGCTGCCCCTGCTAATTCCGGCCATAATGTCTCCCCAAAAAGCCCCGCCGATGCCCTATCAGGACATAATGGCTTCTATGCTTTCCAGTCGCGGCCGGTTCTATGTTGGTACAGCATTTGCCTTATGTGCTTTGAAACCAAGAGAGGAGAATCAAAAGCCATGGATTTAATCAGCAAAGATTTCGTTCGTAATATCGCTCCGCACCTTAACCTGTTCAATACCTTGGGCGGTGGCATGGCGCAAGCTGTAATGCGCGTCGATAAAGGCGAGAAGGGATTGGTGATTCGGGTAGCGGCCCCATCGGTGCGGCCCGAGAATTTTCACGTAGTGCTCAACAACAATAGCCTAACGGTGTACTGCGAGTACCGGCACCAGGCCGACGATAAGCTGGCAGCGCCCCTGTTCAATCAGACCATCGAGCTGCCCCTCACCCTGGATCTGAGCCGGATTGAGGCAGTACACGCCGGAAACGAGCTGCGCGTACGGATTCCGTACAAAGATCCGACCACGCAGCAGCGTGAAATCACCATCCGGCAGCGCTAGCAGCTGCCTGCCTATCCTCGTGGTGAAGTGGGAGGTCACCGCTTTCGGGCAACGACGGGCGGGGGCAAGCCCCGCACCCTACTTCGCTACGAGGATATATATCGCCGGGGCCGACCGGCATTGTTTGTTCCACCCAAGCCACTGCTCATCCCAGTGGCTTTTTTTATGAGCCGGCCTCAGGAGCTAAACAGCGGAATCAGCAACAGAAAGCCGGTGAACAGCGACAGGTAAAACCAGCCCATCACCTGCCCGCGGTAGTGTCGCGGCAGCCGGTTGCTGAGCACCAGCACCGCTACTACTACCAGTATCAGGTGCAGGAGCATAAATACCACCGTTTTCACCCAGTTGCTCACGATAGTATTCTCGGGCTGAAACTGGTCCGACACTCCCAGCCCGGAGGTAGCAAATTTCAGCAGGTAGTAGGCGGCTACTTCAAAGACGAGGAAGCACCCCAGGCCCGCCAGCAGGGCCCGGAAACCGGATTTTTGGGAGACGTCGGCCATAGGGAAAGTGGTGGATCAGCGCTTTAGGGGTGCCGAAAGGATAACTGGAAAAGGGAGCCCACGATTTCACCTCTCTCAACTTCACCGCTTCCCCAGCAGCTCGGTCGTTCGGGTCTGCACGTAGAGCGCTTCTACTTTGGCCCGGGCCCAGGGCGTACGCCGCAGAAACGTGAGGCTGGAGTTGATGCTCGGATTCACCGAGAAGCAGTTGATGCGGATCTGCTCGTCCAGCCCCGGCCAGCCGAAGCGGGCGACCAGGTATTCCAGGATCTGGGCCAGGGTGATACCGTGCAGTTCGCGGATAAGGTGGCCGGATTCGTCGCGGGCGTCGGCAGGATTGGGCATGGGAAAATAAAGCAGGTGAAGAAAGTCAAAGGTCGGCAAAAGCCGGTTAAAGCAGATTTTACGCGCCCCTTTTCCATCCCGGAGCCGCACTTTACGCCGGGCAAGGCACGTTGAGCGGCCTGTTGTGCGTTACCTTTGGGATGGTTATGCTGAAGAATTCCCCCAAACGCCCGGCTGCCCGCCGCCCCTTCGCCTCGTGGCGCCGCCTGCTGGGCCTGGGCGCGCTGCTGCTGACGGTGGTGCTGCTGATCGGTTACGGCCGCTACCGCCGGCAGGTCAACCGCTACGTACGGCGGGCTTACGCCACCTTTACCGTCGGCCACCTTACCGGCCGGGAAAAGACGCCGCTACTGACGGGCTACTCCGTTCACGGCATCGACGTCTCGTCGTACCAGGGCCGTATCGATTGGCCCGTGGTAGCCAGCCACCGGGTACGCTTCGCCTTTATCAAAGCCACCGAAGGCATCACGCTGCGCGACTCCCGCTTTAGCGCCAACTGGCGGGCGGCTCGTAAGGCCGGCGTGTACCGCGGCGCCTACCACTACTTCCAGCCGAACTACGACGGCGCCCAGCAGGCCAACCTGTTCGTGCGTACCGTGCCCCGGGCCCCCGGCGACCTGCCCCCGGTGCTCGACGTGGAGGCGCCCCAGTTCCACGATGTGGCCGTGATGCGCCGCAACGTGGCCACCTGGCTGCGGCTGGTGGAACGCCATTATGGCGTAC
The DNA here is from genome assembly GCF_039539565.1 of Hymenobacter fastidiosus. NCBI lineage: Bacteria > Pseudomonadati > Bacteroidota > Cytophagia > Cytophagales > Hymenobacteraceae > Hymenobacter > Hymenobacter fastidiosus. Next base: position 3,626 of record NZ_BAABDJ010000037.1, on the reverse strand, counting down.
GCCCCATCCTGTACTCCAACTACAGCTTCTACAAACGGTACCTGGCCGGGCACTTCGATCAGTATCCGCTCTGGCTGGCGCACTACGAGGTCGAGAGCCCACAGCTGGCCCGCGAGCGGTGGATCATCTGGCAGCACAGCGACGAAGCCCACGTGCCCGGGATTCGGGGCGCGGTTGACTTCAACGTGTACCAGGGCAGCTTCGAAAGCCTGCTCGCCCTGCGCATTCCGGCTCCCGACCAACCCGCTACAACCGCCAAGTAGCCTTTCCGTGGCCATGACTTCCCTGCTGCTTCGTTTTACCGTTTTGTTCTTGTTGGCCACGTGGCTGACCGGCTGTGGCAGCCGGGGGGCTTTCACCCAGACGGGGCAGGCCTCTTTTTACGCCGACAAGTTTGAGGGCCGCAAAACGACCAGCGGAGTGGCATACCGCGCCAACAAGCTGACGGCGGCCCACAATACCCTCCCCTTCGGCACCGTGGTCCGCGTCACCAACCCGCGCAACCATAAATCGGTAAAAGTCACCGTCAACGACCGGGGCCCCCACGCGAAGGGGCGCATCATTGATCTTTCTAAAAAGGCGGCCCGCAAGATTGCTATCATCGATGCGGGGGTGGCCCCGGTGCAGCTTAAGGTAGTCAAGGCCGCAACTTCCCCCCGCCGCTAGCGGCCCGGCGGCCGGGGTATTTCTCCGCTTCATTCCCTCTCAACAGTATCTGCTATGCGCATCCGTAAGAAAGTACAATGGACCCCACCTGCTATGGGCGACCGGTTTGCCGCCCTCAGCAGCTTTGTGCAGGCCGCCGAAGATGAAGGCTGGTCGGAAGCCGAAGTCCAGTTCGTGATTGATGAAATAGTGGAAGCCCGCGACGAGGCCGAGGTGCAGGCTATCTGGCAGGATTACATCAAACGCTAAAAAAGCGGGGCCCGGATGAATATCCGGGCCCCGCTTTTTTAGCGTTTGGGAGTTCGCCTATTTCTTCTTGATCTTCACCTTGCTTTTTTTGGCCCCACCATTTTTAGCCACCATCATCAGGCTGTCCTGTTCGAGTTTCATGGCCATAGTGGTCATGCGGCCGCTGAGCGAAATCATGTCTCCTTCCTTGAGCATGGCCTTCGAGCTATCGGTCATAATCACCGTGCCATCGGCCTTGATTCTGGTGCCGTTGATGAGCAAAACGGGCTGGGTTACGGTGTTGGTCTGACCCTGCCGGGTGAACAGCACTTTGCCTTCTTTCATCACGAGGCCATCCTTCAGGGTCTCGCCTTGGCTGACTATTTTTTGCCGGGGAGCAGCCGTTCTGCGGGGTGCGAGCTTGGTTTGAGCCTGAACCGTCAGGCCGGCGCCAACCACCGCCAGCGCAGCAATAAGAGAAACTTTCAACTTCATGCGAGTGGGATTGAGGAGTGAGAGAATTGGAAGCGCGAAGGCCTGTAAAATACGAAATGCCCGATAAAAGTTCGGGCTGTGCTTCCCGACGTGCGCGGAACCCGCCGTAGGGGGGCAAACCAGGGTTGACGGCGGCTGCACACAGATTTTTCACGGAATGTTTTCGCCGGTCAGCCCCCTTTCCACTCCGCTACCAGTGCTGAATACCGCTTGGCTCAGGTCCGCAGGCAGGAGCGAAAACACCCGTCTTGGGCTGGCCTGTGAATACGGGATGGTGAATTCGCGTACTTGTCCTTTCCCTAAGCGGTAAGCTGGTTTCAGGATCGTATACCGGCGGCCTGTTACTTTAGCATTCCCCTCAACCTGCTCCCCCCCGTGGATTACAAAGATTACTACAAGATTTTAGGCGTGGAGAAAGCCGCCTCGACCGACCAGATCAAAAAGGCTTACCGCAAGCTGGCCCGGCAGCACCACCCCGACGTGAACCCGGGCGACCCCAAAGCCGAGCAGAAATTCAAGGAGGTAAACGAAGCCAATGAGGTGCTGAGCGACGACGACAAGCGCCGCAAGTACGACCAGCTCGGGGCCGACTATCAGCGCTATCAGCAGGGCGGCGGGCGCGGCCCGGCCGGCGGCTTCGACTGGTCGCAATATTCCCAGGGTGGCCGGGCCGGCGGCGGCAACGACCCGTTCGGCGGGGCCGACTTCTCCGACTTTTTCAGCTCCATCTTCGGCGGTATGGGCGGCGGGCAGCGCCCCCCTGGCGGCCAACGGGCCGGAGCCGGGCCGGATTACCAGGCCGAGTTGGAGCTGACGCTGGCTGAGGCGTTTCAGGGGGGGCCACGCACACTCACGGTGAACGGCAAAAGTCTGCGCCTCACCATCAAGCCGGGGGTGGAAGACGGACAAACTATCCGGCTGCGCGACCAGGGTGGACCCGGCCGCCACGGCGGCCCCAATGGCTCCCTTTTCATCACCCTGCGCATTCAGCCCGACCCGCGCTACACCCGCACCGGCGACGACCTGACGATGGACGTGCCGGTGAGCATCTACAAAGCGCTGCTGGGTGGCGAGCAGGTAGTGGATACGCTGTCGGGGCCGGTCAAAATCAGGCTCAAGCCTGACACCGCCAATGGCACCCGCCTACGGCTGCGCGGCAAAGGCTTCCCGCGCTACCAGCACCCCGAGCAGATCGGCGACCTGTACCTGAACCTGACGCTAAGCCTGCCGCAACACCTGACCGAGCAGGAAAAAGCGCTGTTCCACCAGCTCGCCGCACTACGGCCCGACTAACACTAACCTGCTGCTATCAGCGAAGAAGGGCACAACGGGGGTAAGTCGCAGGAACTGTCGCGGGCAGCGTTTGCCTAAATGATATCCATCGCCAGCGCCAGCGCGCAGCCGGCCAGCGTGGCCGCCAGCTTAGTCCAGTTAAGGTGGTGCTCGGGGCTGGTTTCGAAAAGAATGGTGGTCGAAACGTGCAGGAAATTCCCCGCCACCAAACCCAGCAGCGCGGCGTACAGGCCGCCGGTCAGCAGCTGCTCCAGCACCACGTAGTTGCTGACGATAACCCCGGCCGGGGCGGCCAGCGCAAACAGCACGAGGTAGGGCAGCGCCCGCTGGAAGCTATTCAGCCGGAGCAGCAAGGCCGCCATCAGGGCGAAGGCCGCCGGAATGTGGTGCAGGGCTACTCCGGCCATGATGGCGTAGAAATCCTGGCTCATGGCTCCCACCGCGGGGGCTTTCACCAGCACACTGCCTTCCAGAAAGGAGTGGATCACGAGTGAAAACAGCAGCATAAACGGTACCCGTCCCACGTGGGCCGTATTGTGGTGGACGTGGCCGTGCTCCACTCCCTGCGAAAACACTTCCAGAATCAGCTGCCCGAAGAAACCCGCCAGCACGTAGTAGCCGACGCGGTGCGTGGCGGTGGGAGCCAGCGCCAATGCCTCGGGCAACAGGTGCGTAACGGTGAGCGTGAACAGATAAGCGCCGCTGAATGCCAGCAGGGGCTTCATCCAGGTAGTGCGGGCCGTTGGTACCAGCCGGGTGAGCCAGCCGGCACCCAGCACGGTAAGAAACAACAGCAAAATGGCAAACCACATAGTTCTCTTTTTGAATGGGCTGGTGGGCTAATGGGCTAATGTGAATAATGTGAATAATGTGCTAATGGTTGAAAAACATTAAGTGGTCGTATTCGTTTGGGATTGAAACGCTTTCTCAATATGACCCTTTAT
>NZ_BAABDJ010000036.1:151828-164826 GCF_039539565.1 Hymenobacter fastidiosus | reverse complement strand
ATTCAAAACGGCGGATGCCCGCATCAAACTCGCTAAATTATACCCGACCCAATAAGGTTTCTCGACCAGTAGCACGTATTTTTTTCACTATTTCTATCCGTACTGGTACGGAGAAGCTGGTCCGTACCAGTACGGACAAAAAAAGGCCCGGCCGGAGCATTGCTCCGGCCGGGCCTGGGAAGAAAGAACGTAGCCGGATGGTGGTCCGGCAAAAAGCAGAAGCTGTTTAGGAATCCGATTTTTTGTCGATTGTCATCCTTCACCTGGCGTCCGCCTGCGAAGGACCTCATCACGGGGGCTCATGTTGGAATTAGGCCAATATGAGCACTCGTGATAAGGTCCTTCGCAGGCGGACGCCAGATGAAGGATGACAGGTAGAGGATGACAGGTGAAGGATGGCAGACTGCTTGACTTTCTAAACAGCTTCGGTGTTAGAAGGTGAAGCGCAGACTTACGGCGGCATCGTTGTAGAAGCCGGTATAGCCGTTGAAGACCTCGAAGAAAGGCTTGTAGTCGACGCCCACCACGAAGGGCAGGTCTTCCAGCTTATACTCCAGGCCCAGGATCAGGTCGGCGCCGATAGCGAGGTAAGTGGTTTCATCGGTCAGGTAAACCCGGTTCCGGAAGTAGTCGTCTTTGTCTTTGCGGCCCCGGTAGTAACGGCCGTCATCGAAGTAGTAGCGGCCCTGGTAGGAGCCGGCGTGGAAGCCCGCCCCGTAGTAAAACTGCAAACCCTGCACATCGGCCAGGCTTTTGTGCTTCTCGCCCAGCAACGTCAGCCGGGCACCTTTGGCCCGGTACTCAGTCGTGAGCAGGGCCTCCAGCGCCACGCCGTTTTTACCGCTGAGGAAGTGCTTGACGGTCAGCCCCGACGAATAGCCGCCGCCGCGCAGGCCAATACCGGTGGAGTAGCCCGAGCTGCCGCTTCCGCCGCCGCCGCTGCTTTTCTTTTTAGACTGGGCCTGCACCGTCAGCCCCGGGAGTACCAGCAGGAAAAAAAGGAAGGAAAACCACAAACGTTTCATAAGCCAACGAGGGTAAGAGAAATGAGAAGGAGGACAAAAGTAAGCAACCAGCCCTAGACTTAGGGACCTGGGTCGCCTGGTGCCGCAATTTCATCCGACAAGTGCACCAGGATTCCGCCGCCGTCATCTTCGGCGGCCTGCAGCATGGCCCGGGCCACCGCGGCCGCCGGTAGCGGCCTGAATTTACGCAGGGGCCCCAGCAGCAGCGGATTCAGCAGGCGCAGCAGCACGGCCCCAACCTGCTCCCCGGTGCGCCGGGCATCCCGCTCGCCGAGCAGCAGGGAGGGGCGGAAAATATGAATCGCCCGGAACGGGGTCCGCCGTACGGCCTGCTCCATCTCGCCCTTCACGCGGTTGTAATATATCCGGGACCCGGCATCGGCCCCCATAGCGGATACTACCATGAACTGCGCCGCGAAATTGGCGGCCGTTATGGCCGCCAGCTTCACCACGTAGAGGTAGTCGACTGTATAAAAAGCCTCTTTCGAGCCGGCCTGCCGCATGGTGGTCCCGAGGCAGCAGAACACGTCGTCGGCAATCAGGCCCAGGCGGTGCTCTTCCAGGTGGTCAAGTTCCAGAATGCGCTGGTCCAGCTTCGGATGCACGTGCGGTACCGGCCGCCGTCCCACGGCAATTACTTTGGCATAGCGGTCGGAGGCCAGCAGCAGGGGCAGCAGCTGACTGCCGATCAGGCCGCTGGCACCGGCGATAAGAGCAGTTTTCTGAAGTTTCATGGCGCGCTGGGGCGAGGTAGTCAGGAGGTAGGTCAGCAGGCAGGGCTGGCAGTTTCATACGCAGGAATGCCAGCCGGGAATGAAACCACCGCCGAAGAATTCAACCCCGCCTATTCGTCGGCTACCAGCCGGGTTTCCTCGGGCAGGAGCTGGACGAGACCCCGCCTGTAAAGCGTGCCCAGGGCTTTTTTGAAGACCTTCTTGCTCATGCCCAGCCGGCGGTAGATGTCGTCCGGTTCGCTTTTGTCCGAGAGCGGCAGCAGGCCATTGCCGGTGCGCAAAGCCGCCAGCAGCGTGTCGGCCGCGTCGAGGGCTTCGTCGTAGCCGGCTTTCTGCAGGCTGATGTCGAGTTTGCCATCGGGGCGGACCTGGCGGACGTAGCCCGTGGGGGTGTCGCCGAGGCGCAGGGGCCGGAACACCTCGTTGTGGTAGAGCAGCCCCTGGTGGGTGCCGTTCACGAGGACGGGGTAGCCCAGGTCGCTTTCATCGGCCACGAACAGCTGGACCACGTCGCCGGCCTGGCCCTCAAATGGCGTATCGGGCAGGTACCGCTCCCACTTGGCGCTGGCCACAATCCGGTCGGACGTTTCATCGAGGTACACGAATACGGTCACGCGCTGGCCGGGGCGCAGCGCGCGGCGCTGGTTGCGGTAGGGGAGAAACAAATCCTTTTCCAGGCCCCAGTCCAGGAAAGCGCCCACCTCCGACACGTCGCGGACGGTAAGGGCCGCGAACTGGTTCACGCGCACCAGGGGCTCCAGGTTAGTGGCAATGAGGCGGTCTTCGGAGTCGCGGTACACGAAGACGCGCAGCCGGTCGCCGATCTGAGTGCCTTCGGCGACGTATTTGCCCGGCAGCAGCAGGTCACCGTCGTCGGACGTCAGGTAGAGGCCGAAGTCAACCGCGCGGGCTACTTCCAGTTCGTTAAAATCGCCGAGCGCAAGCATGGGGTCAATTAAAAATGAAGAATTAAGAATCAAAAATGCCTTGTACGGGATGCTCAGGCTGTTTCTACGCCGTTCGGCCAGCCCTCTGCTACCAGAACGGCAGTCGTCGGCAAAGGTCCGAAGAAGCATCCCCGCGCCAATAATTTTTAATTTTTTAATTCTCCGTTTTTAATTGACCCACGCGGTCCGGCTCACTGCCGCCAGGTCCGCACGTAGCGGCTCTGCGGGTCGTAGCGCCGGGCTTGCTGGGCCACATCGAAAGCCGTGTCGCGCACATCCGTGCCCGTGCCGGCAATGTATTTCCAGTTGCCCCAGTTCGAGGCCGGGTCATGGTCGATGAGCCGGTGCTCGAACCAGGCGGCTCCCCAGCGCCAGTCCTGGTGCAGATCGTGGATCAGGTAGCTGGCCGCGTTCTGCCGGCCGCGGTTGCTCATAAATCCCGTGGCGGCCAGCTCCCGCATGTTGGCATCCACAAAATCGTTGCCGGTGCGGCCGGCAGCCCAGGCATCAAACACGGCCCGGTCGGGCTGGGCAGGCTTGGGGAGCTGATCGCGCAAACCGGGCCACCCGAAAAATGCCGGCCCGGACCGCTGGGCCAGCAGGCGGAAATAGTCGCGCCACAGCAGCTCCAGCCGTAGCTGCAGCGCCCCTTTGCTGCGGGCCCCATAAGTGGCATCGTAGCCGTCGATGGCCGCCCAGATCTGCCGGGCCGACAGGCTGCCATTGGCCAGCCAGGGCGAAAATTTGGTGCTGAAGGCTTCCCCCAGCAGTTGATTGCGGGTATCGTCGTAGCGGCCAATGAGGTGGCGCTCCACGGCGTAGTCGTGCAGCCGCGCCAGCGCCGCCGTTTCGCCCCCGCCCAGCGCGGGGAGGGCCGAGCGTGGGTCACGAAGCGGCTGGGCCAGGGCGGGCTGGCCCAGCCGGGCCGCCAGCGCAGAGGCCGTGGGGAGGGACGCGGGTACGAAACCGACCGGCAGCCGGGGCAGCTGGCGCGGAGCGGCATAGGGTGGTCGTACCGGAGTCCGCACCGCTACGTCGAACCGAAACTTGCTGAACGAGAACGGCAGGTTGCGCACCGCAATGGGCAGATCAGCGGGGTGGAGCAAGGAAAGCGTTTCAAAGCGGCGCACCGGGATCTGAGAACCCAGGGCCGTGGTCAGGGCTGCTTCGGCCGCCAGCTCCTCCGTGGTGTGCTCCGCGCTGGTCCAGATGGCACTCAGGCTCAGCTGCCGGGCTAGCTGGGGCAGAACCTCCGCCGGCCGGCCCACCACGAAGTGAATTCCCGACCCCAGCCCGGCATAGCGTTGCTGCAGGTCGGCCAGGGTTTCCAGCAGGAACGCCAGCCGGTGCGGCCCCGTTTTGGGTAAGCCCAGATAGGCATCGGGGCCCAGCGCTGCCGGGTCGAAACAGTAGACGGGCAGTAAAGCGGAAGCATCGGGCGGCAGGGACGCCAGCACTTCATTGTCGTGCAGGCGCAGGTCGTTGCGCAGCCAGTAGAGAACGGTCATCGGGGAGAATAGGGCAAGGTGCTGGTGTGCTAACAGCAAAGCTGGTTACTAAATCTAGGACTTACGCAAAACCCTCCTGGTGCCATTTCACGCAGTGTTTCGCAGTGTTAAACCGCAGTGTTTCGCAGTGCGAGGACGTTTAACACTGCGAAACACTGCGGTTTAACACTGCGAAACACTGCGGTTTAACACTGCGAAACACTGCGTGAAAGCATTTTGCGTAAGTCCTAAAATCAAAATGTCTGTCATCCTTCATCTGGCGCACGCCTGCGAAGGACCTTACTCGCATATCCTGCCAAACCTGGTTAAACGCGCAGAGTTTTTCCCGTGGTGCGGAAAAGGAGGTTGTGCGGTGAAAGGGATTTTAGAGTGTTACAAGAGGCCGGTCCTTCGCAAGCGGACACCAGATGAAGGATGACAGGCAACAAAAAATCAGACTTTCTAAACAGCTTCGATACTTCCTGGCGGCCCTCCGGTTATTCCGTCCCCCGCCGCGGGCCAGCGGCGCCGGGGCAGGCTAAATAAGCTGTCCGGCTTCCGGCCCCGCGGGCCTGGTCCGGTGGTGGGTCGCTATTCGTAGCGCACCAGGCCGGGCTGGGCAAAGCTGAAGTCGCTGAAATCGTAGTAGGGGCGGGAGCTTTCGAAGATGCGCAACCCGTTGGGCGAATTCTGACCCCGCGGATAAAACCCCAGCAGAATCTGCACGGTCCGGATAGCCGTGTACTCGTTGCGGAAGCGCAGCCCCAGCCCCACCCCGCTGTAGGGCGTCTGGCGGAAGGGTAATTCGCGGCCGGGGGTGGTGGTCAGCCACGCCGCGTCCAGAAAGCCCACCGCCGCCATCCGGAACCCCAGAAACGACACGGGCGTGTACACCGTAGCTTCGTAGTTGACCACAAACCGGCTGGTACCGCGCAGATTCGTGGTGGGCTGAAACCCGCGCAGGCCCCGCTCGCCATCGATGGCCAGGAGCTGCTCGCCGGGGCTGCGGTTGAAGCCAATGATGGAGCGGTTCCAGAAGAAGTGCCGCCACTGCCAGTTGCCGGTGTGGTAGAGGCGGGTGAAATACAGCAGCTCCGTATTCAGCAGCCCCTGCTGCCAGGTGTTGTCGCGCCCCCGCAGGTAGCTGCCGAACTCGCCGCTCAGGTAGAGGTAGCCACTCCGCACACTGTAGCCGGCGGTAGATGCGCGCAGGGCATAGTAGCGGCGGTTCGCCGCGGTACTGCGTTCATAACCGGTAGTCAGACTCAGCAGGGTCCCCGTCGGGATATCCTCAGTGCGGCCGAAGCCGAACAGGTATTTGTCTTTGTAGTAGCGTCGTACGCTATAGCCCACCGTGGCCAGCAGCAGCGTATTATCGACGAAGGTCGGATTGGGCCGGACCATAAAGTTGGTGTTGATAGCCCGGGCCGAGACAATGACGCGGCCCGGGTTTTCGTAACCCAGGTCGTAGCTGCGCAGGCGCAGGGCGCGGCCCAGCCATACATCCTGCACATCGTAGCGCAGGGGCTCAAACACGTAGGGCTCACCCGGCGGCGGCTCCCGGAGGGTGACGCCCCGGTCAACCATCGTAAAGGCCGCCGCCCCGGCATACTTCGTGTTCACCGAGTAGAAGCCCCGGGAGACTACCACGCCGGTTTCCCGGTACTGGTACAGGTTGCGGTGAGTGGCCTGGGCATTCACGAACTGCCGGAACGGGACCAGGTAGCTCCCCTCGTAGCTCCACGACTGGGGCTCATTGCGCCCATACTCCACCCGGTTGCGGAACTGGTGGCCCTGGCCCAGAAAATTCACGTCGCGCAGGGCTATGATCCCGGCCCCTACGTCGCGCAGCTGAACCGAGCCCCCGAGGCTGAATATATCCTTGGTGATGATCTGGATGTCGACGCTGTCCTGGTCGGTGGTGGCTTCATTCACAAACACCCGGGCGTCGAGGATTTCGGGCGTCTGGCGCAGCAAGCGCTCGGACTCCGCCAGGGCCTGGGGCTGCAGTTCGACCCCCACCCGAAACAGCAATACCTGCCGTACCCGGGAGCGGACCGTTTTGATGTGCAGCGCATTGGCACTCTTCTCCAGGATGTTCTTGGGCTGGCGCGCTGGGTCGCTGATGCTATAGCCGAAGGCATCGAGGGCACTGATGTTGACGCTGCGGATGATCTTATAGTTGTGCTGGTCAAACTGCCGGTCGAGCAGCTGGGCATCGAGGCCGGCGCGGTCTTCGCTGCGGGCCGTGAAGTTGAACAGGGCCGAAGCCGCTTTGCCGGCGATGGTTTTGCGGCGGGTGTAATTCTTGAGCCCCAGCAGCATTTTTTCCTGGTCGAAGCGCCGGCGCAGGGAGTCGCGGCGAACTTCGGGCTGCGTGCGGGCCGAGTCGGTGATGACGGGCCTGGTGGGCTGCTGCGCCCGGGCAGGACCGGCCACGCCCAACAGCGCCACCACCCATAGGCAGCAACGAAGCACGAACGAAACGGCAGCGGGGCGAAACATCATCAGAAAGACCCAACCCCGCCGCCGTGCAGCAAGTGCCAACACGACGGCCGGGGCAACGCCCGGCAAGGTACGCATTGCCGGGACGGGCCCGCAACCCCGGAAGCCGCCACCAGCCGTCGGCGAGCTGCGGAACAACGCCCGGCCGCAGCAATCCTGGTCGGGCTCCACGGGCCGGCCAGTCGGGGTGGAGCGCCCCGGGGAGGAGAGATAATGTAGCCGGTAAAGAAACTATTACTAAAAAAAATAGCTTAACCAGGAGTTGCCTGGTTCAAGGTAATCACCTATTTTTAAGCCGTAAAACAGCCCCGATGAACGAGCGAATTCAGGAAAAGCTAAGTATATTAGCTGATGCGGCCAAGTACGACGTGTCGTGCTCAAGCAGCGGAGGCAAGCGCAAGAACGAAAACCGGGGGCTGGGCAACGCCGAGGGCATGGGCATCTGCCACAGCTACACCGAGGACGGCCGCTGCGTGAGCCTGCTGAAAATCCTGCTCACCAACCACTGCATTTTCGACTGCGCCTACTGCGTATCGCGGCGCTCCAACGATGTGAAGCGCGCGGCTTTCACGGTGGATGAAGTCGTGGATCTGACCATGAACTTCTACCGGCGCAACTATATCGAGGGCCTGTTTCTGAGCAGCGGCATTTTCTCCTCGCCCGACTACACTATGGAGCGGCTGGTGCGCATCGTGAAGAAGCTGCGCACCGAGCATAAGTTCAATGGCTACATCCACGTGAAAGCTATTCCGGGCGCTTCGGAGGAGCTCATTACGGAAGCCGCGCTCTATGCCGACCGTCTGAGCGTCAACATCGAGCTGCCCTCCGAAATGAGCCTGCAGAACCTGGCGCCGGAGAAAAACTACCAGCAGATTCTGACGCCCATGGCCCAGATCCGCGACGGTATCCGGCAGAATAAGGAAGAGAAGGCATTGTTCAAAAAGGTGCCGCAGTTTGCCACCGCCGGCCAGAGCACCCAGCTGATTGTAGGCGCCTCGGCCGAAAACGACCGGCAAATCATTCAGCTCACCGACTCCCTCTACAAAGGCTACGGGCTGAAGCGGGTGTACTACTCGGGCTACATTCCGATTACGGACGATGCCCGCCTGCCCCAGCTCACCCAGCCCCCGGTTATCCGGGAGCACCGCCTCTACCAGACCGACTGGCTGATGCGCTTCTACGGGTTTGAGGCCGACGAAATCCTGGACCCCGAGCATCCTTACCTGGACCTCGAAATTGACCCTAAGCTGGCCTGGGCCCTGCGCAACCGCCACGTTTTTCCGGTAGACGTGAATACGGCCGACTACGAAATGATCCTGCGCATTCCCGGCGTGGGGGCCCGCTCGGCCAAGCGTATTGTGGCCGCCCGTCGCTTCTCTACCCTCAGCCTCGACCATCTGCACAAGTTCGGGGTGGTACTCAAGCGGGCCAAGTTTTTCCTCACCTGCCGCGGCCAGGCCCTCAATACCCGCGACTACGACGAGCAGACCATCCGCCGTCAGATTCTGTTCGGGGCTGGTTCCGTGCGCTCGGCGCTGGTCACTCAGCAGCTCGACTTATTCGCCCAGGCTTCTTAAACGCGTTTTTGGTTGTTCGTTGTTGGTTTTTGGCTTTCATTTGGCCTGATCAGGTCATGCCAGATGAAAGCCAAAAACCAACACCCAAAAACCAACACCCAAAAACCAACAACCAACAACCAAAAGCCAAAAACCAAAAACCATCTGCCATGACTGTCTCCCACCGCGCTGCCGACGCGTCGGCTGCTCCGCTCGAAGTAGTGAAACCCATGAAAGTAGCCCGTATAGCCTGCTGCTGCAAGCTGTCGGATTTGCTGCCGTTGGTGCAGCAAATGCACGAAACGGCGCGTGCTAACGCGGCCGCCCGGCAGCATCCGGAAGCGGCTTAAATCCAAGCAGCTTGTGCCCTGTCTGCGCCCGAACCGCCTTATTCGCGGAGGGTCTGGTTGCTAACGCCTGACTGTGTGCCTATGCCCCGTTCCCTTCCTTCCCGTCATCGTTCCACTGCCGCCCCTTCAGCCGTCGGCTCCGCGCTGCCGCGTCCGGCGGCCCCGGCCCTGACGAACCCGCCGCTGGACTACAGCTACGACGGCTCGTTCGAAGGTCTGCTGTCGGTGCTGTTTGCGGTTTATGACCGCAAGGCCGCCCCGAACAGCATTCAGCCAACGGGGTCCACGCAGGGGGGCTTGTTTGCGCAGCCCGTAACGGTGGAAACGCACGAGCCGACCGCCACCCGCGTCTGGGACGGCCTACTGCGCCACATGGATCAGGAAGCGCGCACCCGGCTGTTTCATACGTTTCTGAGCGAGCAGCCGGAGCGGGAAATGCTTATTTTTCGCTACGCTGACCTGGCTATGCGGGCGGGCCGCGACATTTCCGAAAACTACGCCGACGAAACCGTGCGCCGTATTGCCCGCATCGCCCAGCAGATGTACCGCGAAAAGCACCGCATGGAGGCGTTCGTGCGCTTCGAGAAAACCGCCGACGGCCTGTTTCACGCCACCATCGAGCCCGACTTCGACGTGCTGCCGCTCATCGCGCCCCACTTCACCAGGCGCTACGCCGACCAGCGCTGGCTGATCTTCGACCAGCGCCGCCGCTACGGCCTCTATTACGACCTGACCCGCACCGACGTCGTGCAGTTCGAGGCCAGCTCCGGCCAGCGCTCCACCGACATTTCGGCTACGGTACTCGACGAGCGGGAGCCGCTGTTTCAGCTGCTCTGGCAGGCCTATTTCGACCACGTGAACATCCCGGAACGGCGCAACCTGAAGCTGCATCGCCGGCACATGCCGTTGCGCTACTGGAAATATCTAAGCGAAAAGCAGCCCCGGGAACAGCGGTTTGAGCCTATCCGGAATAAGCGGCCGGTGCAGCCAGGCGGGCCGCTGTTGCCGCCACCCGATGCGGCCGGTGCTGGCAGCGAAGCCGGAAATGGCTAATTTGCCGCCGCAAAATCCTCTTTTCTATCTTCCTGCTTTCTGGTTTCTATGGGTACGATACTCGTTTTCGGTGGTACCGGCCAGCTCGGCCAATGCCTGCAGCACGTTGCGCAGGAGCGCCGGCTCACCAACCTCGTCTTTCTGCCCGAAGCGCAGGCTAACATCCTGAACGTGGCCACGCTGACGGCCGAATTTGCCCGGCATCAGCCCGCGTACGTCATCAACTGCGCCGCCTACACGGCCGTGGATAAAGCCGAAGACGAGGTGGACCTGGCCCGGCGCGTAAACTGCGACGGGGTAGAAAACCTGGCGCGGCTGTGCGCCAGCCATGGCAGCACGCTTATCCATATCTCCACCGATTTCGTGTTTGCGGGCACCGGCAACCAGCCGTTGCTGGAAACCGACGAGGCAGCGCCCATCAGCATCTACGGCCTGACGAAGCTGGAAGGCGAGCAGGCCATTGCGGTCCATACCAGCCAGTATTTCATTCTGCGAACCAGCTGGCTTTATTCCGAATACGCCAACAACTTCGTGAAAACGATGCTGAAGCTGGGCCGGGAGCGGGACGAGCTGAAGGTGATCTGGGACCAGGCCGGAACGCCTACGTACGCCATCGACTTAGCGGGCTGTATTCTGACGATCATCGAAACCCGGAACCAGGAATTCGGCATCTACCACTACAGCAATGAAGGCCTGACGTCGTGGTACGACTTCGCCAAAGCTATTTTCGAGCTCAGTAATACGCCGGTTCGCGTCCTGCCGATCCTTACCGTGGAGTATCCTACCAAAGCCGCGCGTCCGGCGTACTCGGTTATGGATAAGACAAAAGCTAAAACCAGGCTTCAGGTGACGATTCCGCACTGGCGCGACAGTCTGAAAGAATGCCTGAGCAGATTATAGAACTGCGCCCCCGAAAAAAGCAGCGGCGCCGGTGCCAACGGTCTGTTGCCTAGGCTCGGGGCCACCTTGCAACCGGCATTATCGTCCGTAGTAACGGTTTATCAGGTACGCTGCTCCCACGAAGCCCAGGCCTACGCCGCAGACACCCGGCCACTGGAAGTGGGCCCAGGCCAGCGCCCCGAGAAAGGAACCGGCCGAAGCCCCCACGAAACTGGCCGTCATATACACGGTGTTGAGGCGGCTCCGGGCTTCGGGCAGCAGCACGAAAATGCGGGCCTGGTTGGAAATGTGGGTCATCTGCTGGCCCACATCCAGAATAACAACTCCCACAATGAGCCCTACCAGGTAGTACCCGGTGCCGGCCAGCAGCCCATACGCCGCCAGCACCAGCAGAATGCCCAGGTTCAGCGCGTGGTCAGCGCCTTTGCGGTCGGCCGACTTACCGGCGAAGGAAGCGGCGAAGGCCCCGCTGGCCCCGATGATGCCGAACAGCCCGGCCACGTCGCTGTGGTACTGATAGGTCGTTTCCAGAAAGAACACCAGCGTCGTCCAGAAGGCGCTGAAGCCGGCAAACATGCAGGCCCCCACCAGGGCTGAGCGGCGCAAAAGGGGGAGCCGCCAGGTCAGGGTAACCAACGATTTCAACAGGCTGCCGTAGCTGCCGGTGAACGTGGGCTGGCTGCGGGGCAGCATACGGGCCAGAATGCCGCCCAAAGCGACCATGACGCCCGCGCCGAGCCAGAACATGGTGCGCCAGCCAAAATGGGCCCCCACGTACCCACTGACAGTCCGCGAAACCAGGATTCCAATCAGCAGGCCGCTCATCACTTTGCCGATCACCCGGCCCCGGTCTTCGTCGCTGGCCAGGGAAGCCGCCATGGGAATCAGGAGCTGGGGCACGGCGGAGAACAGCCCAATGAGCAGACTTGCCGCCGCCAGTAAAGCAAACGTAGGAGCGAAGGCGGCTCCCGCCATGCACACCGCCGCGCACAGCAGCAAAGCCAGGATCAGGCTTTTCCGCTCCCGCTTGTCGCCCAGCGGCACCACGAACAGCAGCCCCAGCGTGTAGCCGATCTGGGTAACGGTGGCCACGAGGCTTACCCGGGTGTCGGACAGGCCAAATGTTTTTCCGATTTCAGCCAGCAGGGGCTGGTTGTAGTAAATGTTGGCCACTACCAGCCCGCAGGTAATGGCCATGAGCCATACCAGCGCCGGGGCCAGGGGAGCGGGGGAAGAATCAGGACGAAGGTCCTCTGTCACGGGCCGAGCTTCAGCCGCTACTGCTACTTTCATGGGGCAAATTATCACCACGGCGACGGGTGCCGTTGGCGGAGTTGGCCCCGATAAACCGGGGTTGTGCCAGCAAAGTTACTACTTCGGTCCTATTCAGTTCCGGAACGGGAAGGGAGACGCCATACTTCACGTCCCCCGCGTGCTGACGCTGCTATACTCCTCGCGCAGTGATTTGCGAAACCGCCGTAGGGTGCGGGGCTTGCCCCCGCCGGTCGTGGAACGAACTCCTATTGATTCGTTCACCGACGGGCTGCGCCACCAGTATATAACCGTGTGACGTCGGTTATTGAACGACGAGACGCAAATCTGAAGGTCTCTACCCTCGTTTAGAAAACCCGGTTACGATACCGCGTACTGCTTCTTGTACAACCCCGGGGTCACGCCCTCATACTGCTTGAAGAGCTTCTGAAAATACGCGGTGTTGTTGAAGCCCGCCCGGAAGCACACGTCGGCGACGGTGCTCAGCGGGTGACGCAGCAGGCGCTTGGCTTCGGCCAGGCGCTCCTGAATAACATACTCGATAGGGGTGAGGCCCAGCTCCCGCTTGAAGACGCGGAAAAAAGTGGCCTTGCTCATACAGGCCAGCGCACTGAGCTTTTCCACCGTGAGCTGCTCGGTGAGGTGCTGCTTGATATACTGCACCACGTGGGCGAAGCGGTGCGACGTGGCGTGCTGCTGGTAGTTGTGAAAGATAAGCTGCCGGGCCTGGGTCTGCATCAGCCGCACCAGCATTTCCTGAACAGTAAAACCGGCCAGCACGTCCTTGGCGCGGCCCGTGTCGCGCGAGAGCTGCACCAGGCGCTCCAG
The DNA here is from genome assembly GCF_039539565.1 of Hymenobacter fastidiosus. Taxonomy (NCBI): domain Bacteria; kingdom Pseudomonadati; phylum Bacteroidota; class Cytophagia; order Cytophagales; family Hymenobacteraceae; genus Hymenobacter; species Hymenobacter fastidiosus. The sequence continues at coordinate 152,169 of NZ_BAABDJ010000036.1, read as the reverse complement.
GGTGCTGGTGAGCTCGGGCGTATTCTGGAAGTGGGCGTGGTCGGTGGTGTCCAGCTGCCAGGGCAGGTGCTCTTCGGCCCGGGGCTGCTGCTCGTTGAGCAGGTCGATGGTCTGGCGGATGGTATCGGTGGGAATGGCCACGGCCAGGCACTGGGTCGGGTGCGCTGCATCGGCTTCGGGAAAGTCGATGACCATAGTCTGGTCTTTGCCCACGATAACCGACTCGCCGGGCAGGTACTCAAAGGCGGGGCGGCCGGCCAGGTGCATCACCTTCTTGCCCCGCAGCATCGTCGTCAGCACCAGGTGGCCCATATTCAGCGGCACGCGGTGCGCCGTCTGGT
>NZ_BAABDJ010000036.1:0-151764 GCF_039539565.1 Hymenobacter fastidiosus | reverse complement strand
AAGCTGGGCGGTGGCGTGCACGGGTAAGGCGGTGGGCAGGTGAGGGGCAGGCATGAGCAGAACGGGTTAGATAACGAAAAGTGCCGGCAGGAAGAAGCCTCCCCGTAAAGTAGTAAGTACTCACCAATGTTGCGACAATAGACCGCTTTTGTGCGACGATAAGAGAGCGGTTGAAGTATTTAAGTAACCTAGCTTGACCTGGTCAAATTGTCCGTATTCCCACTCCTAAACACAGCTTCATGGAAACGTTGGAAAACACCTCCACCCTGGTTGCCCGGCCCAAATTCAAATCCCATTACGACAACTTTATCGGGGGCAAATGGGTGGCTCCGGTGAAGGGAGAATACTTCGAAAACCCCTCGCCCATCGACGGCAAGGCGTTCTGTAAAGTAGCCCGCAGCACCAAGGAAGACATTGAGCTGGCCCTCGACGCCGCCCACGAAGCCTTCAAAACCTGGGGCAAAGCCTCGGCTACCACCCGCAGCAACGTGCTGCTGAAGATTGCCGATATCATGGAGGCCAACCTGGCCCACCTGGCCGCCGTGGAAACGGTGGAAAACGGCAAGGCCATCCGCGAAACGATGGCCGCCGACCTGCCGCTGGCCATCGACCACTTCCGCTACTTCGCGGGCGTTATCCGGGCCGAGGAAGGCTCCGCCACAGAGCTCAACGCCACTACGCTGTCGCTGGTGATTCAGGAGCCGCTGGGCGTGGTGGGCCAGATTATTCCCTGGAACTTCCCGCTGCTGATGGCGACCTGGAAAATTGCGCCGGCCCTGGCTGCCGGCTGCTGCGTGGTGGTGAAGCCCGCCGAGCAGACGCCCGCCAGCATCATGGTGCTCATGGAGCTGATTCAGGATGTGCTGCCCCCCGGCATCATCAACGTGGTAAATGGCTTCGGCCTGGAAGCCGGCAAGCCCCTGGCCTCCAACAAGCGGGTGCAGAAAGTGGCCTTCACCGGCGAAACCACCACCGGCCGCCTCATTCTGCAGTACGCCGCCGAAAACATCATCCCCGTAACGATGGAGCTGGGCGGTAAGTCGCCGAACATCTTCTGCAAGTCAGTGATGGACCACGACGACGACTTCCTGGACAAATGCCTCGAAGGGGCCGCCATGTTTGCCCTCAACCAGGGCGAAATCTGCACCTGCCCCTCCCGCCTGCTCATCCACGAAGACATCTACGACGCGTTTATGCCCCGCCTGATTGAGCGGGTGAAAGCCATCAAGCTCGGCCATCCGCTCGACCCGGAGACGATGATGGGCGCCCAGGCCAGCAACGACCAGTACGAGAAGATTCTGAGCTACCTCGAAATCGGGAAGGCCGAAGGGGCCGAGGTGCTCATCGGCGGCGAAGCCCACCGCACCCACGACCACGATGAGCTGACCGATGGCTACTACATCCAGCCCACCATCTTCCGCGGCCACAACAAAATGCGGATTTTCCAGGAGGAAATCTTCGGCCCCGTGCTGTCGGTGACCACCTTCACCGACAACGACCACGCCATCGAGCTGGCCAACGACACGCTCTACGGCCTCGGCGCCGGCCTCTGGAGCCGCGACGCCCATGAGCTGTACCAGATGCCCCGCGCCATTCAGGCCGGCCGCGTGTGGGTCAACTGCTACCACGACTATCCCGCCGGCGCCCCGTTCGGCGGCTACAAGGCCTCGGGCTTCGGCCGCGAAAACCACAAGATGATGCTGGCCCACTACCGCCAGACCAAGAACATGCTCATCAGCTACAGCCAGCAGAAGCTGGGCTTCTTTTAAGCCAGCGCGGAATTAGGCAGTGGTGAAAACACGCCTGTCATCCTGAGCAAAGCGAAGGACCTTATGCCAGTTGAACGACCGTCGTTGTTACGACTCGTTTGTACGTAATAAGGTCCTTCGCGAGCTCAGGATGACAGGCGTTTTTACACCACTTCCCAAACTCATAACCTCACAATTCCACCTTTCACCACTTCCCATGCCCACTCCAAGAGTGCTGGTCACACCCGCCGCCGAAGCCACCATCGACCTGCTCCGCGATGAAAATGGCCCGCTGATGTTTCACCAGAGCGGCGGCTGCTGCGACGGTTCGTCGCCGATGTGCTTCACCAAGGGCGAATTCCGCATCGGCGGCAACGACGTGTGGCTGGGTCAGATTCACGGCTGCGACTTCTTTATGAGTAGCAGCCAGTTTGAGTACTGGAAACATACCCAGCTCACCATCGACGTGACCAAAGGCCGGGGGGCCAGCTTCTCGCTGGAAATTCCGCTGGGCGTCCGGTTTCTGGTTCGCTCCCGCTTATTCACGGAAGAAGAGGCCGCAGATATGGCCCCGGTCTACGATGGTGAGGAATACCTGACGCGCCCGCTGGAAGCCTAGCGGCGACTCGTTATCAGCTACGCAAAAAGTCCCCGCTGATTATCCGGCGGGGACTTTTTGCGTAGCCTGCACTATGGCCCCGGAATTATTGATGCGCGTAAGGGAAAGCTTCAACCTGACCGGGCTGGGCATATTGCTCATCGGCCTTGAGACCCTGCCGCTGCTGCAGGCATTTGAGCTGCACACGGTATGGGTTGTGAAGCTGGTATTTGCCGACGGGCACGAGGAACCCGCTACCGCCAGCGTGGAGGAAATATCCCGGCCGGGGGAGGCTGGCGAAACCACCGCCGTTGCGCGGGCCCTGCTGCTTACGCCGGAAGGAGCTACCACGGTACCGGCCGGTACGCAAGTGTATCTGCTCGAAAGGGCAGAACTGTAAAAGCCCGTCGGGCGGCAGCAGGGCCGGGTCCGACGGGCTTTCAGGCTTCCGGATAAAGCTATTTCACCCGGACGGGGAGGCCTTCGAGCTGGGCGTAGCTTAGTTTCCACACGCCTTTCGGATTCTTTTTCCAGAGCAGGATAAAGTTGCCTTCTCCTTCCCCCATGGGTACGCCAGGGGTAGTCGGCGTAACGTCCACGTTGTAGGTGCCGCCTTCGTAGGCCGTCTGCGCGTCGGTGGCGGAGCTGGCTACGTTGAGGCGCAGGTTGGAGATGGTACCCATCGTTTCGCGCACCCAGCGGTTCGACACTTCCGATTTGCCCTGGAAGTGGGTTTCGCCCTGCAGGAAATGTACGTCATCGGCAAACATAGTATCGAGCTGAATGGCGTTTTTGCTGTTCCAGGCGCTGATAAACTGCTGGTTCAGGACCTGGGCCGTTACGGCCGGATTGGCCGGGTCGGCGGTTTTGGTGCAGGACGTGGCGAGGGCCGCGGTGAGGGGCAAAATCCAAAGAAGGGACTTCATAAAACCAGGGTTTGGTGAACGATGTAAAAGAATTTCGCCGACTCCGGCACAAGGCTGGAGTCGGCGAAAGTAGCGGAAATCCGGACTTACCAGCTCTTTCTGCGAACCTCCGAAGTCGAATACGCACTGTTGCGGTTGCCGTAGGCTTCGTTCGGCAGATAGCCGGCGGCTACGGGGCCATTGCTGGCGGTCAGCATCATGGGCGTGGTGGCGGCAAAGCCATTGGCCATCACAGGATACTGCTGTTGCTGCTTCACCTGGGCTACGGCGGCTTTCCGCTCGGCAGCATCTACGCGGCGGGCCAGGGCCGACCGCTCGGCGCGGTCGTTGGCAGCGCGGTTAGCGGCGGCCCGTTCGATGGCCGCCACGCGGGCCGCTTCCTTACGCCTGTTATCAGTCCGCTTACCGATGGCGTAGCCCACGCCGGCACCCGCTACTCCACCTACCGCGCCACCCACTGCGCGGTTACGCTTGTGGATAATGGCGCCGGCGGCGGCTCCACCAAGGCCACCGATTACGGCACCCTTAGCCTGCGGGCTCCACCTCTTTCTTTCCTGAGCCTGGGCCCCAAAGACCCCGGTGAACAGCATAACCAGGGCGAGAATCCAACTGAACTTTTTCATGGCTAAATCTTTAAAGTTTAAGCAACCTGTGTGGTCAGTCACGGGAGGATATTGGCAAGCACCGTGCCAACCCGGCGGCCCGGCTTACCGGGGCTGGGCCCCATATACGGTTTCCGCTATGAATAAGGTTCTAACGCGGACCGCGGCGGCATCACTACCACAGGGAGTACGGTTGGCCCAATAAAGCCCATGGAAACCCACCTGCCCTTGGATAACCCCCCGGTAGCCGCGCCGCCTGATTCATTGGAAAGGGCCGGCGTCGTTCTTTGCCGGCCAGCGGACCAACGCGTAGGCAGGGAAGGTCAGAATTCGCTTATCCGCACCCGGACATCGGTGTTGCGGCCGTGGTCATCGGCGCAGGAGATTTTCAGGGGGCCCGGCGGAGGGCGGAAAAAGACGCGCTCCGTGGCTTTGGCAACGCGCAGAAACTGGTCGTTGACGTACCAGTATACCTGCCGCACCTCGTTGCCGGTAGTGCAGCTCAGCAGGAGCTGCTGGTGCTCGCCTTTGTTCAGCACGTATTCAGTATTGGCCAGCGGGGACGTGATGCCGGGCGCCTGGTCGCGCGCGCCACTCACCAGCTGGCACGCCGGGTTGTGCGGCGGCAACCGCTGATAAGGAATGCCCTGAGCCTCCTTAAAGGCGAGTACTTCGGGCAATAGATTAGGATACCTTTCCCGGCGGAAGCCCGCCGTCGGCGCACAGGCCCGGCAATACATGACCTGCCCGTCAGCGGAAAGCAGGGCCTCCCGCTGATGCTGGCAGCGTTGCCCCGTTGAGATTCCGGGTAGAAAATAGTCGATCAGCTGATTGGGGCAGCTTTCGCCGGGCGGAAGGCCGGTTTCGGTACATACCAGCCGGAAATCCAGGCTGGCCGGGGGCTGGAACCAGGTATTGGGCGAGTTGTAGGCCAGCGTATTGAAGAGGTCGAATAGCAGGGGCGTAGCAATATCGGCGCCGGTGAGGGCCGGGCTGCCCTGGCCACTGAAGTTGCCGACCCACACCCCAATCGTGTATTCCTGGTTGTAGCCAATGCTCCACGCGTCGCGACGACCATAGCTGGTGCCGGTTTTCCAGGCAATTTTCGGCAGGTGGCGGCTGGTTTCGTAACCAACCGGCAAATCGGGCCGGGTGAGCTGGGCCAGGATGTCGGTGACCAGAAAAGCTGAAGCCGCCGAAATCAGCGTCGTGCCACGCGCAGGTGGGGGGGCTGCCGGGGTTGATGCAGCTGGCTGCGCTTTCTGCTCACCCCGGCTACCCGTCGTTGGTAGCCGTGCTGCCGGAGCAGTGGTCCACTGCAGGGGCGCGTACTGCCCGGCCCGCGCTATGGTCACGTATAGCGTAGTGAGCTCCTCCAGAGTCGCGCCGCACCCGCCCAGGATAGTGCTCAACCCCAAGCGGGAATCGTTGCGGGCCACGCTGCGGAAGCCTGCCGCCCGCAGCTTGCCGGTAAACGTGGGTACGCCCAGTTCGGCGAGCACCCGGACGGCCGGAATATTGAGTGAGTAAGCCAGCGCCCGGTCCAGGGGTACCTCGCCTTGGCAGTGCCTGTCAAAGTTTTCCGGCTGGTAGCCGCTGAAGTTGGTCGGCACATCGGCCAGCTGCCGCTTGGGGGTTACCAATCCTTTATCCATGGCCAGCGCATACAGCAGCGGCTTCAAGGTGCTGCCCGGTGAGCGGACGGCCTGCACGCCATCGTTCTGGCCCTGGCTGAGGGCATCCGTAAAATCAGCTGAGCCCACGTAAGCTTCCACGGCCCGGGTGCGGTTGTTGACGACCAGCACGGCGGCGTTGGTGATGCCCAGGGGATGCAGGCGTCGAACGTAGTTGCGGGTTAAGTCCTCCGCTCTGGTTTGCTTGCCGCGCTGGAGGGTGGAGGCAACAATAGCCTGGCCCGGAAACTGCCGTACCAGCCGCCGGGCCAGGTGGGGCGCCCGGGCCGGAGCGGGGTGGCGCTGCACGTCCAGCGGCTCCAGCAGGGCATCTGCAATAGCCTGCCGCGGAAATAATCCGGCCTGTTTAAACCGCCGCAGCCAGCGGTTGCGCTCCTGTAGGATAGCGGCGTTGCTGCGGCCCAGAACCAGGGCCCGGGGGCGGTTGGGAATTATAGCCAGCGTCACGGTCTGCGCCAGCGACAGGTAGTCGGGGGGCTGCTGGAAGTACAGCAGCGCCGCCGACTTCACTCCTTCCACATTGCCCCCGTACGGCACCAGATTCAGATACAGCTGCAGAATCTCCGCTTTACTGTAGTGCATCTCCAGCTGAACTGCCCGCAGCATTTCGCCCAGCTTATTTGGCCAGGTCCGGGCCTTGGGCTCCAGTAGCCGCGCTACCTGCATCGTGATAGTGCTGGCCCCGGTGGTACGGCCCCGGCCGGCAAGGTTGCGGCCCGCGGCATGGACAATAGCCAGGGGGTTGATACCGCAATGGTAGTAGAAATAGCGGTCCTCCTTATAAATAATGGCCCGGCGCAAGGCCGGCGTTATTTCGCGGAGCTCAGTTTTCATCCGCCACTTCTGGGTGGGATTCAGGAAGGCGTGGAGTACCGAGCCATCCGCTGCCGCGACGACCGGGGAATACTGCGGACGGGGTGGCAGGGGGAAGCCCGCGTCCAGGGCCCAGCCCAACCCTACCAGCAGCCCGACCAAGATACCTGCCTGTCTGATCATGGGATGTAGTCGGGCCGGGGCAGTAAGGGGAAATCAGGGTTGGGGCCGCGGCAAGATACGCGGCAGGTCAGCAGCAGACGGTTCGTGGTAAGCTCATGTAGTCGCTGGGCTGCCCTGTTTTCGGCCCGGTCGTCTGGTGGGCCAATCCGGTGCGGTGGCACCAGCGGGCGCCAGATTTGAGAATACAGGGTTGTTCAGGAAAGATAGTCTTTGTGCAGTACTCTATTCATCGGAACAACTTACCAGTGCTCATATCAGGGTATTGCCATCTTTGTTGATAGTATTCAACTCAAATTTGAAAATAATTGTAACGTATGGTTTTGGCTATACCCACTCTGCGTTGTAGATTACCGCCTCTAACACTCTTTTTTTCTTACCAAACCGTCCATTCTGCATGAAAAAAATTCTATTCATGAGTTTACTGCTCATGTTCACCCTGCTTCAGCAGGTGACAGCCCAGAACCGGAGTATTTCCGGCCGGGTTACGGACCGGCAGTCAGGCGATGGTCTGCCTGGCGTCACCGTCCTATTGAAAGGCACCACAAACGGGGTATCAACCAATTCCGATGGCTCGTTCAATCTGAGCGTACCGGCCGAAGGGGGCACCCTGGTATTCAGCTCAGTAGGCTACGTTTCCGCTGAGCGTCCGTTAGGGACGGGCAACCAGCTTAACATTGGTCTGGGTACTGATTCCAAGCAGCTGAGCGAAGTCGTCGTGACGGCATTGGGCATCGAGCAGCAGAAAAAAGCCATCGGATACTCTATTTCGGAGATCAAGTCCACGGAGCTGACGCAGGCGCGCCAAACCAACGTGGTCAACTCGCTGGCCGGTAAAGTCGCCGGGGTACGGGTACAATCCTCCAACGGGATGGTAGGCTCGTCATCCAACATCTTCATCCGGGGTCTGACCACTTTCAACGGTAGCAATCAGCCCTTGTTCGTCGTCGATGGTATTCCAATTGACAACGGCGGCGGGGGAAATAGCCTGCAAAGTGGGGTTTCCAACTCCAACCGCGCCATCGATATCAACCAGGACGACATCGAAACGGTCTCGATTCTGAAAGGCCCGGCCGCCGCCGTTCTGTACGGTTCGCGGGCTGCTTCCGGAGCAATCCTCATCACTACCAAGCGGGGAGCGACATTCGGCAAGAAAAAACAGTCGGTTTCGGTTACCTCCAACTACAACGTGTCTAAGGTTGGTCGTATGCCAGACTACCAGAACGAATTTGGCCAGGGCGTCCGTGGAAATTTCAACCCCATTGCCTTAGGTTCATGGGGACCACGGGTAACGGGGCAGAAGGTGCAAAACTTCCGCGGGGAGGAAGAAGTGCTGTCCATCAACCCCGATAACGTTAAGGACATCTTCAAGACGGGCTCCAACTTCCAGAACAACGTTTCCCTGTCCGGCGCCACCGAGCGGACGCGCTATTTCGCGTCGTACGGCAACCTGCACGAAGTGGGCATCCTGGACAACAACGACCTGAAGCGGAATACGCTCACCTTCAACGGTAACGCCAACCTGACCGACAAGCTGCGGACGGGAGTTGGTCTGATCTTCACCAACAACCGCTCGTCGCGGACGCCCCAGGGTAACCAATTGGCCAACCCATTTTTCCGCACGTGGTTCCTGCCCCGCAGCTACGACGTGAGAAAGTACCCGTTTGAGTCGGAGCTGCCGCAGAACGGCCAGCGCGGCGCCGCGGTAGTGGGCACGTTTACGCCGGCGAACACGTGGTACAGCACCGACGATAACCCGTTGTGGACGATCAAAAACAACACCTACGACGACGAACTGAATCGGATTGTGGGTAACGTCAGCGTGGGGTACGACTTCACCGACTGGCTCTCGCTCGACTACAAACTCGGTACCGATACCTACGCGCAGACCTTCAAATACGTGAACGCCCGCGACAGCCGCGGTACCAGCATTGCCAACACCAACCCGACGTTGATTGGTAACATTCTGGATGAAACGTTCACCCGCCGCGAAATCAGCTCTTACCTCAATCTGACGGCGAAGCGCAACATCACGGAAGACATCTCGGCCCGCTTACTGTTGGGTAACGAAATCAACCAGCGTCGTAGCACCGATATTGGCGTTACGGGCAGCGATATTCAGGTCCGGGGCTTCGATAACATCACGAACACGAAAACCTTCGTGCCGTTCGGCGATGAAACGAAGCGCCGCCTGATCGGCGCCTACGGTGATTTGCAGCTGGGCTACAAAGACTTTTTCTTTCTTGGCCTGACGGGTCGGAATGACTGGTCGTCAACTTTTGGCAAAGCCAAGCGCTCGTATTTCTACCCCGGCGCTTCAGCCAGTCTGGTGTTCACCGATATCATCCCGGTACTGAAGGACAACAAGATTTTCACCTCGGGTAAGTTGCGCGGAGCGGCCGCCCAGGTGGGTCGGGAAGCCCCGGTGTACTCCACCGATTCGTACTACGCGTCGACTAACAGTCCTGCCGACGGATTTGGTCCGGCTATCAATTTCCCTTTCCGTAACGAGTTAGGTTTGTCGTTCGACAACGTAGCGGGCAACCCTAACCTGGGCCCGGAATTCACCACTACTTACGAAGTAGGAACGGATCTGAGCTTCTTCGGCGGTCGGTTGGGCATCGAAGCCACCATTTACAACCAGCAAAGCAAAGACATCATCTTCACGGTGCCGGTAGCCGCCGCTTCGGGCGTCACCAACCAATTCCAGAACATTGGCAAGTCAGAAGCCAAGGGGATTGAGTTGCTGATCTCCTCAACGCCCGTGAAACTGGGGGACTTCACTTACAGCAACTCCTTCAACTGGAGCCGGATCCGCAACCGGGTGGTCTCGCTGGCCCCCGGGGTGGAGCAAATCACGCTGGGTGGCTTCACTACGCCAAGTACCCGTCTGATTGCCGGCCAGCCCTACGGCGTTCTGTTTGGATCGGTATTCCAGCGGACGGCAGCTGGCAAGCTGTTGCTTTCCGAACGGGGACGCCCCCAACTGGCCCTTGACAACAAGATTATCGGTGATCCTAACCCGGATTGGACGGGTGGTATTACCAACAACTTCTCCTTCAAAGGCCTGACGTTGAGCACGCTGCTCGATATCCGGTACGGGGGCGACATTATTTCGCGTAACGTGAGTGACGTGCGGCGGCAAGGTGCGGCCGAGGAAACGGCTGACCGGAGCAACGTCTACGTCATCGACGGGGTTATTCGTCAGGCCGATGGGACGTTCATCACCAACAACGTACAGCTTACCGCCGAAGACTACTACGATGAGCTGTATGGTTTCGGCCGAGCAGAACTGGTGGTGTTCGATGCTTCCTGGGTTCGTTTACGCGAACTGGCTTTGAACTATACCCTTCCCAAGACGTTGACGGACAAGACTTTCCTGGGTGCTGTTGAGTTGGGCTTCAATGCCCGTAACCTCTTCCTGTATGCTCCTAACGTACCGCACATCGATCCGGAGGTAAACGCCCAGGGTCAGAGCAACTCGCAAGGCCTGGAGTTCAACGCTCTGCCTCAGTCCCGGTCCTACGGGGGTTCCATCCGACTCACTTTCTAACGGCTTCTTCATTCCTATATATGCGTTTTTCCCGCTTCACCAAATACGCGACCTTTCTGCTGTCGCTGGGCCTCCTGGGAGCCTGTGATAGTTTCCTGGACGTAAACCAGAACCCGAACTCGGTGCTGGTGGCTCCACCGGCCAATACCCTCGTCGCCGCGGAAACTCACCTGGGCTTCCTCATGGGGTCGGATATTCATCGCTACTCCTCGCTGTTTGTCCAGCAGTTCTCGGGGCAGGGCGGTTCCGGTATCCAGACTGCCGAGTACGACCGTTACAACGTGACGGCTACTGACCTGAACAACGCCTGGCGCGGCAACATCTACGGCGGAGCCCAGGCCGATCTGCAGAAACTCATCGAGCAGACGGCCAGCACGAGCCCTCGTTATTCCGGGATGGCCAAAATCATGCAGGCCTTTCTGTTCGGGGTTACCACCGATGCCTTCGGTGATATTCCCTACACGGATGCGCTGAAGTTTGAACAGAATCTGCAGCCCAAGTACGACAAGTCGGAAGAGGTGTATACCAAGCTGATCACGTTGATCGACGCGGGGGTAGCTGATCTGGACAAGACCTCGGCCCTGATCCCCGCGGGTGATGATCTGATCTACGGCGGCGTTATTGCCAACTGGAAAAAGCTGGCTAACACGCTGAAACTGCGCCTTTACATCCACTACTTTCCGCTGAAGTCGAGTGTGGTAGCCGCGCAGCTGGCCACGCTGGCGGCGCTGCCGAGCACGAACTTCATCAGCCTTAACGCGGAAAACTTCCAGCTGACGTTCGAAGACGCGGCCAATAAGAACAACCCCATTGATCAGTTCGAAGGCCGCCGCCCCAACCAGTTCTTCCCCAGCTCTGCGCTGGTGACGTTGATGACCCAGAAGGTTGATCCGCGCCGGGCCTTTTTCTTCACGGCCTTTCCCGTCGCTGGCCAATACACCGGCGCCGGCAACGGCACGGGGGTAAATGCAGTCAGTACGGCTTTCTCCCGGATGCACGTGTACCTGCGCGGCCCGCTGAGAGGAGCTACAACTGCTTACACCGGCACCGCTCCGGTTCGGATGCTGACGGCCGCCGAGTACCACCTCATTCTGGCGGAATATTTTGTCCGGACCAACGACTTGGCATTAGCCCGCACCAACTTTGAGCTGGGCATTCGGCGGTCTATGGAGGCTGCCGGGGTAGTTACTGCGGCTGATATTACGGCTTACATCGCCGGCCGGCCAGCCTTTACGGCCGGCAACGCGCTGCAGCAAATTATTGAGGAGAAGTTTGTGGCGAACTACGGCGTGGCGGTAGAGCCCTGGACGGACTGGCGGCGTACGGGTTTCCCGGTGTTGACGCCTGCTGCCAACAACGTGACCGGCAACCTTATTCCACGGATTCTGCCGTACCCGGACCTGGAGCGAGTGGCTAATCCTGCCAACACTCCGGCAAGAGCAAACCTGACTACTCCGTCGGTTTTCTGGGATCTTAAATAACCACTCAGAATCTCGCCGGCAACGCTAGTGGGAAGCCCGCCGACGTCTTTCTCTTTAACAGCACTCTCCATGAAAAGCCTTTTCAACTTTTTACTTCTTCTCCTCGCGGCTACGTTTACGCTCAGCAGCTGCGAGCAGGAAGAAACCAACTTTCGGGTTACCCCGAAAACACAGATAATCTTCTTCGACAATATTGACGTCAATACGGCCGACTTTCAAAAGGCGAACAACCTGAATCTGAAAGTAACGGCCAACGGTGCCAGCAGCGTCCGGGTTACCAGCCTGTATAACGTTGGGGTCGCCGCCAGAACCAAGGACGTAGGCACCTTCAGCGTTAGTGGGGGCAGTGCCATCGTAACGGCACCTTCAGTAGCCGTGCGCAATACGGCCGACGGTGACATACCCGGCTTCAGCACGGTAGCCCCTGTTTCTTCGCGCGCTGCCAACACCTACACGCTGAAGGTGGATGCCATTTTCGCGGATGGAAGCGTTGAGACCCGCTTCTTGGCCGCAGTAATCATTCGGTAGCCTCTCGTTTGGGCTGTTGCAAGAAACCCCGACCAGATTGGTCGGGGTTTTTTTATTGCGGGTATTTGTCATTCCTGCGACAAGAGCCTGCCGGGCCAACGGCTGTAGCAGCGAAATTAGCTTTAACACCTGTTCCCAACTACCAAAACACAAAAAACAGCACGTCCTGCTTCATCTGGCGTCCGCGAAGCCGAAGTATCTCGCTCGCTTCGTCGGCATGCCATTGCACCGTCAGCAGGCGAGAGGCTTCGACTCCGCTACGCTTCGCTCAGCCTGACGCCTGCTTTTTAGTAGTTGGGAACAACTCTTTAGCCTTCCCGAAGCAATGAGGCTGTTTAGGGTTTCGAAAAAGCTGTCATCCTGAGCGGAGCGAAGGACCTTATCACGTCCGTACCACTTGGAATTAGGCCAAAATGAGCAGTCGTGAGAAGGTCCTTCGCAAGCGTACGCCAGATGAAGGATGACAAACGACGAAAAAACCGAAACCCTAAACAGGTTCAATAACAGGCCTTCCGAAAGAAGAACTTGCTATACAGTCGGTTCGGGCAAGGCTGGCGACCCGTCCCGCATGGTCTGCCGCTGCCGGCAGGTGCGGCAGCGGTGAAAGTCTGCGCCGCGCCTGAGGCAAACGGGGCTGCCGGCGCCGGATACGGCTGGCAACCGGCCAAAAAAACAGCCCAGGCAGATTCGCCCGGACCCGGCAGAAATGCCGGGGAAGCCGCGACCCGAAACCCCTACCGCACCCGTACCACGCCCGCCCCGGAATAAGAGTGGTACTCCGCGTTGTACATGGCATCGGCACTCACCGGCCCCAGCCGGAACGTGCCCTTCGACACGGCCCGGGCCACGTAGTAGAACGATTTCGGAACGCTGGTAACGGTGGTGAACAGGTTGATTCGGTCGTCGCGCAGGTCCAGGTAGTCGGGCTGGGCGGCATCCTGGGCCCAGGTGATGTCGCGTACGGCGCCGATGCGCGGGTTTTCGATTTCCAGGCCGGCCGGCAGCAGGTCGGTAATAGCCACGTTCTTCACTTCCCCGGCCGCCTCGGTGCTCTGGATGGTGATTTTCACTACCACTAAGTCGTTCTGCCGGAAGGTGGCCGAGCCGACGGGTTTGCCGCGGCGGTCCAGGAACTGGCGGCGCACTTTCAGGTAGGCGTCTTCCTCGCGCCCGGTGTTGGTGGGTGATACGCCCTCAGTTTCCCAGAAGTAGTAGAGGCTGCCGCGGCCGGCGGTGCGCAGGGCCAGCCGGCGGTTGGCCACGTTGTTTACCGTGAGGTCCGGGCCGGAGAACCGGCCGATTTCCTTCGCGTCGGCCAGAATAGCAGCCGTGGCGGTGCTGGCAGCATTCCGGCGGGCTACTTTGCCCAGGGCCAGCAGGGCAAACGCCCGTTCCTGGGTGCTGAGCCAGCCGGCCTGCTTCACCTGCCGGCTAAGCTGGCGGGTGAGCCGGGGCACCATGGCGTTGGCGGGGTCGGCTTCGAGCAGGGCGTTCAGGATCAGGGCGTCGTCGCGCAGGGGCGAGTAGAAGCTGCCGTCGAGGGCGCGGCGGGCGGCCCGGTCGGTGAAGGTGGTGGGCAGCAGGTCGCGGAAGCCGCGCTGGTTACCGCCGATGGCCTGGGCGGCGGCCAGCAGGAAGCGCGAGTCCTGGGCCAGCAGCTGGCGGTTGGCTTTGTAGTAGTTCAGGGCCACGGCATCCTGGCGGCCGGACAAGGCCAGCACGTACACCGAGTAGGCAATTTCCTTTTTGGCAATGACCTTGCGGCGGGCGATGTTATTTACGTCGAAGTAGTCATACTCCTCCGTTTCGCGCTTGCGGGTGCGGGCCTGCAGGTATTGGAGCGTCTGGTCGAGCGTACTCTTGTTCACCTCGAAGCCGGCGCGCTGGGCTTCGAGCAGGAAGTGGGCGGCGTAGGCCGTAGCCCACCAATTGTCGTAGTCGCCGCCGGGCCAGTAGCTCAGGCTGCCGTTGTAGAGCTGCTGGGCCTCGATTTTGCGGATGGCTTCCTGCACGTTGTAGTTGGGGTTGAAGCGCGTGCCCTGGGCCTGCCTGCCGGTTTTCTGGCCCAGCGTGGCGGTCAAATCGCCATAGTAAAGCTGGGGGAAAGCGGCCGACACGGTTTGCTCCAGGCAGCCGTAGGGATACTGCAACAGGTAGCGCAGGTCCCGGGCAAACTCCGTCATCGGCGAGCGGCTCACCACCAGCTGGCTGCGCAGGGTGGCCGGCAGGAAGTCGGTTTTCAGGGTCAGCGTCTGCGCGCTGCCGCCCTGCACGACGCCCGAGCCGGTGACCTTTTGCAGCGGGGAAGCCGGGCGAACGGGTATTTCGATGGTTTCAGTGAACATCTCTCCTGCTGCCTGCACAGAAGCTACCACAGTGCCGTTGCCAATACCCGACGGTGCCAGTACTTTGAATAGGGTGCGCTGCTCGGCGTTGGGCCGCAGCGAAATGCTTTGAGTAGTCGCTCCAACTAAACGCAGTGGCCCGTTTACCTTAATTGTAGCAGTGCCGGAAGTCGTTTTACCCGTCGTGTTCGTCAGCGTGACGGGCACGTCAATCGTGTCGCCGGGGCTGAGGAAGCGGGGCAGGCTGGTGCTGATAACCACCGGGTCGGCGATGCGCATGGTTTGCCCGGCAGAGCCGAAGGCGTCCCCCTTGTAGGCTACGGCCATGATGCGCACGGCTCCGCTGAACTGCGGGATACGCACCCGGTAGCGCACTTTGCCGTTGGCGTCGGCGCGGAGCACGCCGCTCCATTTGGCCAGCAGCTGCACCCGGCGCGAGGGCACGGGTGTGGTGCGCCGGCTCAGGTCGGCACCGTCGCCGCCGGAGGAGCTGGTGCCCAGCTCGGGCAGCAGAAACGGGTACACGTCGTAGGCCTGCACTTCCAGGGCGCGCTTCTGGTAGAAGTAGCCGTAGGGGTCGGGCGTGCGGGTGTCCTTCAGCTGCAGAATGCCCTCATCGACCACCGCGAAGGTCACGGCAGCGCCGGGCGCGGTGCTGGCTTCGATGGTCTGCCAGGTCTGGGAGCGGCTTTGGGCGGGGGCCTTAATGGTAACAGGCAGGCGGGTGCCGGGCTTTTCCACCGTGAGCGGCACGAAGCCCCGGGCCACGGTGAGCGGCAGGCGGTTGTCGGTGATTTCGCGGATGGCGGTGGCCGTCACGTAGATGTTGGGCACGTGGTTGCCCCGGATCGGGATGCTCACCCGCGCCGACTTCTGGTCGGTGGTCACGTAGAAATGGTCGATAACCCGGTCCCGCTCCACCGTCACGAGCACGCGGCCGGGGAAGGGCGTTTTGAGCAGGAGTTTGGCCGTTTCGCCGGGCTGGTATTTCGCCTTGTCGGCTTCAATGGTGACTTCGCCCTCGTTATTCACTTCGAAGGAGTTGCTCTGGGTGTCGCCGTAGCCGTAGGCGTAAAAGCGGCTGGCCACGTAGGTAGCGGCACCCGGCCGGGACACGCGCACCTCGTACTCGCCGGAGGAAGCGGGCGTGAAGTCGAGGCTGGTTTCGGTGCCGATGGTGCGGTTCTGGGTCAGAATGGCCTGCTCGCGCTTCTGGGAGTTGTACCCGTAGCGCCCACCCTGGCGCTCAATAACGGTTTCCCACAGCAGCCGCACCACCTTGATCTGAGCCGCGGCGGCGGTCGGCTGACCTTTGGGCGTGAGGGCCACGAAGCGCAGCGGCAGCGCCTGGCGCGTGCTCACCAGCTCGGGCAGGCGCTGAATCCCGAACAGCACCGGCTGGGTCTGCACCTCGAAGGTGGCCAGGCGGTTTACGGGTCGGCCGCTTTCGTCGAACACCGTGGCGAAGGCCGCGCCTTCCAGGGTGCCGAGGTCGGCGTAGGCGGGTACTTCGTAAGCCGCCGTGCCCTGGCCGGTGGCGTCGGTGGTGCCTTTGCGGGTGGTTTTCTCGAAGCGGTCCGAAATCGAGGTGTTTTCCTCTTCGCCGAAGTTCGTGCGCTTCCGTTCCCCGGTGCTGATGTTGAACTCGTAGCCAGGGTAGCTTTTGGGGGTGAAGGACCTGGCCTTAAGCGAGAATTCCACCTCGAACTTCCGGTCAGCGGCGGGCGGGCCAAACAGGTTCAGCGCCGTGATGCGGGCCGTAACCGACTGGCCGGGACGCAACACGGCGGGCGCGGCTTGCACCGTCACCTTGAGGCGGTCGGGAATGAATTCCTCGACCGAGATTTTGCGCGAGGTCAGCAGCACGTCGTTGCCGGTCAGCACTTCCAGCGTGTAGAGGCCGGTCATGACGGCGGGCGGCAGAACAAAGCGCGACTCAAATGCGCCGTCGGCGGAAAGCTGCTTGCGTAGGCTGGCGTATTCCCTGCCGGTGGGCAGCAGCAGGCGGATTTTCACCGGCAGCCCGGCCGGCGGGGCCTGCCAGCTTTCGGTGCGGACGACGGTGTTGGTGCGGATGGTGTCGCCGGGGCGGTACAGGTCCCGGTCGCCGTAGAGGAAGGCCTGGTAGCGGGCAGCGTTGCTTTGCAGGCCGCCCACGTCGAAGCGCGAGGTTTCCACCCGGCTGGTGGGCAGATTCAGAAAGGTGAAGTCGGACCCGCGCTGGGCCGTAACCATGCTCAGGCGGAAGCGGCTGGTGGCGGCCGTGCTGTCGAACACGGCCACGCCCGCGCTGTTGGTGGTGCCGCTGCTGATTACCTGGTTGTTGGTGCTCACAAACCGCACGCTCACGCCGCCGAGCGCGGTAGCATTGCGGATGGAGTTGGCAAAGACCAGCGTGCGGCCGGCTTTGCCCTGCTTCACGATGAGGCCGATATCCGACACCGAAACCAGCTTGCTCACCTGCAGCCACTGCCGCTCGGTATCCTGCACCTTCACGATGTAAAGCCCCTTCATCGGCCCGGTAAACTCCAGGTCCTTCAGGCTCAGGTTCAGCAGCCGCAGCCCGCCCTGTTTGGGCAAACCGGCCACGGAGTAGGTGCGCTCGGTCAGCACGCTGCCCAGCGTCTCGACGTCGTAGTAGTTGTAGGATTTGTCCTCGTACTCGCCGCCTTCACTTTCGCCGCTGCCTTCCTCGTCGTAATCGTAGCCGTACTGCTTGCCGCCGCGCAGCAGCTGCTGGATGTTGTTGGCGTAGACTTTGGCGATGGTGACCTGCACCTTTTCGACCTCGGCGATGCGTACGCCCAGGTTGCGCGAACCCAGCGCATCGAGGTACAGGGCCTTGTCGCCGTTGGCGAAGCTCAGGCTGGGCCGCTCATCCACGAAGGAGGCGGTTTGAGTAAAGGGTTCGGCCAGCTGTCCGCCCAGCAAGCCGCGCAGGCCGCTGCGCAAGCTGAGCTGGTAGGTTTTGTCCACGTCGAAGCCGCCCTTGAGCACGAAGCCGCTTTCCAGCGCTTCCACCGCATACTCCACCGCCGGTGACACGGTGAGCAACGCCGGAATTTCGGTGGCCGATACGGGCTGGTTGGTAAGCACCGTAATCACCGGGTCGCCCTCCACGATGGAAGCCACCACCTCGCGCACCAGCAGCGTCTGCTGGTCGGGCACGGCTACCTGAGCGGTGAGCGGTTTGGCGGTAGCGCGGTCGGAGCCCAGGGCGCGCAGGCCGGGCGCGACTTCCAGCGTCACGGGGGAGCCGGGGCGCACGTCCTGGGTCAGGGCCACGCCCACGATGCTGTCGGCTTCGGCTGATACTACCTCAAACGCTACGGGCTTGCCGTCCTGGGTGACGCGCAGCAGCGGCTGCAGGTCGGCGGGCTGCACGGCGTAGTTGAACAGCAGGTTGGCGCGCATTTCGGCCGAGCCCGCCACGCGCCGGCTCTGGCTCCAGAACAGCTGGGGCTCGTGCATCTGCAGGGCCGGGGTGTGAAACTTCGTCCGGCCCAGTGCGGGCTCCTTCTTCAGCTTCAGCGCCGCCAACGCTACCGGCCGCCATCGGGCCTGAAACACCGTGGCGGGCCGAAACGGCTCGGCCGGGGAGAAGGTCAATTCCCGGTCGTTGGTCCACTTGAACCTGCCGCGCACGGCAGGCTCGAACTGCACGTACTGCACCGTGTCCCAGCGGCTGACTTTGCCCGCGCCCACGGGCTCGTCGAAGGTAAAGACGATGTTCTGGTAGGGGCTGATTTCCTCGCCTTCCGCGGTTGAGGTAGTAGTATCAGGCTTGGAGCAGGCGTACAGCAGAGTCAGCAGCACCAGCAGCGGCCGGTGGAGCAGGCGGGGAGAAACCATACGAAGCAGCGGGGAGTGGAAGGACGCCGGAAGGTATGCAAAAAGGGGGTTGGGTAGTTGAGTCTGATTCCCCGTAATTTGACCTTTTACCTTCTTACTCGCTTTGATAAGGCCGGTTGAATTACCGCTTAATTCCTCTGATGAAGATCTGCGGTTACGCGGGATCTTACTGAAGCCCTGTTTGAGGAGTTAGGAGATAGGTGAACTGACAAGCAAATTTGGCAGATACTTGCCTGGTTTAAATCTCGCGCAGAGGACGCAGAGCCCCGCAAAGCGCGAACGAACATGTATGCCAATTTAATAGGTCAGTTCACCTAACTTCTCACCGCCGGCAACCCACCTCACCCCGCGTAACAGCAGTACTGAAGATCTGCTGGAGGAAGGCCAGCCGCGCGGCGGTGCTGCGTCGATAGCAAACTGAGGGAAAGCATCAGCAGAAGCCAAATGGCAGCATTATAGTATCAACTCCTTCCTCCACCGCCTGCGCCGATGTCGTTGCTCACTGAATTAACCCTGGCCCTGCGCCGCAACTGGCCCTACTACCTGGCCGAAGCGGTGGGCCTGGGCGTGTTTATGCTTTGCAGCACCTTGCTGACGCTGGCTCTGGAGCATCCGGCTTCCGGGCTGCACCAGGCACTGGTGGCCCAGGGAGCGGGGGACCTGCTGCGCCGCGTGCCGCTGGGGGTGGGCATGGGGCTGGTCATCGTGGGGCTGGCTTACCATCCGTGGGGCAAACGGTCGGGGGCGCACATCAATCCGGCGGTCACGCTAGCTTTCTGGCAGCTGGGAAAGATGCGCCGGGCCGATGTTTTCTGGTATATCCTGGCTCAGGCCGGGGGCGGACTGGGCGCAACCCTGCTGCTCAAAGTCGTACTGGGTACCTGCCTCGGGCATCCCCGGATCAATTTCACCGTTACCCAGCCCGGGCCCGGCGGGGCGGGCCTGGCTTTCGCGGCCGAGTTCGGTATCTCTTTCGTGCTGATGCTGGTCCTGCTGCTGAGCCTGCATTCGGCCCGGCTCAGGAAGGCCACTGGCTGGTTCGTCGGGGTATTAATTACCGGGTATATCATTTGGGAAACGCCTTACTCCGGCATGAGCCTCAATCCGGCCCGGAGCCTGGCGTCGGCCGTGGCCGCCCGAAACTTTGCCGACCTCTGGCTCTATCTGGTGGCTCCACCGGCGGCCATGGGGCTGGCTACCGTGTTTTTCCAGCGCTTTCATCCGGGACTGGCTACCGACCAGGAGCTGGCCAGGAATTCTGCTGCCGAGCCGCCCCACTATCCCAATCCGGCCCCTTGATCTGGGTCTGATTCCGGGGGCGCCTTGTCGGCTTCATTCATAGCTATCCTCACGCCCGGTTCGCCCGCGACCAGATCGTATATTCGGCCATCGAGCATATCCTTAGTCGGCTTCACTACCGCAACCATGCAAAAATTACTACTGCCTGTTCTGTTGCTATCCGCGTTCAGCCTCGCGGCGCAGGATCTGCCCGCCGACGCCCCGGCTTACAAACCGTATAAGGCATCGTTCGGGATTCTGGCTAACCCCCGGGTGATTGGGGTGCAGACGGAAGCCCGGTTTCTGGAGTATTTCGGGGTTCGGCTGGCCGCCACGCAGGTATTTGACCCCCACCACCGTCAGAACGAGTTCAGCGGCGGCGGCCTCGGACTACTCACGTATTACGTCCCCCTGAAAAATAAGCGCATCGAGCCCGTGCTGGGACTGGGCGGGGTGTACTCGCTCTACCACTGGGATACGGGCTCCGACCGGGGCAACCTGAGCGACCTTAATGTGGGCGGCGGCGTGGGGGTGAATCTGCGGTTCAGCTCTGATTTTCGCGTCGGCTTCAGCGTGCTGGCCGCCAACGGCTTCGTGGCCGACTACGTGGAGGGCAGCATGCGCACCGTGCGCCGCAAGCTGCTCGTCCTGCCCGCCCTGACGTTTGATATTCTACTGTAGACAGCCGGCTCTGCACGGTGCCGGATCCAGCCGGTAAAGTGCCGCATTGGGCTGGGTCTGTAGGCCGCGGCGAAGAAATCAATGTGGTACCACTATCGTTGAACGACAATCCCGCCGCCGTAAATACCGCTGCATCAGCAACGATAGTGGTACCACGAAGCCCGGCGGGCAATTCGTGGCACCACCCCGGAGCAAAGCGGCGGTCGGAAACCCCACGAAAAAACCCCGGCTACCTGAGTGACCGGGGTTTTTTGTTCGATACCAACCCGAAACTACGGGTTGACGTGCTTCAGCTTCAGGCGGCGACGCACCTGGTTTTGCTTTACGCGGCGGTGCAGAGCTTCCTGAGCAGTTTCTACCCGCTCAGCGGTGACAGCCTGGGTATTTTCGGCGGAGTTAGTCTTCGTGGACATGAGAAAAAAATTAAGAGTTGGCGTAAAGATACGCTTCCCTGGCACATAGGGTAGCGGGTCGGCCATTATTGCCCCGGCGAATACGTCTTTTCGGCGTGCTGCCGCACCTGCTCAGGGTAAAACAACACTTCTTTAAAGTTTTCCTCGCAGTACAAAGCCGCCTGATCGGTGAAGTGAGCCGAGCCGGGCTGGCTGCTGACCCCGCCGGCCAGCACCGACCGGGCCCTGATGCGCGGCCCAAACTCGACGACGGCAATAAAGCTGTTGCCCACGTCGCCGTAGCGCTTTTTGGTGCCGGCCCGGGAGTGGGAGCCGTAGGCCGCCAGGGAGCCCCAGGCCGAGGAGGTAAACGCCACCGGCAGGCTGGGCTGCTTATCGTCGTAGGTTTCCTCGATGCGGCCGGTGAGGCGCTGGAAGCGGTTTACCTCGCCCCAGGGCATTTTCCAGGTGCCGAAGTCGCGGGTCAGCTCGGCCTGCACCTCCGCCAGGGCCGTTAGCTTCTCCGGGGCCGTGGTATTCTTAATCGCGAAGTCGTTGAAGCTGATCTGGTTGAATACCTGGTCGGCAGCGGCGCGGGTTCGGGCCAGCTTCTGAATTTTTTCGCCCCAGTAGATGGCCAGGGTCTGGGCCACGGAGCTCTTGCCGTAGCGCCGGTCCCAGCCGCGCAGCACCGCCAGGGCCTCGGCCACGGCGGGCGTCTGGGCGCCGGCCGGGGCCGAGGCCAGCAAAGCGGGCAGCAGCTCATCGAAACCGGTCAGGTACGGGTCCTTGGCCGCCGCAATCAGCGAGTCGAGCGTGAAGCTGGCCTGGTGCTGAGTCAGCACGCGCACCGCGTTCAGGCCCCGGTAGTTTTCGGCGTCGGGGGCCATGTAGGCCGGGTATTTTGCCCGGGCCGGACTGCTGCCGGGGCCCGCCATGGTGAAGGGCGTGGAATTGCAGTTCTGAATAAAGCCGCTGGCGGGGTTGCGCACCTGCACCAGCTCATCTACCTGGTGCAGCCCGCGCCACTCGGTCCGCGGGTTGCTGCCGTCCACGGGCTGGTTCCAGTCGAAGCGCGGGTCCCGCTTGGGCATGAAGTTGCCGTGCCAGTAGGCTATGGTGCCCTTGCTGTCGGCAAAAACGGTGTTGTTCGATGCGTTGCCGTTGAGCTTCATCACCTCGCGGAAGCTGGTGTAGTCGGTGGCCTTGGTGCGCAGATACGACTGCTCCAGGGCTTCGAGCGGCGTGTCCATCATGCGCACCGTCACCCAGTGGGTATCGTCTTTCTGGCCTACTACGGGGCCGTGGTGGGTGCGGTAGGTGGTGAATTCGCGGCGCAGCATCTGGTTGTCCTTCCTGTACGCCAACGACACCGTGCCCACCTGCACCGGCCGCTGCTGCTTGCCGTAGCGGTACATCAAGTTGCCGTCCTTCTTCTCGATGGTTTCGAGATACTCATCCATCGAGTCGGCGTAGCTGGAAGTGTGCATCCAGCCGCAGTGCTGGTTGAAGCCCTGGTAGACAAAAAACTGCCCCCAGGTCACGGCCCCGTAGGCGTTGAGGCCGGCCTCGCTGGTCACCTGCACCTCGGGCCGGAAGTAGAACGACGTGTGCGGGTTGATGAGCAGCAGGGCGTGGCCCGAGGCGCTGCGGGCCGGGGCAATGGCAAACCCGTTGGAGCCCACCGGCTCCCGGTCCGGCTTGTCGAAGTCGGTGTTGATCCAGGAGCTGGATTTCTTCTGGCCGTAAAATGCCTTCAGCCGCTCCACCGATACCACGCTGATGTTGCCGCCGATGCTGCCTTCGCTGAACATGAGCGGCATCCAGGGCTGGAAGCGGCGCAGCAGCCGGGGCTGCACGGTGGGGTGGGTGTGGAGGTAGTAGTTGGTGCCGGCGGCAAAGGCGTCGAGCAGCTGCCGCATCCAGACGGGGCTTTTCTGGTAGATGCCGATGGCCTGGGTGCTGTCGAGAAACAGGCGGGCGCGCAGGTCCTCGTACAGGGCCGCTTCACCTTCTACCTCCGCCAGCCGGCCAATGGCGGTGATGTAGTTGTCCTCGACCCGGGCGAAATCGTCTTCGCACTGCACGTAGAGCAGGCCGAATACCGCGTCGGCGTCGGTCTTGCCGTAGACGTGGGGCACGCCCCAGGTGTCGCGCACGATGCTGACCTGCCGGGCCTGCTGCTGCCAGCCGGCTATTTCGGCGGCCGTGAAGGCCTGGGCCCGGGCGCTGAGGGAGGCCAGGGAAACCAGGAGGAGAACCAGAAAACGCATATTTGCCAAGGTTAAATAGTAAGACAAAACTGATCCTGATGCCGGAAATCGGAGCGGTTGGGTACTTTCGGGCGGCCGAGCACGGGGCGTCAGCTTGCCTCCCGATTCCGCATGGCAAGCTATATAAAATCCGTGGGGCACCGAATGCGGCAAATCATCCTGCCGCTGGCTGCGGCAGGTATCGGTACGGGAAGCCTGGCTGTCCGTAGTGCTGTCAGCCTAAATCCCATACTTTTAGCCCGGCCTTTTTTCGCTTGGTAGCTATTCCTTATCACCTGCTCATGCTCTCCCACAAGCACGAAATCTTTCTCGAAGTAGCGCGGCTGCTCAGCTTCACCAAGGCCAGTCAGATGCTGTTCGTGAGCCAGTCGGCGGTGAGCAAGCAGGTGAAGGCGCTGGAGGAGCACTACAAAACCGGCCTGTTTGAGCGCCTTGGCAACAGCGTGATTCTGACGCCGGCCGGCGAGCTGCTCTACCAGAAGCTGTTGCTGGCCAAACAGCTCCAGCACGAGCTGCACCAGGAATTCACGGCCCTCAGTCCCGGCTTCTCGCCCCAGGTGCACATGGTGATCGGGGCCAGCACCACCGTTTCGCTCTACGTGATTCCGCCGGTGCTGTCGGCCTACCTGAATAAGTTTCCCAACACCCAGCTGACCCTCAAAAACCGCAACAGCGAGAATATTCTCAAGGCCCTGCTCGATCATGAAATTGACCTGGGCATCATCGAAGGCCTTCACAAGGTGAGCAACGTGACCTACACGCCCCTGCTCACCGACGAGGTGGTGGCCGTCTGCTCGGTCCGTAATCCGCTCCGGAAAAAGGAGCTTAGGGCCCGGGACCTGCTCGAGGTGCCGGTGGCGCTGCGCGAAGCCGGCTCGGGCACGCTGGCAGTGCTGGAAGAAGCGCTGGCCGAAAAGCACATCAAGCTCAGCGACCTGAAAGTGAAAGTGCGTCTGGGTGGGACCGAAGCCCTCAAAAACTTCGTGCGCGTAGATACCTGCCTGGCCTTTCTGCCCCGGCAGGCCGTGATGAAGGAGCTGGCTTCGGGTGAGCTGCTGGAAGTGCGCCTGCCCGACCTGAACCTGGTGCGCCACTTCGATTTCGTGCAGCGCAAGGGTACCGAAAACAACATGCCTTACCGGGAGTTCGTCCAGTTTGCGCGGCGCTACTATGCCAAGTAGGCATAGCCTATTCCGAAACACTATTTGATTTTGGAATAGCAGGGGCGGAGTTTTGCGTTGAACTCCCGACTATGAACCCGACCCTCGAATCCGTTTCCCGCCTCCAGACGCTGCACTGCTCCGTCTGTGCCACCGCCCACTCGCCCTACTCGCTGCAGCGGGTTTCGGCGTGCTGCCACATGCCCCTGCTGGCGGCGTACGACCTGCACGAGCCGCTCGGCAAGGACAGCATCAACCCGCTTGATGGCACCATGTGGCGCTACCGGGCGCTGCTGCCGCTGCTCCACGAAGAAAATCAGGTTACTCTCGGGGAAGGTTTCACGCCGGTGCTCAACCTGAAAAGCCTCGCCGGCCGCTACAGTCTGCAGTCTTTAGTACTCAAGGACGAAGGACAGAACCCGACTGGCTCGTTCAAGGCCCGGGGGTTGAGCATGGCCATTTCCAAAGCTAAAGAGCTGGGGGTGCTGGGCTGCATCATCCCCACGGCCGGTAATGCGGGCGTGGCCCTGGCGGCCTACTGCGCCAAAGCCGGCATGCGCGCCGTGGTAGCCATGCCCCGCCACACGCCCAAAGCCTTTAAGGAAGAGTGCTACTGGTACGGGGCCGAAGTGCAGCTTATCGACGGCCTCATCAACGACTGCGCCGCCTGGGTGCGGCAGGCCAACGCCAACGGTGCGCTGCTGGACGTATCGACCCTGAAGGAGCCCTACCGCATCGAGGGCAAGAAAACCATGGGCTACGAAATTGCCGAGCAGGGCGGCTGGCAGCTGCCCGACGTGATTCTGTACCCCGCCGGGGGCGGCACCGGCCTGATTGGTATCTGGAAGGCATTTCAGGAAATGAAAGCCCTGGGCTGGCTGGCCCCCGACGCCAGGCTGCCCCGCATGGTAGCCGTGCAGGCCGCCAACTGCTGCCCGCTGATTGAAACCTACCTGGGCCGGCAGGCCAACGCGCACCACTACGTGGGCCGCCCAACGATTGCCAACGGCCTGGCCGTGCCGCGCCCCCTGGGCGAGCTGCTGATGCTGGACGTGCTGCGCGAGTCCCAGGGTACGGTCGTGAGCGTTGCCGATGCCGAAATGGTGGAGGGCATGCGCGAGCTGGCCCGGCTGGAAGGCCTGTTCGTGGCGCCCGAAGGCGGGGCCATCTGGATGGCCGCGCGGCAACTCCTGCAATCCGGCTGGCTGCAGCCCGAGGAGCGGATTCTGCTGCTGAACACGGGCTCGGCGCAGAAATACCTGGAGAACGTGGAAGGGCAATATTAAAGGGAGCTTGTAGTCGGGGCCGTAACGCGAAGTTGTCCTTCGCGGCGCCCGGAACGAGTAGGATCGGCCATCAGCAACGACTCGCGAAGTGAAACTTCGCGTTACCAGTAAGCGGTATACTGATCCGGAAACAGCGCTAAGCCGCCTTGGGCGGTAGTTGGCTTTTCTCCTCCATCACGGTCGGCACCCGCTTATTCATTACCCGAAACCAGAGCGGCGGCACCGTGGCCAGCAGCATCATGCCCGGGTAGCCGGTGGGCATCTGCGGGCTTTGGGGCTGCCGCCGTAGCGCGTGATAGGGCCGGCTGGCCTGGTAGTGGTGGTCGGAGTGGCGGGTCAGCTCGTAGAGCAGAATGCGCCCGAACGGATGCTCCGAGTTCCAGGAATGCCAGGGCTGCACCCGCTCGTAGCTGCCCGTGGCCGTGTGCCGACGCTGCAGGCCATAGTGCTCTACGTAGTTTACCAGCTGAAACAGGATGATGCCCACCGCGCAGGCCCCCAGCCACCCCAGCAGCCCAACCCATCCAAATACGGCTCCTACCACCACGAGCAGGCCGGCCTGGTAGAGCTGAAACCGCAGCATCTGGTTGCCGGCCGACCACCAGGACCGCTGCTGCTGCTGCAGCCGGCCGTGTTCCAGCCGCCAGGCTCCCTGGTATTCGCCGCTAACAGCCCGCGGTAGGAACTGAAAAAAAGGCTCGTTGAAGCGCGCCGTAGCCGGATCCAGCGGCGTAGCCACGTGGCGGTGATGCCCGCGGTTGTGCTCGATGTAGAAATGCAGATAGAACGTGCTGAGCAGCAGCAAATGAGCCATAGTGCGCTCGGCCCGGGATGCGCGGTGCCCCAGCTCATGGGCCACGTTGATGCCCAGGGTACCGCAGCAGACGCCCATGCTGAACACCATCCCGGCCTGCTCCCAGAGGGCGCGGGGTTCCTGGCTGAGCGTGTGCAGAAAAATGAGCAGCAGCGCATACTGCGTGCCTACATTCAGATAGAGCAGCCCATTGAAAAATCCCCGGCGCAGGCCGGTAACCGATTCTGCCGCCTGAGCCGCTGGGGATGTAGTAAAAACCCCTTCCAGGGCGGGAATCAGCCCAAACACATAGACCGGGGTGAGCCAGCTCCAGATGCCGCCCAGCCAGATGCCACCCAGCGCGGCCAGAGGAACGCTGTAAGCAAGAAGGTAGCGGGCGTCGCGGAGTGAGGTAGGCATAGCAGTAGGGAGTGGGAGCCGACAAGCAAGATATCCACTTCCGGGTCAATAAGGTCAAGGTAGAAAATCAGAAAGTTTTTTAGGTTGTAAAAAGCCCAGACGGTATTTAGGAGCTTGTGGGTTAAGGAGTGTTTTTGGAAGCGGATATTCGTAAATATCATTGTAAATCTATGAGAATAACCCCCTAAAAATAGGGGTAAGTATGTGAATCAAGTATCAATGTTTTATATTGACCTTAAATTTAAGAGGCAGACCAAATCAGCGCTATGACTCCTTCTACTACTCGTCGGTTCAGCTACAGCTCCCTGGCCCTGGTCGGATTGCTGGTGCTGAGTCTGGTGGCCGCTTTCGTCGAGGTGCCTCATCCCGCGGCGGGTGCCGGCACCCTCAACGGCGCGGATGTCGCCTGGATGCTGACGGCCACGGCCTTCGTGCTGATCATGACGCCGGGGCTCTCGTTTTTCTACGGGGGCATGGTGCGACCCAAAAACGTCATCTCCACCATGCTGCAAAGCTTCGTGGCCCTGGGCGTCATTTCGCTGGTGTGGTATTTCGTGGGCTTCTCGCTGGCGTATGGAACCAGCTGGCACGGGCTGATCGGCAACCCGCTCACGTTTGCCCTGCTGCGCAACGTCGGCACGGCCCCGCATCCGCTGTTGTCGCCGGGTATTCCGTTCATTCTGTTTTTCGCCTTTCAGCTCAAGTTCGCCGTCATCACCCCGGCCCTGATTACCGGCTCTTTCGCCGAGCGGGTGCGCTTCAAGGGCTATCTGGCCTTCATGGTGCTGTTTTGCCTGTTCATCTACTGCCCGCTGGCCCACTGGACGTGGCATCCCGAAGGCTTTCTGCGGCGCTGGGGCGTGCTCGACTTCGCAGGGGGCACGGTGGTGCATATTTCGGCCGGCATTGCGGCGCTGGCGGGGGCTATGGTGTTGGGCCCGCGCTCCGGCGGGGCCAACAAACAGGCTTTTTCCACGCCTAATGTGCCTTACGTGCTGTTAGGCACCGGCTTGTTATGGTTTGGCTGGTTTGGCTTCAATGCCGGCTCGGCGCTGGGTGCCAATGCGCTGGCTGCCCAAGCGTTCGTCACGACCAACCTGGCTTCGGCCGCCGCCCTCATTGCCTGGATGCTGCTGGAACTGGCCCGGGGTGGCAAGCCTACTGCTGTGGGCGCCTGCATCGGGGCCGTAGTAGGGCTGGTAGCCATTACGCCCGCGGCCGGCTACGTCAGCTACGGGCAGAGCATCCTGATTGGCGTGGTGGCCGCCCTGGTCAGCCAGGTGGCGGTGCGCTGGCAAACCCGCTATACCAACATCGACGATACGCTGGACGTATTTCCGTGCCACGGGCTGGGCGGCATCGTGGGCATGCTGCTCACGGGCGTATTCGCCGAAAAAGGCGGGCTGATTCACGGCACTGCCACGCTGCTGGGCTACCACGTGTTGGGGCTGCTGATCGTTATCGGGTACACCTTCGGCGGCTCGTGGCTGCTGCTGAAGCTTACGGATGCCTGCTTCGGGCTGCGCGTGACCACCCGCGACGAGGATCTGGGCCTGGACCTAAGCCAGCACGAGGAATCGACTTACCACATCGACGAAGAGTTTGAGCAGAGCTACCGCAAAGAGCCGGAGCCGGTAACCGCCCGGGTGTAGCAGAGCAACCGGGACTATTGGGGGAGGAAGTCAGGGCGGGCGGAAGCAATTCCGGCCGCCCTGACTTTGGGTTGCGGATGGCCGCGGCTTAGCCGTCCAGCTTGCTTAGAAAGAACGACAGCAGAAACCCCAGCACGGTAATCAGGCCGGTGAAGTTGTGGGTGGTTTCGAAGGCCTCCGGAATCATGGTGTCGGCAATCATGGCCAGCACGGCTCCGGCTGCCACGGCCGTGGTGGCGGCCACTACCTGGGGCGGAAACTGGCTGAACACGGAGTAGCCCAGCAGCGCCGCCACCCCCGACACGAGCATTATGCCACCCCAGAGCAGAAAAACGTACCGGGCCGGGCGCCCCGCCTTTCTCATGCCCGCCGCGCTGGACAGGCCTTCCGGCAGGTTGGAGAGAAAAATGGCGACTACAGCCACCACGCTGACGGTCCCGCCCGCCAGCAGACTCAGCCCGATAACGATGCTTTCGGGAATACCATCCAGCAGGGCGCCGATGGCCAGCGCCATGCCGTTGTCGGCGCCGGGTTCGGTAGCCTGCTGGCCACCTTCCTGAACTTTCTCCCGCTCCACGCGCTGATGGTCGCCGGACCGCTTGCGGTGCTTGGCTCCCTGGCGGGCCAGCAGCCAGTTGGCCAGCGTGTAGGCCGCCGCGCCGCCCACAAAGCCCAGCGCCGTCGCGTTGAAACCGCCTTTGTGGTAGGCTTCCTCCATCAGCTCCAGCGAAAGCGTGGAAATCAACACGCCGCTGCCGAATGCCATGGTGGCCGCTATCAGCCGTTGGGGTACGTGGGCGTAGTAGCCCAGCACGGCCCCGATCAACAGGGCGGAGCCCGAAACCAGGCCCCAGAAGCCGGCCAGGGCCCAGGTAGGAAAGATCATGCGGCAGGAGGGAAAGACCCGGAAAGGAAAGGTCGGATAAAGCAAAAGGGAGCAGGGACCCGGTATACGGCCCGGCGGCACCGGCTTACTCCGGCCGGCTGGCCGGCTGGTCGATAGCCTGATGCCGGGCCAGCACGGCCTGCAGCCGGGCGGCGTCCAGGGTTTCGAGCTGCACTTTCTTGAACGGCGCGGTGTGGCCGGTCAGCAGCGTGATGCTGGATTTGCTGACGGCAAATACATCGGCCAGATACGCCAGCAGGCAGGCATTAGCCTTACCATCCTGGGCCGGGGCTTGCAGGCGTATCGTTACGCGGCCATCGGCCGCTACCAGCAGCTGGTTGGCCCGCGCGCCGGGCCGGGCTTTCAGGTGCAGAATGGCCGCCACTGGCCCTACGCCGGGTCGTTGTAGGCGTCGTACACGTTCCAGGCCCAGATAACGAAAGGCACGATGATGGTCCAGACCAGCAGAAAGCCCACCACGCCGCCGACGGCCCAGATGAGAAAGGCCTTGATGATCTGGCCTTTAATGAGCTGCCCCAGACCAGGGATAAAAAAGGAAAGCAGGGCCGGTACGCCGTAAGTTGGTTTCATAGCAAAGGGAGGTTGAAGGGCGAAGTTAAGCAGATCCTTGACTTGGGTAAGCCGCCGGCGCGGCCTGCCCCAGCCGCGCCAGCCCGAACGGGCACTGGTCGAGCACCACGCACCGCCCGCAGGCCGGGGAGTGAAAGTAGCAGCACTTCTGCCCGTGAAACATGAAGGCCTCGTGGTGGTCGTACACCTGCTGGGCGTCCCAGCCGGGCGGGAGCAGGGCCTCCAGCTGCGCGTGGGCGGCGTCGGGGCCGGTTTTGGGGCCGATCAGGGCCAGCCGCTGCGCCACGCGGTGGTGGTGGCTGTCGACGGGCATGGCCGGAATGCGCAGGGTGCTGAAGAGCAGGGTGGCGGCGCTGGTCTTGGGGCCGACGCCCGGCAGGGATTCCAGCCAGGCCCGCGCGTCGGCAACCGGCTGGTCGGCCAGAAAATCCAGGGTGCAGGGGCCGCCGCAGCGGGTACTGATTTCGCGCAGCACAGCCTGCAGGCGGGGCGCTTTCTGCTCGGGCCAGGTGCAGGAGCTGATGGCGGCTTCCACGTCGGCCACGGGCGCGTCGCGCACCTCATCCCAGGTCGGAAACCGCGCCCGCAGCTGCTGGTAGGCCCGGTGCGAATCGGCATTCCTGGTCCGGTGCGAGAGCAAAGCACTGATCAATTCACTCAGCGCGTCCTTGTCGCTGAAAAAGCGGAATGGTGCCCCGTAGTGGGTGCAAAACCGCTCGTGAGCCACCAGCGCCCGGGTTCGACGGGTCGCAACATCGGCCAGGACAGGAGTAGGGGAGGCAGGCATGGTAGCGCCTTACGCAACTCTGCCCGCCCCGGGTTGCGACCGCAGCGGCGGGTAGCAAAGCGTGCGGTTCCCGATCCGCAGCGGTTCCCCGGCCAGGGCTTATTTCAGCAGCTTTTCCAGCAGGCTGATGCTGTCTACCATATCGACGCTGGTTTCGAAGTCCAGGGGTTTCATGATGTAGCCCTGCACGCCCAGGTTCTGGGCATTGAGCCGGTCCACATCCATCGAAGAGGTGGTGATGATGAACACCGGAATGTCCCGCAGGTAGTCGTCGTTACGGATTTCGACCAGAAACTCGTGCCCGTTCATCTTGGGCATATTCAGATCCAGCAGAATCACTTCGGGCAGCGGGCTGATAGCTTCGGCTCCGTTGCGGCCCAGGAGCAGGTCCAGCGCCTCCAGGCCGTTGAAGGCCGTGTAGAGCTTGTGCTGAACACTGAATTTCTCAAAGGACTTCTGCACGGTCATCGTGTCAAAAAAGTCGTCTTCAACCAGTAGGACGGAGCGCATAGGGGGCAGTTAGAACATAAAAGAATAGCTGGCGGGCCCGGCACGCAACAAGCCACAACCCGCAGGTCAGGCCACCAGCTGGTAATCGGCCGGCAATTTAGGCCAAGTAAAGATGAATGTCGCACCCTGGCCCGTTTCCGAGCGGACGCGAATCGAGCCTTTTTGCTCGTCGATGATTTTTTTGACGATGCTCAGCCCGATACCGGTGCTTTCGGCCGTATTCCGGTCGCGCAGAGTCTGAAACATCAGAAAGATTTTCTCGTGGTACTCCGGCGCGATGCCCGGCCCATCGTCGGCGACGGTAAACTCGTAGTCCTGCCTGTTTTCCCGGCACCGCACCGTGATGGTGCCCGCGCCCTGGTGGTGGTACTTCACGGCGTTGCTGAACAGGTTGGTGAACACCTGCTGCAGGCTGAGCCGGTCGGTGAAGAAAACCGGCAGCGTATCCGGCAGGTCTACTTTGAACTCGGCGGGCACCACCATCTCGGTTACTTCATTCACCAGGTGCCCCACGTTGGTTTCCTCCACCTTCTGCTCGGTACGCCCGATGCGGGCATAGGCCAGCAGGCCGTTGATCAGGTCTTCCAGCCGGGTCAGCCGGCCCTTCATCATATCCAGGTACTGGCGCATCTGCGGGCTGAGTTCCGTGGTCAGCTCGTCTTCGATCCACTTCACGATGGTCGTTACGCCCCGGAGCGGCGCTTTCAGGTCGTGGGAGGCCACGTAGGCAAACTGGTCGAGCTCCTTGTTGCGGTTTTCCAAGGCCCCGAAGCTTTCATCCAGCCGCTGCGTCATGCGGTTGAGCAGGTTGGCCAGGTTGCCCAGGCTGTCTTTTTCCTGGTCCCGGATCTTGACCTTATAGTCGCCGTCGAGCACCTGCCCGGCCAGCCGCTCCACAATTTCGATGCGGCGCGTCGTCTCCTCGTTAGTCAGCGCCAGGGTCTGCCGCAGCTGCTCATTAGCGGCTATTTCCCCCGATATTTTTTGGAAGAGCCACAGCGTAATTAAAATGGCCAGCACGGCCGAAACGATAATAGTGACGGGGGCAATGGTTTCGTAGAGGCTCTGCTGCTGGTTGCGCAGCGCCAGTAGTTGCAGCTCATGGGCTTTGATGCGCTCAAACATCCCCCGAATGGCACGCATACTCAACCGGCCGGTATCCAGAATCGTGCGGATTGAGGAAGCCGTGAGGGCGCGCTGCGGCGTGATAAGCCGTTGCATGTTCTGGTACTTCTGCCGGACCAGCACCCGCATGGAGTCCAGGCGCTGGATCTGGGCGGGATTGTCGGCAATGAGCTCCGAAACCCGGACAAAGCCTTCCTCAACCTGCCGTCGGGAGGGGGCGTAGTTTTGCAGATAAGCCGTGTCGGCCGTAAGCAGGTAGCCGCGTACCTGCGATTCCGACTCACGGACCCGGGAGGTGATCTGCTCGGCTTCCTGCAGCACCTGGTAGGTGTGCTCCACCGAGCGGGTCTGCACGGCCAGCTGGCGGATGCTGAGGAAGGAGATAATGGCGGTGAGCAGCAGCACTCCCGCCGCTACGGCAAAGCCCAGCAGAATTTTCGTGTTGAGTTGTAAGCGCATCGCCCGTAAACGTACGGCGTTCCGCTCGTATACCCTATCTGGCTCCGGGGCCGGATAGGGTCGGCCCCGGCCGCCTGCGTATCTTCGGCCTCGTTTTCGACTTTCTCCGCCATGCCTGCCGCCGACCTCATCACCAGCCCGCAAAACCCGCGCATCAAAAACCTGCTCCGCCTGCAGCAAAAGTCGGCCGAGCGCCGCGAGCAGGACCTGACCATTATCGAAGGCCACCGCGAGCTGACCATTGCCCACCAGGCCGGCGTAGTGGTGCAGACGCTGTTCGTGTGTTCCGAGCTGGCCGGCGCAGCACACTTACGGGAGCTGGAGGCTATGTTCGCCACCGGGCCGGAGTGGGTTGCGGTGTCCAAAGCCGTGTTCGAGAAAGTAGCTTACCGCGAAGGGTCCGATGGCGTACTGGCCCTGGTGCGGCCGCCGCGGCGCCGGCTGCAGGATCTGCAGCTCCCGGCCAACCCGCTGCTGCTGGTGCTGGAGGCCGTGGAAAAGCCCGGCAACCTGGGGGCCATTCTGCGCACCGCCGATGCCGCCCGGGCCGACGCCGTGATTATCTGCGACCCGCGCACCGACCTCTACAACCCGAACGCCATCCGGGCCAGTATCGGCTGCAGCTTCACGGTGCCCACCGTGGCCACTACCCGCGCCGAGCTGCTCGACTGGTGCCAGCAGCACGGCATCCGCACCTATGCCGCGGCCCTCACCGACCACGCCCGGCCCTACACCGAATTCGATTTCCGGGGCCCTACCGCCTTCGTGATGGGCACTGAAGCCGATGGGCTCACGCCGGAGCTGCGCGAAGCCTGCTCCGCCACTATCATCATTCCCATGCGCGGGGCCATCGACTCGCTCAACGTGAGCACCGCTACGGCTATTCTCACGTTTGAGGCGGTGCGGCAGCGGCAGTAACGGCCGCAGCGCCCGGGCCGCCGCCGGACTCCCGCCACATCGGGTTACCATCGCCGGCCGCCAACCTACCGTGCCAATAGGGGAGCAGAATGGGAGACTATGTAACTGATGTTACGCCGCCTCCCGGGAGTTTTACCTCCTGGGCCGGGTGACGAAGGATCAGCGCGCAATTTCGAGCCAGCCCTTCAGGACGCCAACGCATACGGAGAGCGAGCCGACTTCGTAGAAGTAGATACCATTGGGCAGGCCTTCACCCCGCCAGTCGTTGGCATAGGCCGCGTTCTGGTACACCAAACTGCCCCAGCGGGTGAAGACTTTCAGGCTACTGCCGGCTACGGCGCTGGGGAAGACGAAGGTTTCGTTGAGCTTATCCCCATCGGGGGTGATAATGTTGGGCAGCTGTACTTTCTGCAGATCCCTCACCACCTCAAAACTGATCTGGTATGGGCAGCTGGCCGGATCCAGAATCCGGACGGTGTACTTCCCCGGCCGGTTGATGCGCGGAATGGTGCGGGTTTTTTCGCCCGTCGACCACTCATAGGCCGGGGCGTCGACGCCTGCATCGAGGGTGAGGTCAGCGTTGCAGTCGAGCAGAAGGGTCCGCTCAATATCGGCTGGCACGGGCCGGACGGTCACGGTAGTACGCGCCGTATCGGCCGTCGGGCCACAGGCCGCCGAAGGCCGGTTGATGATGAGCTGGACCTGATAGGTGCCGGCCCGCTGGTAGAGGTGCTGCGGCGCCCGGGCCGTGTCGGCGGCCCCATCACCAAACAGCCAGCGGTAGCTTTTGGCCCCTACGCTGGTGTTGTTGAACCTGACCGTGTAGGGAGCACAAGCCGCCACCACGGGAGCTACCGAGGCGTTGAAGTCAGGCACCAGTGCCCCGTTTACGCTGAACTTGAAAATAGCACCGTCGTTGCTGAAGCCCTGTTTAGTGGGGGCAATAACGCCCGGCGAGGTAGGATAATCAGAAGCCGTGGTGCATTCGATGTGGGTCAGAATGCCCGAGCGGGTAATCTGACTGGCGGCGGCCGCGTGCAGGTGAGTGGAGAAGGCCTGGGAGCTGCCAAAGAAGGAGCCGTAAGACAGGCTTTGCGCCCCCGGATTCAGCGAGCAGAGGTAGACGCTGCGGAACGTTTTGCTGAAGGCATCGGCGCTGGTTGGCAGCGTCTGGTTCGGAGTGGCATAGGCGCTGAACATCAGCTGGTCGCAGTCGGTCAGGGCAAAGGCCGTTACCCCGGAGATGCTGGAGCCGAAGTTGTTGGGAAAGCCGGTGGCGAAGCGGGTGGAAAATGCTGTGGTGCTCAGCTGCGCATTCAGGCAATGCACGAAGGCCGACTGGGTGCCTGCACTACCCGAGGAGGACAGAGTACCGGTCGTAACAGGGTAGGAGCCCGTCGATTCGCCTGCCACGCACACCCGGCCCTGGGAGTCAAAATCAAGGAAGCGGGCTGATTCCGTGCCCGACGTGCCCAGGTAGGTAGAGGCCAGCAGCGTGTTGCCGGTTGAGCTCAGGTTGGTAATGAATCCGTCTATGCCACCCAGGGAAAACCGGTTGAGGGCCGTGGCTGACGTGGGAAAGTTGAAGCTCTCCGTTTGCCCGCACACGAACAACGAGCCATTGCCGGCCACGCGGATGTCGTGGACCTGGTCGTTGCCGTTACCCCCCAGATACGTCGACCACACCAGCGCGGAGAGAGTCGGGTTGAGCTTGGTTACAAAACCATCGGTGGAAAAACCACCGCCGCCGGGGGAGGTGCTCTGCAGCGCGTTCAGCACCGGAAAATCGCGGGAAGAAGTAGTGCCGCCCACGATGACGTTGCCGCTGCCATCGAAAGTGAGAGCCGCGGGAATGGACGACAAGTCGCCCCCTTCCCGGCTGGAGCCCCCCAGATAAGTGGAGCCGATCAGGGCGGCGCCATCGGCGGTGAAACGCGTGAGGCACATATTCTGGGAGCCGCGCAGCCCTCCCTGGTACGCGTTGGTCGTCACCGGGAAATTGGTGGAGCTGGTGATGCCGAGCATAAAAATTTCCCCGGCCGAATTCACCACCAGCTTCAACGGGTATTCGCTGTATCCCCCGGAAGAACTATTGCCGCCCAGAAACGTGGAATACAGCATTGCACTGCCATTAGGGCTGTATTTGGAGATGCCCATGTTGCCGGTTTGGCCCGTGCGCTGGAAGGCGCCCATAGTGGTGGGGAAAGGCGTCCCGAGCACGAGTCCGGCGGAGTACACGTTGCCATTCCCATCCGAGGCGGCGCAGTTGGCCGACAGGCCGCCAGAGCTCCCCGAATAGGTACAAAAAATCAGGGCCGGATCAAGAATAAGCGGCCGTTTGCGGTCATACGACCCGGTGACTTCAAACCCTACCTCCTGCGGGCCCCATTGGCGGAAGCGGCACGCAACCAGCTCCCGCTGCCCATCGGGACCCAGCTGGTAGGCCACCGGGGCCTGCTCCGTCTGAACGCCCACACTGGTGTGCAGCTGCAGCTGACCGTTGTACAGCGTCAGCTTGTCGAGGCCTTCGTACCGCATGCGGATAGCTTTGGGGTCAGCCCCGGGAGCTACTTCAAAGTCGTACTCCAGCTGCTCGCTTTGGGTGTGCCACACCATGTCGATGCCGGCGTAGATCTGCCGGTAGCGCAGCTGCCCGAACGTCGGCACCTTTGCGGCCCAGTGCTGCGGGTCGTTGCCCAGAAAATAGTTGTGGTAGCTCTGGCGCTTTCCTTCCCCGGTGATGGCGGGGGCAGGCCGGGCGCCCACCAGCTGCATCCGGAAGGCATGGCCTTGCACGGGCTGACTAGGGGTGGCCGGCTGTTCCGGATTGCCCGCCACGATGGAGTACGTAAAGCGGGAGTTTTCAAAGAAAAGCCGTCCGCCGGGAATCAGGGTGCTGAACCGGACCGGGGCCGGCCATTGCCGCTGATTCGGGACGAAATCGAAGCCCGGACCGGGCGTGGCGGCCGCCAGCAGGGTAGTGCCCAGCAGTAGACTGAGGGTAAAGAGTAGCTTCATAAAAGCACTATAAAGGGGAGTGAAACCAATAAAGCAAACCCTTTAACAACCTGGTTCAGACGTTGGAAAGGGAGATAAACACCCGCAAAGGTGGCTAATATTCAGGAGGTATTCTACTGGAAATGGAAGAACCTGCCGGGGTTCAGCTACGCAAAATAAGATGGCGTAATTTACGTGCTGCCAACGCTAAGCCCCGCGGAATATTCCACTGGCTTCGGATTGGTTTTACGGGTGAAACCCAGCCGCCTTACGCCATGACCAAGCATCGTGTCTTCCATATTTTCGGCCGCGTGCAGGGCGTATTCTTCCGCCAATCGGCCCGGCAGCAGGCGGAGAGGCTGGGCCTCACCGGCTACGCCCGCAACAACCCCGACGGCACCGTCACCATCGAAGCGGAAGGCCCCGCAGCTGCCCTGGCCAGGTTGGAAGCCTGGTGCCGGCACGGGCCACCCGCCGCCCGGGTCGACAAGGTGGAAGCGGCGCAAGGCGCGGTGATTAATTATCGAGCCTTTGAGGTGCGCTCGTAAGGAATCAGCCCACGGCAAGGTTATCTTATCCGCAGAGTGCTGACCAGGGCGGGAGCCGCTGCTCTGCGCCGCTTCCGCCGGCTAACGGTATTGTCAGCTCACGGCACCAATCGTGGCCCAAAAGTCAATAGACTTACTCCCAAATACAGAAAGCGCAAATTCAGCGGTCATGCTTCATCTGGCGTCCGCGCAGTCGAAGCATCTCTACCGCTTTGTTGCTGTAGCATTGATTACTAATGCGGTAGAGATGCTTCGGCTGCGCGGACGCCAGATGAAGCATGACGTTCTTTTTTCATTATTGCTTGTTCGGGAACAACTCTAATAGCTAAAGTTTTGGTTTAGGGGCCTGGTTGCCGACCTCCGCCACTATACCCGCCGCAACTCCTGGATCCACACGTCCAGCGCATCGGCGGCGTAGAGCAGCGGTGGTCCGGTAGGGGTGGGCAGGCCGTGGCTTTCCACCAGTGTCGATTCCCATTCGCTTACCGTGGCCTCCCGCAAAGTCCAGGGCTCGTGGAACAGGCGGCCGCGCCACAGGTTGGGGCTGCTCACGGCTTGCCTCAGATCGGCGCCGGCAGTGTACAGGAAATAGCGTTCCGTCAGGAAGTGCGGCAGGGTACCCGGTGCCGCGCGCGGCAGCTTTTCTCCCGGAGTCCAGGTAGCGGAAAATCGGGCTGGCGCCACCCCCCGGTGCGTCCGCTCGGCCACGGCCCGGAGGGTGCCATTCGTGTCGGTCAGGCGGATACGGGCGTGGAGGTAGGGGAGGTGAAACAGCGTGCGGGCGGCCCACACGCCCAGGGGCTGGGTGGCATCGAGGGACAGAAACCATACGCCCGGTACGCCGTCCAGCGTAGCGTAGGTGCGCACGTTCAGCTCGTGCAGGCGGTTCAGGCCCGGCACGGCGGGCAGCCCCAGCGGCCGGATGTGGCTCATGGTAAAAGGCACCACGCCCAGCCACGCCTGCCCCTCAAACAAATCCAGCTCCAGCCGCGCCGGCAGGTAAGGGCGTAGCAGGGCCGGGTCTACGGGCCAGTGCGCGAACAGCAGCTGGCTCCAGCGCTGCCGCATGATAGAGAACCGTTGGGGAGGAGAAAGTGGGGAAGAAGGCACGGACGTGAAATAACGCAAAGTGGAGCAGCCGCCCAGCTTCTTATCGAAGCCGGTGCTGCTACAACAGGAAAGCGGCCAAATCATCATTCCTGATTTCAACCGGCATCAAAAAAGGGGTGCAGCCGTCGGCCGCACCCCTTTTCAAACTAGCTTCCTAAAAGCTAGTCAATCTTCTTGGCCGAGCGCAGACGCTCGTTTTCGTCGAGCAGGATCTTACGCATCCGCACCGACTTGGGGGTTACTTCCAGGTACTCATCCTTCTGGATGTATTCCATGGCTTCTTCCAGCGAGAACTGGCGCTTGGGAACAATCTTGGCGTTGTCGTCGGTACCCGACGCGCGCATGTTCGTGAGCTTCTTGCCTTTCTGGATGTTGATGGTCAAATCGTTCGGGCGGGTGTGCTCGCCGATAACCTGGCCGGCATACACCTCTTCGCCCGGATCAACGAAGAACTCGCCGCGGTCCTGCATCTTGTCGATGGTGTACGCGGTGCCGGCACCCGTATCCATCGAAATCAGCGAGCCGGAGATACGACCGGGAATTACGCCTTTGTACAGCTCGTAAGCCGCGAAGCGGTGGTTCATGATAGCCTCCCCAGCGGTAGCCGTCAGCACGTTGTTACGCAGGCCGATCAGGCCCCGGGCCGGAATGTTGAACTCCAGGTGCTGCAGGTCGCCTTTCGGCTCCATGATGGTCAGCTCGCCCTTGCGCATCGTCACCAGCTCGATAACCTTACCAGCGGTTTCCTCCGGTACGTCGACCACCAGGTGCTCGATAGGCTCGGTGCGGTGGCCGTCCTCGTCTTCGCGGAACAGTACCTGTGGCTGACCTACCTGCAGCTCGAACCCTTCGCGACGCATGGTCTCGATGAGGACGGACAAGTGAAGAATACCGCGGCCGTAGACCAGGAACGTGTCTTCCTTATCGGTTTCCTTCACCCGCAAAGCGAGGTTTTTCTCGGTTTCCTTGAACAGCCGGTCACGTAGGTGGCGCGAGGTCACGAACTTGCCTTCCTTACCAAAGAACGGCGAGTTGTTGATGGTGAACAGCATGTTCATCGTCGGCTCGTCGATGCTGATTACCGCCAGCCCTTCCGGGTTTTCGGCGTCGGCAAGGGTATCGCCAATGTCGAAGCCTTCGATGCCGGTCACGGCGCAGATTTCGCCGGAGCTAACTTCCGAAACCTTGGTACGACCCAGGCCTTCGAACACCTGCAGCTCTTTGATTTTTACTTTCTTGATCGTGCCGTCCCGCTTCACCAGGCTCATGTTGGCGCCTTCCTTCAGCGTACCGCGGTGCACGCGGCCGATGGCGATACGGCCCACGAACGACGAGTAGTCGAGCGAGGTAACCTGCATCTGGGGCGTGCCGTCCAACGTCGGCGCCGGTGGAATCGAGGCCACCACCGCGTCGAGCAGCGGAATGATGTCGTCGGTTTTTTCTTTCCAGTCGGTGCTCATCCAGCCCTGCTTGCTGGAGCCGTACAGCGTCACGAAGTCGAGCTGGTCTTCCGAAGCGCCGAG
Organism: Hymenobacter fastidiosus; assembly: GCF_039539565.1. NCBI lineage: Bacteria > Pseudomonadati > Bacteroidota > Cytophagia > Cytophagales > Hymenobacteraceae > Hymenobacter > Hymenobacter fastidiosus. The sequence continues at coordinate 112,055 of NZ_BAABDJ010000036.1, read as the reverse complement.
GTTGAACATCAGGTCGAAGACCTGCTCGTACACCTCGTCGGGACGGCAGTTTTCCTTGTCCACCTTGTTCACCACCACAATCGGCTTCAGGCCCAGGTCGATGGCTTTGCCCAACACGAAACGGGTCTGGGGCATGGCGCCTTCGAAGGCGTCAACGAGCAGCAATACGCCGTCGGCCATCTTCAGCACCCGCTCCACCTCGCCGCCGAAGTCGGCGTGACCAGGCGTGTCGATGATGTTGATTTTAACGTCCTTGTAGCGTACGGATACGTTCTTGGAGACGATGGTAATGCCTCGCTCGCGCTCCAGGTCGTTGTTGTCGAGGATCAAGTCGTCGAACTGCTGGTGCTCGTCGAATAGCTTCGAGGCGTGAATGATTTTGTCCACGAGCGTAGTCTTGCCGTGGTCAACGTGCGCAATGATTGCGATATTCCGAATGTTCTGCATACAAAGGGTTTTCCGGGTGCAAAGGTATAGAATGTTTACCGCAAAAGCCCACGTGATGAAAATGTTAACCTCCTGAGACTGAAACGTACCCGCCAAACCGAACCGAACCCAATACCCGCCGCGTATGTTTGAGCAGTGGCGCGGCAGCCCTGCCGGCCTGGTATTCTGACTTAATCCTCTTTCTACGTATGCGTTCCTCCGTTCTGATTCTGTTTTTTTTCGTCCTTACGCTGGGCTCGGCCTGCTCCCAGAAGCGGCAGGCCGTGGCCACCGAAAAGCCCCAGGCCGCCACCCAACCCACGGCGGCGGCCAGCGCTTACCCCAAGCCCGCGCTGGTCACGGGCCAGCCCAACGAGTTTCCGATAACCAAAACCGATGCGGAGTGGCGCAGGCAGCTCACGCCGGAGCAGTACTTTATCCTGCGCCAGCAGGGCACCGAGCGGCCCTTCGCCAACAAGTACCACGACAACCACGCGAAGGGCAGCTACTACTGCGCCGCCGACCACAACCTGCTCTTCTCGTCCGAAACCAAGTTTGAGTCGGGCACCGGCTGGCCCAGCTTCTGGGCTCCGGCTGCCGCCGGCAGCCTGAAGGTAACTGCCGACGGCACCCTGGGGATGAGCCGCGACGAAATTGTGTGCGCCCAGTGCGGCGGCCACCTTGGTCACGTATTCGATGATGGTCCCAAGCCCACCGGCCAGCGCTACTGCATGGACTCGGACGCCATGATCTTCGAGAAGCAGTAGGCCCCCATATGCTTCCCGCGCATGACCGGCCGGCAGCCTCTGCCGGCCGGTCATGCTTTATAGCCGAAAAATACCGCCTGAACTTTGTAGCGCCATTGCGCTTATTCAGGCTGTCTGACTTCACCAACTGCGGACTCCGGTTCCGCCTCCCGCTCATGACCACTACCACCGCCACTGACCCTATCCAAGTGCTGCACGAGCAGCTGGCCCCGGCCCGGGCGCAGCTTATTGCGCACGGCGTCTACCAAAGCCTGAACTCCCTCGATGACCTGCGCCAGTTTATGCAGCAGCACGTGTTTGCCGTCTGGGACTTTATGTCCCTGCTCAAATGCCTGCAGCGCGACCTGACCTGCGTGACGGTGCCGTGGGTGCCGCGCGGCAACGCCGCCACCCGCCGCCTGATCAACGAAATCGTGCTGGAAGAGGAAACCGACGTGGATCAGCACGGCCGGCCCACCAGCCATTTCGAGCTCTACCTGCGGGCCATGGAAGAATGCGGGGCCGACACCCAGCCCATCCGCCGTCTGCTCGATGCGCTGTCGGTGGGCGAGTCGGTGGAACAGGCGCTGCTGCGGGCCGATGCGCCCTACGCCGTGCAGCAGTTCGTGCTCAGCACGTTCAGTATTATCAATTCGGGCCAGCCCCACGCCGTAGCCGCCGCCTTTACCTTCGGCCGCGAAGACGTTATTCCGGATATGTTCCGCCACCTGATTGCCGATCTGCACCAGCGTTTTCCCGGCCAGCTCGACACGTTCGCGTATTATCTCGACCGGCACATTCAGCTGGATGAGGAAGTGCATACGCCGCTGGCGGAGCAGATGGTGCGCGAGTTGTGCGGTACCGACGCCCAGCGCTGGGCTGACTGTCAGGACGTAGCCAGCCGGTGCATGCAAGCCCGCGTGGCCCTCTGGAACGGGATTCGCCAGACGCTGAGCGTGGCCGCACCGGGTATAAACTAACTTCCAGGTTGCAAAGCGCGTTGTAGCAAAGCTGGCTCAGCACCGAGCCGGCTTTCAGCTGCTGCCCAATGACAACCTGCCGTAGATTCTTGTGCCGGAGCTTCACTCTGGGGCTGAGTGCTTTTTTGGGTGCCTGTACCACTTCCCAGGAGAGTGCCGCTGAAGTTGACCGGGCGCCGGTACCCACCAAAATTCGTTCTGACGCCGACCGTAAGGCCGTTTACAACAGTGGGGCCGGTTACGGGGGCGCCGTGCCGGATGCCACGCCCGGCCGGGTAAATCTGGGCGAGCAGGCCAGCGGCACCAATGCCCGCAAACGGGTGGAAACGCTCAATACCAACGACCCGAACAATACCACCCCCGAAACCCGGATGCGTCGCCTCAACGATGCTCCGGCTGACACCCTGCGCCGCCCCTGACCGCAAAACGGCCCGCTCCTTCGAAGGGAACGGGCCGTTTTGCAGCTGGAGGATGTTTAACCGCGCTGATTAGCTGGCATCACCGGCCGTATCGGGGGCGTCGGCAGCGGCACTACCCGTACTCTTCGGGCGGCGCTTGGTAGGGCTGACGGCAGGTTTGACATTTCGGCTGGCCGGAGCAGCACTGGCGGCCGCGGTAGCCGTGGTCCGGGGCTTGCGCAGGACGCCGTTGGTATTGACCGTTGCCGGCTTGGATACCTTGGCCGCGTGGCTTCTTTTCGGGGCTGCAGGAGAAGTGGCGGTAGAAGCAGGCGCGGTGGAAATGCTGTCGGAGGCGGCGGGAGTGCCACTGTCGTTGTGACGCACTATGGTGTGCAGAGCCTGCTCAAACATCCGCTCCGTGTCCTGGTCCAACCGACGCGTGGCATCTTTTACGACTTCCTTCAGTTTGGCTTTCGTTTCTTTGCGGATGCGTTTCACTACTTCCGAGATGCGGCCGTCCAGTTCCTTCTGCAATTGCTTGGCGGCAATTTTGAGCGACTTCTTCTGATCCGCTTTTTTACCGGCCTTCACGCCGCTCATCGTATCCGTTGCCTGCGCCGCAGCTTTAGCCGCTTGGCGCTGGGCCTTTTGAGCAGGATCTTTTTTGCCCTTTTTTTCAGGTTGATCTTGAGCAGCTTTTTTCATGGGCGAGGGTGGTGAGAAAGTAGGGTTCAAAAAAAGCCTGACTTGGCGGGCTTGTGCTCAAATATAGAGCAATTCAGTACTCAAACGATACCGGGTTGTTTTCGGGCCATTAATTCCTGCTTTTCCTCGTTTATTTGCGTCCTGCTTCCTGCCAGGGTTGCGCGCACCAACGCTTCCCATCCTACACTTTTGTTTGTCTTTTTTGTTTCTCATGCAAGCTGATTTCCAACGCTATACCGTCACGGCGGCGCTGCCTTACGCAAATGGTCCGGTGCATATCGGGCATTTGGCCGGCGTGTATTTGCCCGCCGATATTTACGCGCGCTATCTGCGCTCCGCAGGCCGTGATGTCAGGTTCATCTGCGGCTCCGATGAGCACGGCGTGCCCATCACCATCCGGGCGCAGAAGGAAGGCATTACGCCCCAGCAGGTAGTGGATAAATACCACGCAATTATCCGCGACTCGTTCGCTGATTTCGGCGTGTCGTTCGACATTTACTCGCGTACTTCTTCCCAGACGCACAGCGAGGTCGCCAGCGGTTTTTTTCGCAAGCTGTACGAAGAGGGAAAATTCATTGAGCAGACTTCGCAGCAGTACTACGACGAGCAAGCCGAACAATTTCTGGCCGACCGCTACATCGTGGGCACCTGCCCGAACTGCGGCAACGACAACGCCTACGGCGACCAGTGCGAGAAGTGCGGCTCCTCCCTCAGCCCCAACGACCTGATTAATCCGCGCTCCATGCTCAGCGGCAACCAGCCCGTGCTGCGCGAAACCAGACACTGGTATCTGCCGCTCGACCAGTACGAGCCGTGGCTGCGCGAGTGGATTGTGGAAGGCCATAAGTCCGACTGGAAAGCCAACGTGTATGGGCAGTGCAAATCCTGGATCGACCAGGGCCTGCACCCCCGCGCCGTGACCCGCGACCTGGACTGGGGCGTGCCCGTGCCGGTGGAAGGTGCCGACGGCAAAGTGCTCTACGTGTGGTTTGATGCCCCTATCGGCTACATTTCCGCCACCAAGGATCTGCTGCCCGACACCTGGGAAACGTATTGGAAAGACAGTGGTACCAAGCTGGTGCATTTTATCGGCAAGGACAACATCGTGTTCCACTGCATCATATTTCCCGCGATGCTTAAGGCCCACGGCGACTATATTCTGCCCGACAATGTGCCCGCCAACGAATTCCTGAATCTGGAAGGCGACAAAATATCGACGTCCCGTAACTGGGCCGTGTGGCTGCACGAATATTTGCAGGATTTCCCCGGCAAAGCCGACGTGCTGCGCTACGTGCTTTGTGCCAACGCGCCGGAGAACAAGGACAACGACTTCACCTGGAAAGATTTTCAGGCGCGCAACAACAATGAGCTGGTTGCCAACCTCGGTAATTTCGTGAACCGCGCCGTAGTGCTGACGCACAAATTCTTCGCCGGCCAGGTACCCGCCATCGGGGGCGAATTACAGGATATCGACCGCGAAGTACTGACGCAGTTAGCTGGGTTTCCGCGGCGCATCGGCGAGCTGATTGAGCATTACCGCTTCCGCGACGCGCTTCACGAACTGATGAACCTGACCCGCGCCGGTAATAAATATCTGGCTGAAACGGAGCCGTGGAAATTAATTAAAACCGACGAAGCGCGCACCGGCACGGTGCTACACGTAGCGCTGCAGATTGCCGCCGGACTCGTCACATTGCTGGAGCCTTTCCTGCCCGCTTCCGCCGCTACGCTGGGTGAAATGCTCCGTATTGAAAAGGGTACGTGGCAGGCGGCGGGCCGCCCCGATGCGCTGCTTGCGGGCCATGAAATTGGCGCGGCAGCTTTGCTCTTCGACAAGATTGAGGATGCCACGGTAGAAGCCCAGGTACAGAAGCTGCTCGACACAAAAAAGGCCAACGAAATGGCCAATGCCGTTACCGCCCCGGCGAAAGAAGACATCAGCTTCGATGATTTCGGCCGCATGGATTTGCGCGTGGGCACGGTGGTAGCCGCCGAAAAAGTGGCCAAAACCAAAAAGCTGCTCAAGCTCACCGTCGATACCGGCCTCGAGCAGCGCACCATCGTCAGCGGCATCGCCGAACACTTTATTCCCGAAGCGCTGGTAGGGCAGCAGGTACTGGTATTGCTGAATTTAGCGCCCCGCGAAATCAAGGGCATCCAGAGCCAGGGCATGCTGCTCATGGCCGAAGACGCCGACGGCACGCTCCAACTCATGCAGCCCGGCCAGCCGGTGAAGCCGGGCAGCTTCGTGGCGTAGCCTCACCCCCGGCCCCGCTCCAAGAGGAGAAAGGAGCCTTAGGACGCACCCGGGCGGAGTCATCGGCTTTCGCCTCTGACCCCGCCCGGGTACGAGTTGATTCGGGAATATCCGGGATACAAAAGCCAACTGTTGCGAAGCAGTTGGCTTTTGTGCGTTCATGCCATCAGGCTCCCCTCTTCAGGAAAGGGGGTGAGGCTCTTACTTCACGTTCACCACGTTCATGGCCCGCTCAATGCCCAGCGCCCCAAACGCCAGCACGGCGTCGGCGGCTTTTTCGATGTGTAAGGGCAAATCAATCCGCTCGTCGGCGGAGAAAGGGTCCAGGACATAATCTACCTGCCGGCCTTTGGGGAAGTTAGCATCCACGCCGAAGCGCAGGCGGGCGTATTCGTCGCTGCCGATGATTTCCTGGATGGACTTGAGGCCGTTGTGGCCGCCGGCCGAGCCTTTGCCTTTGAGCCGCAGCTTGGCGTAGGGCAGCGCCAGATCATCGGTTACCACCAGCAGCTGCTCCTTTTCCAGCTTGAGGCTGGTCAGGTAATGCGCCGCGGCTTTGCCGCTCAAATTCATGTAGGTGGTGGGTTTTACCAGCACGTACATTTTACCCTTGGCCTTGATTTCCGTTACGAAAGCATGACGGCCTATTTCAAAGCGGGCATCGTGTTTGGCCGCCAGATAATCAGCTACCATGAAGCCGATGTTGTGGCGCGTGTCGGCGTATTCGGGGCCAATATTGCCCAGGCAAAGAACCAATGTCCTGACCACGGATTTTTCGGATTAGACGGAGTAATCGGATTTCGTAGCTGGGAAGGCCAGCTTACTTCAGGGCGCCTGAGCCCACAAAAAAGCCGCTCCAACGTTGGAGCGGCTTTCCGGATAATTCAGGTAAGTCGTCCACAAAATCCGCGGAATCCGAAAAATCCGCGCGAATCCGTGGTGCAGGCCTTACTTGTCGGTAGCCAGGGTGCCTTTCAGCGCCCGTGGGATGGCCACCGTGGCAATCGGCGCCGCGCCGCTGGTCAGGATGGTGTAGCCGGAAGCAACGACCTCGCTTACTTTTACCGACTTGCCAAGCTCAAGGGCCGCGATGTTCACCTCCACGTAGTCGGGCAGGTGCTCGGGCAGAGCCTTTACTTTCACTTTGCGCAGCTTGCTCACCAGCTTGCCACCGGCCAGTACGCCCGGCGAAACCCCGATGTACTTCACGGGGATGTCCATCTTCACTTCTTTGCCTTCTTCCAGTTGCAGAAAGTCAACGTGGAGCAGCATTTCGTTTACGGGGTGGAACTGGGCGTCCTGCACGATAGCGCGGTACATGGTGCCTTCCACGTTCAGATCAACGATGTGGGCTTCGGGCGTGTACAGCAATTCGCGGAAGAGGATGGCTGGGGACGAGAAGTGAACCTGCTCGGTGCCACCGTACAATACGCACGGCACATACGAGTCAAGACGCAACGCTTTAGCATCCTTCTTACCGAGATTCGCTCTTTTAAACCCTACAATCTCGAGGCTTTTCATAAGCTGGTGTTTTTGAAAAAAATGATGGTGTGAATTCCGCCAAGGCTGAAAATCAGCCCCAAACGGGCCGCAAAGATAGGCGGATAGTTCGGGATTGAAAAGGCTGCATATATAATCATCTGTCATCCTGAGCAAAGCGAAGGACCTGCCTCGGATAAGGTAATGAGCCTTCGTAAACGAGCAAAGCCCTCTACCGGGGTATGGTAAAGGGCTTTGCTCGTTAAACAATGGTTGTCAGAGTCGAGGAGGCAGGGCCTTTACGAGCGGACGCCAGAGGGAGAATAACAGACGACTTTGGGGATACTACACAAACAGTGAGCTGATGCTCTCGTGCGATACGACGTTATGAATCGCCCGCGCAAACAGCTCGGCCAGGGAAATGACCTTGATTTTGGGGTTCTCTTCGCGCAGGGCAATGGTATCGGTCACAATCAGCTCTTCCAAAGCGGAATTGCGAATCCGCTCGTGGGCCGGACCGCTCAGCACGGCGTGGGTAATCACGGCCCGCACCGATTTGGCCCCGCGCTCCATCAGCAGCTCGGCGGCCTTGCAGATCGTGCCGGCCGTGTCCACGATGTCATCGACCAGCACTACGTTCATGCCCGTCACGTCGCCGATAACCTGCATCGAAGCAATTTCGTTGGCCCGCAGGCGCATCTTGTCGCAGACCACGATTTCGGCCCCGAACTTCTTGGCGAACCCGCGGGTCCGGACCACGCCGCCCACGTCGGGCGAAGCAAAGATGAGGTCGTCGAGGTTCAGCGACTTGATGTAGGGCGCGAGTACCGTGGCGCCGTCCAGATGATCGACGGGAATATCGAAAAAGCCCTGAATCTGCCCCGCGTGCAGGTCGCAGGTCATCAGGCGGTCGGTGCCCACGCTCTGGATGAATTCGGCCACCACTTTGGCCCCGATGCTCACGCGGGGCTTGTCTTTGCGGTCCTGGCGGGCGTAGCCGTAGTAGGGCATCACCACGGTTACCGAAGCGGCGGAGGCGCGCTTGGCGGCATCCACCATCAGCATCAGCTCCATCAGGTTTTCGGCCGGCGGGTTGGTGCTCTGAATCAGAAAAACCGCGCAGCCGCGGATGCTTTCGTTGAAGCTGGGCCCCAGCTCGGTATCGGCGAAGCGCTGGATGCTCAGGTCGCCCAGGGGCTGACCGAAGGCTGCGGCGATTTTAAGCCCGAGTTCGGGCGAGGCGTTTCCGGCGAAGATTTTAACCTGCTGTGACATGGCCAAGGGGAATGAAGATGAATCACTGATGCCGCTGATTACCCGCTGATTTCGCTGATGGAGCGCGGAGGCGTCGAGAGGTCGGCGAAATCAGCGTTCAATCGGTGGCATCAGCAATGCCAAAAGCGAAAGGCGCTGATTCTTCCGGGGAGGAAGGATCAGCGCCTTTCGCGTTACTTAGGGAGTTGTCCGACCAGGGCTCGAACCTGGACTTTCTTGAATCAAAATCAAGCGTGTTGCCGGTTACACCATCGGACAAAATGCCAAACCGTGTTCTGTTTGGGTCTGCAAATGTACTACGGGATTCATTCGGGGCAAATTTTCCGGCAACTATTTTTCCGGAAAACTTTCTGTCCTCCCGTCCTAAAAGTCCATTAAAGAAGGCTGAAGGGCTGATTTTCAACCCACGACGTACGCGTTCGGCCCGGGTAAATCTTTCCGCCGGACGAGCTTTGGCAAAGCGGGGATTAAGCCGTAGTTTTGCGGCCTGAAAACGTTGCAACATTTACCTATAAACAACCGCAATGGCGAATAACGGCAAAATCACCCAGGTAATCGGTCCCGTTGTGGACGTGAGCTTCGCTGGTGAAAACACCAGGCTTCCTAACATCCTCGACGCAATGCAGGTCACGAAAGATAATGGCCAGGTGGTCATTCTGGAGTGCCAGCAGCACCTGGGCGAAGACCGTGTGCGCACCATCGCCATGGACTCGACCGAAGGCCTGACCCGCGGTGCGGAGGTCATTGACCTGGGCTCCCCCATCTCGATGCCCACTGGCGAAGGGGTGAAAGGTCGTCTGTTCAATGTAATTGGTCATGCCATCGACGGCATTCCGCAGCCTAAGAGCGCGGGTCCGATGTCGATTCACCGTCAGCCGCCACCCTTCGAGGATCTGGCTACGTCGTCGGAAATTCTCTACACCGGCATTAAAGTAATTGACTTGCTCGCTCCTTATGTGAAGGGCGGCAAAATCGGTTTGTTCGGGGGGGCCGGCGTAGGCAAAACCGTACTCATCATGGAGCTGGTAAACAACATCGCCAAGGCCTACGAAGGCCTGTCGGTGTTTGCCGGCGTGGGCGAGCGTACCCGCGAGGGCAACGACTTGCTGCGCGAATTCATTGAGTCGGACATCATCCGCTACGGCGACGAGTTCAAGCACTCGATGGAGCAGGGCGGCTGGGATTTGTCGAAAGTTGACCAGACTGAGCTGGCCAAGTCGCAGGCGACGCTGGTGTTCGGCCAGATGAACGAGCCTCCGGGAGCCCGGGCCCGCGTAGCCCTGTCGGGCCTCACCATTGCGGAGAACTTCCGCGACGGCGACGGCACCGGTGCCGGCCGCGACATCCTGTTCTTCATCGACAACATCTTCCGCTTTACGCAGGCGGGTTCGGAAGTATCGGCTCTGCTGGGCCGCATGCCGTCGGCCGTAGGCTACCAGCCTACGCTGGCTACCGAGATGGGTGCCATGCAGGAGCGCATCACCTCCACCAAGCGCGGTTCCATCACCTCGGTACAGGCCGTGTATGTGCCGGCCGATGACTTGACCGACCCGGCCCCCGCGAACACCTTCGCTCACCTGGACGCCACGACGGTACTGTCGCGGAAGATTGCCGAGCTGGGCATTTACCCCGCCGTTGACCCACTGGACTCCACCTCGCGCATTCTGTCGATTGAAGTTCTGGGCGCTGAGCACTACAACACCGCCCAGCGCGTGAAGGAGATTCTGCAGCGCTACAAGGAGCTGCAGGATATCATTGCCATCCTGGGTATGGACGAATTGAGCGAAGAGGATAAGCAGGTCGTAAACCGCGCCCGCCGGGTGCAGCGTTTCCTGTCGCAGCCCTTCTTCGTGGCCGAGCAGTTCACCGGCCTCGCCGGCGTATTGGTCGACATCAAGGACACCATCAAAGGCTTCAACGAAATCATCGACGGCAAGTACGACCACCTGCCCGAGTCGGCCTTCAACCTGGTCGGCAACATCGAAGATGCCGTAGCCAAGGGTGCCAAGCTGATGGCCGAAGCGAAGTAATTTCTAATGTGAGGAATGTGCTGATGGGGGAAATGTGAAAATGCTTTGATTTCACCTTCTCACCGGCACATTCATCACATTTCCACATTTCTCACATTAGAAAAGATGCATTTAGAAATCATCACCCCGGACCGGAAAGTATTTGAGGGCGAGGTTAGCTCGGCTCAGTTTCCGGGGGCCGACGGCCTGTTTGAAGTTCTGAACAACCACGCGCCGCTCATCAGCGCGCTGAAGGCCGGCAACGTGACGGTGAGCAGTGCTGCCGGCCGCGAGGCTTTCCGCATCGAAGGTGGCGTGGTGGAAGTGCTCCGCAACAACGTGATTGTGCTGGCGGAAGGCGTAGTAGCCTAAGCTATTTCCCAATCGATTTGCTTGAAAAAGCCGCTTCTGCCCCGCAGAAGCGGCTTTTTGCTAACTAGCCGGCGCGCTGCCGGGCCGTAGGGCCACCGCGGCCGCGGCGATTACCTTTACGTTTCAGGCTTGTCCGGCTTTCGTTATGCAGCTGCCCCCCGACTTCTTCTCCGCCATCGAAAACATCTACACGCCCCGGCAGCGGCACGTGCTGCTGGTGGTGTCGCTGCTGGGGCTGGGCGCGCTGATTGTGGTGGGCCTGGCGCAGTACCTGACGGCGTTTCTGGGGGCGGGTATTCTGTTCGTGATCTTCCGGCCGGTGTGGGTGGCGCTGGTGCACCGCCGGCGCTGGAACCGGCAGCTGGTGACGATTGGGGTGCTGCTGGTGACGGTGGTCGTGCTCGTCATTCCCTTCTATGCCCTCAGCACGCTGCTCATCGACCGGCTGCTGGTCTTTGCCCGGCACCCGGAGCGGATTCTGGCTGTGCTGCACAAGCTGGAGCAGGCTACCGGCCTGCGCCTGATTGCCCAGCAGAATGTGCGGCAGCTGCTGGAGCAGGGCGCCCGACAGCTGAGCGGCTGGCTACCCACGCTGGCCAGCGGCGCGCTCAACTTCCTGGTAGTGGTGGGGCTGATGCTGTTCACGCTCTACTATCTGTTTATGCAGGAAACCTACTTCCTGCTGGGGCTGCGCCGCTACCTGCCCTTTCGCGGTGATACCATGGGTGAGCTGGGCGAGTCATTGAAAAACAACGTGAATGCCAACGTGCTGGGGCAGGTGCTGGTGGCGCTGGTGCAGGGTGTGCTCACGGGCCTTGTGCTGTGGCTATTTGGCGTGCCCGATCCGCTGTTCTGGGGCGTGGTGGCCTTTTTCATGGCGTTTCTACCGGTGCTGGGTACCCCGCTGGTGTGGGGGCCGGCGGCGGTGTACCAATACTCGCAGGGGCAAACCGGGTCGGCCCTGGGCATTCTGCTGGTCGGCTTTATCGTCATCATCAACGTGGATAACGTACTGCGCATCGTGCTGGCCAGGCGTATGGGCGACATTCATCCGCTGGTAACGCTGGTGGGGCTGGTGCTGGGCATCGAAATCTTCGGCATTATCGGGCTGGTGGTGGGGCCGCTGCTGGTTTCCTACTTTCTGGTGCTGATGGAAGTGTTCCGGCGCGAAAACCGGGCGGCACTGGCGGCGCGAAAAGTGAAGCAGCTCCCCGGACAACCGTAGCGTACCCGAGTAAAACAACCACCATCCGGGCCAGGCGCAGATTTCACGACGATAGCCGGCTAGCTGAATTCCAACTCCACAAACTTTCTCCTGTGCTTATCAAACCCAAAATCACCCCGATCTACCAGACTTCGGTTTTTAAATTCGACGACCTGAATGAGCTGGAGCAGTATTTCGGGGAGCCGGGCAGCCGCTACCTCTACTCGCGCAACGGCAATCCGAACTCCGATGAGCTGGCCGAAGCGGTGAACCAGCTCGAAGGCGGCGCGGGCGCCGTGGCCACCGGCTCGGGCATGGCCGCCATTTTCGCCGCCATCACGGGGTATTGCCAGGCCGGCGACCATGTATTGTGCGCCGCCGACATCTACGGCGGCTCCTCGGCGCTGTTGAATGCGGAGCTGAGCCGCCTGGGCATCACGGTGAGCTACGTACCATTCGAGCAGCTCTATGACCTGAGCCGGTTCGTGCAGCCCACTACCCGTCTGCTGCTGGCCGAAACCATCAGCAACCCACTATTGCGCGTAGCCGACCTGCGCCGCCTGGCCACTGAGTGCCACGCCCACGGCCTGAAACTGGTGGTCGATAATACGTTTGCCTCGCCCATCCTCACCCGCCCGCTGGCGCTGGGGGCCGACATTACGCTGCACAGCGTAACCAAATACATCAGCGGCCATAGCGACGTAACGGCCGGCGTAGTGGTGGCGGCCGACGCGGAGGTGGCGGCGCGGCTGAAGCAGATCGGGGTGTTCTATGGCCTCACGCTGAGCCCGATGGAAAGCTGGCTGGCGATGCGCGGGCTCAAAACGTTGCGTATCCGCATGCGGGAGCACAGCGCCAACGCTCTGGCCATTGCGCGGTTTCTGGCCACGCACCCGAAGGTGCGGCAGGTGAATTATCCAGGTTTAGACGTGCATCCGCAGCACGATTTGGCGCTGAAACAGGGTGCCGGGCAGTTCGGCGGGATGATGTCGTTTCTGCTGCCCGACGACGCGGAGGTGGTGAACGACTTCATGCGCCGTAGCCAGCGGTTTCCGTTCGCGCCGTCGTTGGCGGGGGTTGATTCGTCGCTGTCGTATCCGCTGGGCACCTCGCACCGTTCCCTTACGTCGGAGCAGCAGCAGGCCTTGGGCATTACCGTGGGGCTGGTGCGGCTGAGCGTGGGCATTGAGCCGGTGGAGGAGTTGCTGGCTGATCTGGCGCAGGCGCTGGAATAGGGTCGGGAAACCTGGGGCGGCCGGTCTGGGGCCGGGCCGGTCTTTGCCACGGGCCCGTTATTTCATCAATCCCTGCAGCTTCTCTTGCAGGTCTTTATCGTCGGGGTTGAAGCGTAAGGCGGTTTGGTAGGCCCCGATGGCTCGGGGCGTGTCGCCCTTCACGGCGTACAGGTCGCCCCAGCGGGCGTGCACCACGGCCGACTGCGGAAACTGTTCCAGCGCCAGACTCAGCAGCCCTTCCACCGCCGGCAGATTAGCGGCTCCCCGATGATACAGCTCGTAGGCCATGTAGGTGAGCTGGTACTCGTTGAGCTTCAGGGCGCGGTAGCCGGCCACGGCTTCGGGCACGCGGCCCAGGCGCAGCAGCTCGTTGGGCAGAAACTCCCTGGCGTCCAGCCGCGGCATGGCTTTGTCGGCGCCCAGCATCCGAAAGCCGGTAACCTGGCCCGTGGCGGTGCGCTCAAATACGCCTTTCATGGGGTAATCGGTGAAGGCAACGGTATCCGGCGCCACGGGAAAAGTCAGGATCGGGCTGCCCGCGTTAATGGTTTCGATCAGGTAGTTTCCCTGCTGCTGGAAGGATATCACTTCGTCGGGGCCACGCTGGTAGCGGCCGGCGTAGGCCGCCAGATTTTGAGCCGGCAATACCACGGGCTGGATGGGCGGGGGCAGAAAGCCGGGCCAGCCGTATACTTTCGCCACGGCCCGGCGCAGCTCTTTTCCCAGCTCGGCGGCCCCGCCGTCGCTGTTCATCATAATCACCACGCCGTTGCCGCCCGTCACGCTGCCGACGGCGTAGGCCACAAAGCCCGCATTCACGCCGGTATGCTCGAAATAGCGGCTGCTTTCGTCGGTGAGGTCGGCGCGCTGGAGCAGGAACGCGCCCAGCGCCATCTGCTCGTGGTAGGTGCCGGCCGAAACCTCGACCTGGGGCGTGAGCATTGCCCGTGCCGTGGCCGGCGTCAGCACTTTGCCTTTGCCTCGATAAGCCTGCTGCACCTCAATCAGGAACCGGGCCAGGTCGGTGGGGGTGGCGTAGAGGCCGGCCGGGGCCTGCTGCGGATACAGGTAGGGCATACCCTTAAACCAGCTGTTTTCGGAATACGCCCAGGCCGCCCGGCGCTGCAAAGCGGTCGGCAGAGGTTGGGCAAAGGTGGTGGCGCGCATCTTCAAGGGCCGGAACAGCAGGGCGTTGGTCAGGGGCGCGAAGTCCTGGCCGGTGGCATCGGTGAGGGCCAGCTGGGCCACCAGGTAGCCGCCGCCGGAGTACTGAAAGCCCGTGCCCGGCAGCCGGTTCACCACCACGGGGCGGGATTCGGCCCGGGGCTGTCCGCTGAGAATATCCACCACGGAAGGCAGCGGCTCCTTGCCCGGCACGAACCCCCAGTACGACGACTGACTGGTGCCGCCCTGGTGGCTCAGCAGCAGGCGCAGCGTGACGGGCCGGGCGCGGGTGAAGTCGTTTTCGGCCAGCTGCCACGATTTCAGGTACGTGTTGACGGGCGCATCCAGATCCAGCCGGCCCTGTTGCACCAGCGCCATAGCCGCGCCGGCCGCCACCAGCTTCGAGATAGAGCCGGCCGAAAACAGCGTAGCCGGCGTCACGGGCGTGCGGGCCGTGGTATCGGCCCAGCCGTAGGCCTTCACCCAGTCTATTTTATAGTTGCGGATTACGGCGATGCTGAGGCCCGGCACGCGGTGGTGCTTCATGCGCTCAACCAGGTTCCAGCCCGCCAGCCCCTGCACGGGCACGTAGGGCAGCAGGCTGTTTTCGACCTGCCGGATGCGGGCCGCCACGGTGCGCGGCAAGGGCGGCGGCACCGGGGTCGAGGGTTGGGCGAGGGCGGGGCTAAGGCCGCACAGCAGCAGCGGAAGGCAGACGAACAGGCGCATGGGCTGGTGAGTTAGTGTGCCCCAAACCTAGCCGGGAGCCGCTAGTGAGTCGTCCCAACGGGTAGGATGGTACTTCTTTTGGTACTCTTTGGGCGTAAAGCCGGTCTTTTCCTTGAATACGCGGTTGAAGGTGGTCTTCGAGTTGAAGCCCGCTTCCAGCGCCAGGGCCAGTACCGTCAGCCGGCGGGCATCGTTGGTCAGCAGGCGGCGCTTCACTTCGGCCAGCCGGTAGCCGTTCACCACGTCGTGGAAGGATTGGCCCAGGCCGGCGTTGAGCAGCTGCGAAACGGTGTTGGGCGTGAGCTCCAGGTGCTGGGCCAGTCCGTCCAAAGTCAGCTCCGGATTCCTGAACAGCTCTTCCTGCTCCAGCGCCTGAACCACCCGGGTCAGCTGCTCCCCATCTACTGGCGGCCCCGGCTCAACGGCCTGGCGGACCGGAGTCGCCGGCACCAACCCCAGGGCAGACGCTGGCTCCGGCTGTGGTTGACTGGCGGCGCTCGGGCTTTTAAGCCAGCTCATCAGCGCCACCCCATAGACCAGTACCGGCAGCACCAGACTGGTCAGGTAAAACTTAGGCGCTCCGGCGGGAAGGTAATAGCTGTTCACCAGTGGGTCGAGGGCGGCGGCCAGGTAGAACGCGCCCAGCCCCAGCAGCACGTGCCGCGGCCAGCGGAGCGCCGGAGCGTGCTGCCGCAGAAAGCCCAGGGCCAGCAGCAGGTAGCTCAGAATGGAGACGATGGCGCCGTAGTGTTCCACGTAGCGGGTTACGGGCTTGTGCACAATCAGCCAGAACCACGTTTTCGTATCGAACGACTGCAGCGAAATCACCCCGTAAAACAGCCCCTGCACGACCACCGGCAGAAAATGCGGCCACGCCAGGCCCCGGCCCGGCGCGTAGCGGGTCCGCACGTAGGTCCACAGCAGCGGCCCGAAGCTCCACGAGAAAAACAGGGGCGTGAAGTACAGCCAGCGGTGCCGGTAGTAGATTCCCGACCGGCTCAGGAAGTAGTCGGCTACCTGCAGGGTCAGGCCCAGCAGCAGCAGGCCCAGCCACTTGTTACCCGCCGTCCGGGACCCGGCCGTGAGCAGGTACGCGGCCGTTGTCAGGCCCTGCCCGATGCAGAACAGGTGCAGGATAACGCTGAAGTCAACGTGAACGAGCATGGCAGCGGCGGGCCAGAGTACAGTCAGGGTACAGTCAGGGTACAGTCAGGGTACAGCTAAAGGTACAAGCCGGCCGGCAAGTTGTTTCGTCTACCCTCGCGGGCAGCAGCGGCGGCTTACCGGCTTACTGGCCTAACCCTTGCCGCACGGCTTCCGCAACCCGGCGCAGGTCCGCTTCCGTCATGGCCGAGCCGCTGGGCAGGCACAGGCCGCGGGCGAAAAGGTCGGCACCCACCTGCCCGCCGTACATAGGCGTCGTTTCAAACAGCGGCTGCAGGTGGAGCGGCTTCCAGAGCGGGCGGCTTTCAATGTTGCGCGTTTCGAGGTGCTGGCGCAGGGTTTCGGGGGTAGCCGAGGTTGCGGCCGGGTTCAGCAGA
The DNA here is from genome assembly GCF_039539565.1 of Hymenobacter fastidiosus. Taxonomy (NCBI): domain Bacteria; kingdom Pseudomonadati; phylum Bacteroidota; class Cytophagia; order Cytophagales; family Hymenobacteraceae; genus Hymenobacter; species Hymenobacter fastidiosus. The sequence goes on along the minus strand of NZ_BAABDJ010000036.1, from coordinate 95,532 downwards.
ATAGTCGTCAGCCAGCGGTTGGAGTGGCTGCCGGCGGGTTCCGGGGCCAGGGCTACGGTGAGGCCGGGCCGGCCGGCGAGATGCTCCTGGTACCAGGCAAAAATCTCGCGGCGGCGCTTCACCCGGGCCTCCAGCAGTTCCATCTGCCCGCGGCCGATGCCGGCCAGGATGTTGCTCAGGCGGTAGTTGTAGCCTACTTCGGAGTGTTGGTAGTGGGGCGCCTCGTCCTTGGCCTGAGTGGCGAGAAAGAGAGCTTTTTGGGCCAGTGCCGCGTCATTCGTCACCAGGGCCCCGCCACCGCTGGTAGTCAGAATCTTGTTGCCGTTGAAGGAAAACACGCCTACGGTGCCGAAGCTGCCCAGCGGCTGATTCCGGAAGCGGGCGCCCAGGGCCTCGGCGGCATCTTCGAGGACCGGCACCGCATACTCGTCCGCAATAGCCAGGATTTCCGGCAGCCGGGCCGGCATGCCGTACAGGTGGACCAGAATCAGCGCTTTGGGTTTTTTGCCCTGGGCAATCCGGTCCGCAAGAGCTTCCCGCAGCCGGTCAGGGCAGATGTTCCAGGTGGCCGCCTCGCTGTCGACAAATACGGGCGTGGCCCCGCAATACAGAATCGGGTTGGCCGTGGCCACAAAAGTGAAGGAAGGACACAGTACTTCGTCGCCGGGCTCTACGCCCAGCAGCAGCAACCCCAAATGAATAGCGGCCGTGCCCGACGTCAGGGCCACGCAGTACCCTGCGCCGGTAGCGGCACAAATATCGGCCTCGAAGCCCGCCAGGTTGGGTCCGGCCGGCGCTACCCAGTTGTCCTCAATGGCCTTGTGCACGTAGTTCAGCTCGTGGCGGCCCAGGTGGGGTGGAGAAAGATACAGTCGGTCGTAATCCTGGCTACGCATGGTAGATCAATGAGCAATTAACAATGAGCAATTACCAACAATCAGATAGGGGGAAATTGACAACAACCAGGAGCAGCAGAGTGAGATATAGCTGATGAAGCTGTTTAGAAAGTCGGTTTTTCTAAGCGGTTGTCATCCTGAGCGCAGCGCAGGACCTTATCACGCCTGATAGTTCATCGAGCGGGTACCGTTCAGCCGTGATAAGGTCCTTCGCTGCGCTCAGGATGACAGACTTCCTGACTTTCTAAACAGCTTCAATAATTGCTCATTGCTCATTGCTCATTGCTCATTGGCTTGGCCGGTACGCCCACGGCGGTGCAATCGGCGGGCAGGTCGCGCACGGCCACGGCCCCGGCTCCGACGATGGTACGCGCCCCTACGCGCACCCGGTTGATAACGGTAGCATTGGTGCCCAGGTACACGGCGGCTTCCAGATACGCTTCACCGCCCACGTTGGCGTGGGGCATCAGGGAGCAGAAATCTTCCAGCACGGCATCGTGGCCGATGGTGCAGCCCAGATTGAGCAACACGTGCCGGCCCAGGCGGATGTCGGTGGTCAGAATGCAGCCCTGGCTGATAAGGCAGCCTTCCCCGAAGTGCAGCTGCTGGTAAGGAGCCCGGGCCACGCTGGGGTGAATCAGCGTTGGGAACGACAGGTGGGCGGCCGTGAGCCGGGCGGCCACGGCGGCGCGGGAATGGCTGTTGCCCACGGCCACGACTACGGCCACCGCCTCCGCAGTGGCGTTCAGGTCCGCCACCGTACCCAGGTAGGGCAGCGGAAGTGGGGATGCGGAAGCTGGCCGCACGTCGTCGTAGAAGCCCAGCAGGTTCCAGGTAGGTTGCTGGTCGTTGAGCTGCTCAACCAGCACCCGCACTTCCCGGCCCAGGCCGCCGGCGCCTACGATGACCAGGGGCCGCAGGGGTGGGTTGTCTTCGTCGTGGTATTCCGAAAAGAAAAGCTGGGTCATAGAGAAGAAGTCGAAGAGGGAGAGCCGCGGAAGGCTTCGGTAGTCGCCTGGCCGGGCATGCTGACGTCGCGGCCACTCAGCACGCGGCGGATGGTACGGAGCAGGATACGTAAATCGAGGGCCAGCGACAGGTTATTCACGTACCAGACGTCGTAGCTGAATTTCTGCTCCCAGGAAATGGCATTGCGGCCGTTCACCTGCGCCCAGCCCGTGATGCCGGGTTTCACCTCGTGGCGGCGGGCCTGTTCGGGCGAATACAGCGGCAGATAGTGCGGCAATAAAGGCCGGGGGCCAATCAGGCTGATATCCCCCCGCAGCACGTTCCAGAGCTGGGGCAGCTCATCAACAGACGTGGCCCGCAGCCAGCGGCCGAGGCGGGTGAGCCGCGCCGCGTCGGGGAGCAGCTGACCCCGGGCGTCGCGGGCATTGGTCATGGTCTGGAGCTTGTAGAGGGGGAAAAGGACGCCGTGCCGGCCGGGCCGCAGCTGGCGAAACAGCACCCGGCCCCGGTTCTGCAACGCCACCGCCGCGGCCGCCAGCCCCAGCAGGGGGAAGGTGAGCAGAGCCACTGGCAGTGCCAGCCCCAGGTCGAGGCTGCGCTTGCCCCAGCTATGGTACCAGTTGGTGGGTTGGGTGGAAGACATACGCGAATGTTAGCGCCGGCAGACTCCGGGCGGGGCAAAAATATCCTTTTTCTGTAGTCGGGGCCGTAGCTTGCGGCCCCGGTCCACTCCGGTGGGAGCCGCCATGCCTCCGCTACCTGCTCGTCGTTTCCTGTCCGCCGCCGCCTATGCTCGTTTTTCCGAATGCCAAACTCAACCTGGGCCTCTACGTCACCGGCCGGCGCCCCGATGGTTTCCGGACCCTGGAATCGGTGTTTGTGCCCCTGCCGTGGTGCGACGCGCTGGAAATTCTGCCCGCCCCGGAAAATCAGCTGACCCTCACCGGTATTCCCATTCCCGGCGACCCGGCCACCAACCTGTGCTGGCGGGCCTACGAGCTGCTGCAAGCCGATTTCAGCCTGCCCCCGGTGCAGCTGCACCTGCATAAAGTCGTGCCCATCGGGGCCGGCCTGGGCGGGGGCTCCGGCGACGCGGCCTTCACCCTGCGCGCCCTGAACGAGCTTTTTGACTTAAAGCTGACTCCCGAAGCGCTGGAAAACTACGCCCGCCGCCTCGGCTCCGACTGCGCCTTTTTCATCCGCAATCAACCCGTGCTGGCCCACGAGAAAGGCGACGTATTTCAGTCCATCGACCTGAACCTGACCGGCACGGCCTGCAAAGTCATCTACCCCGGCCTGCACATCAGCACGGCGGAAGCGTACGGCCGCGTGACGCCGCGCCCGCCGCGCCACGAGCTACGCGCCAGCCTGGCCCAGCCGCTGGCAACCTGGCGCGCCACGGTCAGCAATGATTTTGAGGAGGCCCTGACGCCGTTCTACCCGGTGCTGGGCGAAATCAAGCAGGCGCTTTACGATGCGGGAGCTACCTACGCCAGCCTGTCGGGGTCGGGGTCGGCAGTGTACGGGCTGTTTCCGGGTCGGGAGCTGCCGCCGGAATTTCCGGTCGCCGACGGCTACCTGGTTTGGGACGGAGTGCTGTAAGGCCGGAGGCTGGGGTTACCCTACGGCTTCCGTCGGCTCGGCTTTGCGCCGGCGGCGCTGCATCCACTGGTCCAGCACGGGGTGAATGAGGACGCTGAACAGGATAACCAGGGTGCCGAGGTAGAAGCCGCCGGACAGCTTTTCCTTATCAAAACCCGGGATGCCCAGCCAGAAAAGCAGCACGGCCAGAATGATGCCGTAGACCGGCTCCAGGTTGACGGTCAGGTTCACCACGAAGGCCGACAGCCGCTTCATCAGCTCCACCGACGAGGAAAAGGCGTACACGGTGCACACGCCCGCCAGCAGGAATAGCCAGAGCCAGTCGTAGCCGTGCCAGGCCAGCTGCAACCCCGCGCCTGCGGTGAAATAGCGGGAGTAGACGGGCATAAACAGCACGATGCTCAGGCAGGCTCCCAGCATTTCGTAGAGCGTGAGCCGCAAAGGCGAATGCTGCTTCACCAGCCGCGAGTTCAGCACGCTGAACAGCGCCGACAGTCCCGCCGACACAATGGCTACGCCCAGCCCGAGCAGCTGGTCAAACTCCGCCTGCGACACCAGATAGAGCCCCACCATGGTGAGCAGGCCCAGAAATACCTCGTAGGCCCGCACCCGGCGCCACAGCAGCAGCGGCTCCAGCAGCGACGTCCACAACGCCAGCGTGGCCATGCCCGCCAGGCACACGCTGACCGACGACAGGCGCGCCGCCAGGAAAAAGGTAATCCAGTGGGCGGCCACCAGCGCGCCCACGCCCAGCAGCCGGGCCGCATCAGCCAGCGGAATCCGCCAGCTCCGCCGGCGCAACGTCAGTAAAACCACCAGGCCCGCCGAGGCCAGCAGCGTGCGCCAGAATACCAGCTCTACCGGCGGCACTGAAATGAGCTTGCCCAGAATGGCCGTGAAGCCCCAGAGCAGGACAATAAAGTGCAGGCGCAGGTAGTCTTTGAGCATAAGGTGAAGTGGTGAACTGGTAAAGTTGGGAAATGGTGAGTTTAAGGTTCTGCCTGCGCCGTTCGCGCCGGTAAAACCTCAAAATCACCATTTCCCAACCTCACCGGTTCACCTATTGGGGGACGAACCGGTACAGGGCCGCGCCGATAACGGTGAACACGATGCTCGGTACCCAGGCGGCCAGCATCGGCGACATATCCCCGACCTGGGCCAGGTTGCGGCTCAGAATCACGAAGATGATGAAGACGAAGGCCAGCACGAAGCCCAGCGCAATCTGCCCCCCCACGCCGGCCCGCGACTTGCGCGCGCTCAGCACCACGCCGATGGTGGTCAGGATGAAGATGGCGTAGGGGTAAGCGTAGCGCTCGTACTTTTCGCTCAGGTATATCTGGGTATCGTCGGCCCCGCGCTCGATCTTCTGCTGAATGTAGCGGTTCAGCTCCGGCAAAGTCAGGGTTTCGGAAAGACGGTAGGTGCTGGCAAAGTCCTTCGGGAACAGGTTCAGCGTCGTGTCGCGGGCCGCTACGGTCCGCAGGCTTTCCTGCGGGCCGTTGAAGGTGCGCACCAGCTGAGGGGAAAGGTGCCAGGCCCGGCGCGTGGAGTCCCAGCTGATGGCGTCGGCCGTCATGCGGCGCCTGAGCACGGTGCCGTCGATGGTTTCCAGCGCGAACTTGTAGCCCACGTTGCTGCTGTTGTCGTAGCTCTCCATGTAGACGTAGCTTTTCGGGCCAATCTTGATGTGGATGTTGCGGGCGTCGTAGCGGAAGGGGTTTTTGATATACTTCTTTTCGAAGGCCACCCGGGTTTTGTTCGCCTTCGGGATGCCCCAGCCAATGAGCCCGAACGTGACGGCGCTGATAACGGTAGCCCCCATCAGGTAGGGCAGCAGCAGGCGCTTGAAGCTTACGCCACTGGCCAGAATAGCCACTATTTCGGTACGCGCCGCCAGCCGGGCCGTCACGAAAACCACCGAGATGAACACCGTAATCGGGCTCAGCAGATTAGCGTAGTAGGGAAACAGGTTGAGGTAATACTCCGAAATAATTTTGCCCGCCGACAGGTTGTGCTGAATGAAGTCGTCGTTTTTCTCCGTGAAGTCAATCACGCAGATAACGGCCACCAGCACCACCACCGTAAAGAAAAACGAGGTGAGAAACTTCTGGATAATGTATTTGTCGAGCAGCTTCATAAATCGCTGATTTGCGCAGATTAGGCCTGATTTCGCTGATTTTTTTGTGCTTCTGCCGGCCTTGTGCCGTTCAACAAGCCTTTTTCATAAATTGATTTCGCTGAATGAAAAAACCAGCGAAATCAATTTAATCAGCGGAAATCAGTGATTTAGAGTCGCGTCATCACCTGCTTCACCATCTTCTCCTTCCACTCGCGGAAAGTGCCGGCCACGATTTGCTCGCGGGCCTGCCTGACGAGCCAGAGGTAGAAGCTCAGGTTGTGAATGGAGGCAATCTGCGGGCCCAGCATTTCCTGGCTCTGGAACAAGTGGCGCACGTAGGAGCGCGAGTAGAACGTGCTGACGTAGCCGCCCAGCGTCGCGTCAATCGGCTCGAAATCGAGCTGCCACTTCTTGTTGGTGATGTTGATGATGCCCTGGGTGGTGAAGAGCATGCCGTTGCGGGCGTTGCGGGTCGGCATCACGCAGTCGAACATGTCCACGCCCAACGCAATGTTTTCGAGAATATTGGCCGGCGTGCCCACGCCCATCAGGTAGCGCGGCTTGTCCTTCGGCAGAATGTCGCAGACCAGCTCGGTCATCTCGTACATCTGCTCGGCCGGCTCGCCCACGCTTAAGCCCCCGATGGCGTTGCCTTCGCGCCCCTGCTCGGCCACGAACTCCGCCGACTTGATGCGCAGGTCTTTAAACGTGCTGCCCTGCACGATCGGGAACAGGGTTTGGTCGTAGCCGTAGTGGCCCTCGGTGCTGTCGAACTGCGCAATGCAGCGCTTCAGCCAGCGGTGGGTCATGTCGAGCGAGCGGCTGGCGTAGTCGTACTCGCAGGGCCAGGGCGTGCACTCATCGAAGGCCATGATGATGTCGGCCCCGATGGTGCGCTGAATGTCCATCACCCCTTCGGGCGAAAACAGGTGCGACGAGCCATCGATGTGGGAGCGGAACTTCACGCCTTCCTCCTTGATTTTGCGCGTGCCGCTGAGCGAGTACACCTGGTAGCCGCCCGAGTCGGTGAGAATGGGCCGGTCCCAGCCGTTGAATTTATGCAAACCGCCGGCGGCGCGCAGCACCTCCAGGCCGGGGCGCAGGTAGAGGTGGTAGGTGTTGCCGAGGATGATCTGGGCCTGCACGTCGTTCACCAGGTCGCGTTGCTGCACGGCTTTCACGGTGCCGGCCGTGCCCACGGGCATGAAAATAGGCGTTTCAATGGCCCCGTGCGCGGTGTGGACTACGCCGGCGCGGGCTTTGGTGTGCGGATCGTGGGCGACGAGGTCGAAGGTCATAGAGCTTGAGTTGCCAGTTGCCAGTTGCGGGTTGCCAGTTGCCGGTTAGCAGATGTTCCTAAGAAAGAACAAACTGGCAACTGGCAACCCGCAACTGGCAACTGATACGACTGCAAAGGTACTCGCCCCATCCCGAATGCCTACTTTCGTGGGCCCAATCCTTGACTCTGCGCTTTGCCGATTTCCTTTTCCCCCGTTCTGTGGCTGCTCGCGGCGAGTGTGCTGATCCAGCTGTATTACGTGGGCTATTATTTCCTGCCCTTCGCCCGCCGTCCCGAGGCCGCTGCCGCCGATGATTCCGCCGCCGGGCCCGTGTCGGTGCTGGTGTGCGCGCACAACGAGCTGGCAAATCTGCGCCGCCTGCTGCCGCTGCTGCTCCAGCAGGAATATAGGCCCGGCTTCGAGGTCATTCTTATCGACGACCGGTCCGGCGACGACACCTACCTCTATGTGCAGCAGCTCACCCAGTACTATCCCAACGTGCGCCTCGTCTCCGTTCACCGGACGCCGGAGGGCCTGTCGCCCAAAAAATACGCCCTGACGTTGGGCATCCGGGCGGCGCGCCACGAGCGTCTGCTCTTCACCGATGCCGACTGTATTCCGGCCACCCGGCAGTGGATCAGGGAGATGCAACAGGACTTTGCCCGGTCCGCCGATCTGGTGCTGGGCTATTCGGCCTATGCGCCGGAGCCCGGGTTTTTAAATAAGTTGATCCGGTTTGAAACCTTGCTGACCGGGGCGCAGTACCTGTCGTTCGCGTGGCGGGGCAAGCCCTACATGGGCGTGGGCCGCAACCTGGCCTACACCCAGGCCTGTTTCCGCACCACCAAGGGCTTTGCTTCCCACATCCGCAGCCTCGGCGGCGACGATGACCTGTTCGTGCAGGACGCCGCGCGGCACGGGCAGCGGGTAGCGGTGCAGGCCGAGCCGGCGGCGCATACGCTGAGCGAGGCCGCGCATACGTGGAGCGCCTGGTGGCGGCAAAAGCGGCGGCATTTGTCGGCCGGCAAAAGCTACCGCTTCGCCGACCGGTGGCGGATTGGAAACTTTATTGGTGCTAATCTGCTTTTTTATTTCACTACGGCAGCCCTGCTGTTTTCCCGCCCCGATTGGGTACCTTTGGCCGTTCTGTGGGGTGTACGCACGGTAGCGGTTGGCGCGGCCTACGCACAGATTGGCCGTCGGCTCGATGACCGGCTACCGGTGGCCTGGCTACCCTTGCTCGACGTTGTTTATTTTTTTTACTATCTCGCCTTGGGAATTTCGCTGTTCCTCTACCGCAACCTCCGATGGAAGTAAACAATCAGGAAATTCAGAAACAGTTTTCGGCCAAGGCCAAGCACGACTTCAAGCTGATCCGGGCCGCCGTGGAGCACGGCGACGAAAAAGCCTACGCCGAGCTGATGCAGATCTACAAAAAGCCGGTGTACCACGTGGTGCTCAAAATGGTGCGCAACCCCGACGACGCCGAGGATCTGACCATTGAGGCCTTCGCCAAAGCGTTTCGGAACCTGCACAAGTTCAACCCGGAATACGCCTTCAGCACCTGGCTGTTCCGTATTGCCACCAACAACTGCATCGACTTTATTCGCAAGAATAAAATCAAGACGATGTCCATCGACTCAGCCATCAAGATTGATAATGGCGACGAAATTACCATCGATTTCCGCGACCAGAACCTGAACCCGCAGGAGACGGCCATCAAAAACCAGAAAATTGAAATCATGCAGCACGTCGTGGCCCGCCTGCCCGACAAATACCAGCGCCTGGTTACGCTGCGCTACTTCGACGAGCTGAGCTACGAGGAAATTGCCACCGAGCTGAAAGCTCCGTTGGGCACCGTGAAAGCCCAGCTGCACCGCGCCCGGGAGCTGCTCTATGACATGGTAAAGAACAAGAAGCACATCATTTAAGCGTGCTGACAAGTTGAATACCAAAGCCCCGGCGCGAGTCGGGGCTTTTTTTGCCGCTTTTTCCGTCTGTCATCCTGAGCAGAGCGAAGGACCTTCCTCTTTCTGCACTGTAAAACGGTGTGCAATGCTCAACGCCGGTGCCGGTGAAAGACGAATGGATACAGGGTTTTACGCATTGGAAGGAGTTTTACGATAGAACTGAGGCAGGTCCTTCGCGTTGCTCAGGATGACGGGCAAGAAGCTACCGTACTATCTTTGCCCCGATGGATATTCTCGCCCACTACTTCCCCGACCTCACCGAGGCGCAGCGCCGTCACTTCCAGCGGCTCGACACCGAGTTTCGCAGCTGGAACGAGCGCCTGAACCTGATAGCCCGCACCGACGTGGATAATCTGGCGGAGCGCCATTTTCTGCACTCACTGGGCATCGCCAAGGTGGTGCAGTTTGCTCCCGGCAGCTCGGTACTCGACGTGGGCACGGGTGGGGGCCTGCCGGGTCTGCCGCTGGCTATCCTGTTCCCCGAGGTGAAGTTTCACCTCGTGGACAGCATCGGCAAGAAAATCCACGCCGTGCAGGAAATGGCCGCCGCGCTGGGGCTGCACAATGTGACGGCCGAGCAGATCCGGGCCGAGCAGCTGCGCACCAAGTACGACTACGTGGTCAGCCGCGCCGTGGCCCGCCTCGCCACCTTCCACACCTGGATTGCCCACCGCTACAAGCCGCAGGGCGACGCCACCAGCGGCCTCTACTACCTGAAGGGTGGCGACCTGACCGAAGAAATAGAAGAGTCCGGCCTGAAAGCCCACGTTCAGCATCTGAGCGACTATTTCCAGGAAGATTTCTTTGAGACGAAGAAAGTCGTGTTCGTGCCCGTGGCCAATGCCGGCCCGCGGTAGAGGCCTGAAAGAGCGGGGAATCCTGATATTGTCATTGCGAGGCGTAAGCCGAAGCAATCCGTCCTCTGAGATGCCCGTAGCTCTTTTTCACTGTCAAGCCCTGACGTATGCCAACGTCAGGGCTTGGCTGTTTATAAGACTTTCTATCCTTATTCAGGACGGCTTGCTTCGGCTTATGCCTCGCAAGGACCGGTGTTTCTACGCCGGCACTTTCGCCGTCAGGAATTGTACGGCGCGCCGCTCGGAATAATACTCGCCGTCGGGCGAGCCTTCGGCAAAACCGACGTGGCCGCCTTCGGGTGGGGTTTCCAGAAAGACGAATTTGCTCTGCGCGGCTAAATCCCGCGGGAAGCAGGAGGGCGGCAGAAACGGGTCGTTTTCGGCATTCACCAGCAGGGTGGGAATACGGATGCTGGCTAAGTAGCGGCCCGAGCTGGCCTGCTCATAATAGTCATCCGCCGACTTGAAGCCGTGCATGGGCGCGGTGAAGCGGTTGTCAAACTGGGGAAAGTCCAGCAGCTCGTCCAGGTCGGTTACATCTACCTGGCCGGGCAGCAGCTCGGCTTTCTGCCGCATTTTGATTCGCAAGGATTTCAGAAACCGGTACAGGTAAAGACGATTCTCCGGCTTGGAAATCTGGTAGGAGCTGGACCTGAGGTCGGTCGGTACCGAGAAAACGGCGGCCCGCTCCACCTGCACCGGCACGCGCTCGGGTTTCTCGCCCAGGTATTTCAGCGTCACGTTGCCGCCCGCGCTGAAGCCGGTCAGGTACACATGCTTGTAGTGGCCGGTACCCAGGGCATAGCGCACCACGAAGTCGAGGTCGTCGGTGTCGCCGAGGTGGTAGGAGCGCAGCAGGCGGTTCATTTCGCCGCTGCAGCTGCGGTAATTCCAGGCCAGGGCATCGAAGCCGGCTTTGTTCAGCGCCCGCACCATCCCGCGCACGTAGGGCCGGCCGGCATCCCCTTCCAGGCCGTGCGAAACGATGGCCAGGGTATCGGACTTACCCTGCGGCAGCTGGGACCAATCCAGATCCAGGAAGTCGCCATCCTCGGTTTCGACCCGCTCGCGCTGGTACTGCACCTCGGGAACCGAGCGCCACAGGCTGGGTACAATGGTCTGCACGTGGCCGTTGAACATATAGAACGGCGGCTGATACGGGGATTGGGCTACGATAGGCATGGCAGCGGTAGAACAGGCGCGAAATCACAGATAATATACCATAATGGCGACATGCATACTACTTGTTTGGCAACTTCGTTTCGCCGCGGTAAGCTTCGCCTTCAGGGTCAGGTAGTTGCAGGGCGCAATCGCGCCAGCGCCAGATAAAGCGCGACCATTCCGGCCACTACGCCCGCCAGCCCAAACGTCAGACCCGGCCCGGCCCAGTGCCAGAGCAGGCCCGCCGTGCTGCTGGCCACCAGGGCCGCCAGACTGCTGAGGCCGGCAAACGTACCCAGCGCGGCCCCCGTGTCGGGCCGGGCACACAGGTTGCTGACCCAGGCTTTGCTCACGCCTTCAGTAGCGGCCGCATACAGCCCGTAGAGCCCGAACAGCGCGCCAAAAGCCCATAGCTCATGCGCCATAGCCACGCCGGCGTACACGATTCCAAACAACAGCAGCCCGCCCACCAGCATCCGGCGCGGCCCGAACCGGTCGGATAAATACCCCGCCGGGAAAGCCGCCAGCGCGTACACCAGATTATAGAAGATGTAAAGCCCGATAACGGTGGCATCGGACAGGCCCCGCTCGCGGGCCAGCAGCAGCAGGAAGGCGTCGGAGCTGTTGAACAAGGCGAAGATCAGCAGTCCGCCCACCACCTGCCGGTACGCCGGCGGGGCCTGCCGCCAGTAGCCGAACGAAGCCCAGAACGGGAGCACCGGGCGGCTGGAGGGTTCCCGCCGCTGCTCGCGCACCAGCAGCGTTACCGCGATGGCCGCCAGGCCAGGTAAAAAAGCCAGCAGGAACAGCAGGCGGTAGTCGCCGGGACGCCAGGCCAGCCAGAGCAGGGCCACGGCGGGCCCCAGCACGGCTCCGAAGGTGTCCATGGCGCGGTGAAAGCCGAACACGCGACCCTTGGTTTCGGGGGTGGTTTCGTCGGAAAGCAGGGCGTCGCGGGCGCCGGTGCGCAGGCCTTTGCCCAGCCGGTCGAGGGTGCGGGCCAGAAACACCCACCACGGCGCGGCCAGTACCGCCAGCATGGGCTTGGAGAGGGCGCTCAGCCCGTAGCCCCACTGCACGAAGGGCAGCCGGCGGCCCAGCCGGTCGGACCACTGCCCAAAATAGCCCTTGCTCAATCCTGCCGTAGCCTCGGCCACGCCTTCCAGCACTCCAATCAGCACCACCGAAAAGCCGATACTACGCAGATAGAGCGGCATGATGGGGTAGAGCATCTCGCTGGCCAGGTCGGTAAACAGGCTGACCAGCGAAAGCAGCCAGATAGTACGGGTCAGGTATTTCATGCGCACAGGATACCGGGGAATAAAGGAAGTAACGCAATTACGAGCAGTTGATCAGAAAGCCGGCTCAGCCGGCTGTTCTGATGGTGCCGGGGGCTGCTACCCTCCTCCCGCCGTAGGGGCGGGGCTGGCCCCCGCCCGTCGTGGAACGATTGGGGCCGGATTCGTCCACCGCCGGGCGGGGGCAAGCCCCGCACCCTACGGCGGTTTCATAAACTACTGTGCCAGGAGCATAAGTCAGGGATTTTCGGGCCGGGGCATTTGCTATTTCCAGGCAAAGCCTTACCTTTGCCACCCCAACTGAATACAATAACGAGCAGAACGTCAATTTTTCCATCCTCATGGCAAATCATAAATCGGCCCTCAAGCGCATCCGTTCCAACGAAGCTAAGCGCGTGTTGAACCGTTACCAGGCTAAATCCACCCGCACCGCTATCAAAAAGCTGCGTGCTACCACCGATGCTACAGCTGCTCAGGAGCTGCTGAAGAAAGTATCGTCGATGCTGGACCGTCTGGCCAAAAAGAACATCATCCACAAGAACAAAGCCGCCAACAACAAGTCGAAGTTGGCTAAGTTCGTGACGTCGCTGGCTGCTTAAGCAACCCACCGACCGATCTGCTCGGGTATAGAAAAGGCCCTGCGCGCAAGTGCAGGGCCTTTTCACGTTTGGCCGGGCCATAGCCGGGGTAGGTGATTCGAGCTGGAAAATCAGCTGGGTTTTAGTGCCGATGACCGGCTGTCGTCCGGAGCAGGCAGGTATTCTTGCTTGACCGCCTGATTATTATTCTATCTTTTCGGCGTCTTACTTTTAACGATCTACTTATGAAATACTGGTACCGCTTGTTGATGATATGCGCCTGCCTGAGCTGGCTGCCCACCCAGGCCCAGAACTGGCGCCCCTTCCGGCCCAACGGCGACGTCCACGCCTTTCACGGGGCCTCCACCGACACCGTGCTGACCCTGCGCCTGGATTCCGCTGCCGTGCAGGGCGCTGACTCGGTGTACTACTTCAACCGCATCATGCGGCGCACCGGCAGCTTCGGATGGAGCAAAGCGGTGAATAACCAGTTCGGCCAGCAGCTGCGCTACAATGTGGCCCAGCGCACCTACTCTCTGTTGTTTGAGTACTCCACGAACAACTTTCAACTGCAGCAGGTCATCGTGCTGAAGCCCTTTGTGCCCGTGGGCACCACCTGGCAGAGTGTCGATATCGACGTAATCATACCTACCACGCTGCTGTCGCGCGGCACGGTCCAGATTGACGGGGTGAGCGACTCCGTTGCCACGTTCCGCGTGGGCAACAGCCAGAACATCGTGCTGAGCAAGCACTACGGCTTGGTATCGGCTCCGCAGAACCTGCGCATGCGCGACCCGGCGGCCAAAATACTCACCCTGGCCCGCCGTCCGGATGCCGCCGGCCGCAGCTACTACAATCCGCTGATCATCCTCGACCTGCAGCCCGGCGACGCGCTGGGGTACAGGCGGGAAGCATTTTCTTTCACCCCTTTTTCCTGCTACACCAGCTTTATTCTGCGGCGGGTGCTGAATCGTCAGCTTACGGCCGACAGCGTTATCTATACGTTTCAGGAGCAGAGCCGTACCGCGTTCAGCACTGCCCCCGGCTGCCCGGGAGGAAGTCCGGTGGTTTCCCCGGTGTCGGTGGTGCGGGTGGCCGCGGGCCGGCGGACCGGCCAGTGGCAGAGCCAGGGTGCTATTCCGTACGCCGGCATCGACTTGCTGGCGTACGAGTACCGGGGGGGGCAGCTAAGCTCAACGGCGGTGCTGATGGGCCACCCGGTCATCCCCGCGCAAGCCGGCACCGCCTGCAGTGGCCCCGCTAAGCTACGTCAGCAGATGCTGTACCGTAGCAATAGTGCACCGGGCGGCTATAGGCCCGGTATCGACGCCTTAACCTGGGAAAGGCGGGTGGCGGACGGCGTAGGGTCTTTGGGACAGTCGGAGTTTGCCCTGGCTTACGTAAGCCGAATGCTGAACGGCACGGTACAAGCCTGCGGCAGCGGCACCGATTTCGCCACGCTGCTGCCGGCCAAAGCTGCCTCTGGAGTCGCGTTCTTTCAACTCTATCCGAACCCGGCCACTGCTTCTGCTACGCTGCAACTTCCCGCGCCGGCGCGGGCCGCTACCACCATTCGCCTGCTCGATAACCTGGGCCGCACGGTCCGCACCCAGCCGCTGGCCGCCGGGCAAACTACCGCTATCCTACCGCTTCAGGACCTGATCATTGGCCTGTACATGGTCGAAGTACAGGCCGCCGGCGGGGCAGCGCAGCATCTGCGGCTGCAGCACCAGTAAAAGAATTAAAACGTCATAGCAAAGCCCGTCTGAAACTTCAGACGGGCTTTGCTATGACGTTTTAAGGCTGAGCGGATCTACGCTACGCTTACTTTGACCATGTTGGCCAAGCCCTTGTCCATAATCGGCATCGAGCCGGTGTTGATGAACACGTCGCCGGGGGAGAGGTGGCCGGTGGTGGTGAGAATGTACTTGATGTCCGACACGGTATTGTCGTTGCTCACCAGCCGGTCGTAGTAGAAGCCGCGCACGCCCCAGACCAGGCTCAGAGCCGTGAGCAGCGGGCGGTTGTCGGTGAAGATGAAAATGTCCGCCTTGGGCCGGTACTTCGCAATCTGGAACGCCGTGTAGCCGCGGTGGGTGGTACCGGTAATGGCCCGGGCGCCCGTGTTCTTGGCCAGGTGACAGGCGGCCGACAGCAGGCTGTCCGCCATGAACGTGGGCGCGGTGGCGTCGATGGGGAACCAGTGGTGAAACAGGCTGGCGGTGCGGGTTTCCACGCTCAGAATGGTGCCTACCATCGAGCGGATAACTTCGGCGGGGTAGGCCCCCACGGCGGTTTCGGCGGAGAGCATCAGCGCGTCGGCCCCGTCCATCACGGCGTTGGCCACGTCGCTGGTTTCGGCGCGGGTAGGGCGGGGGGCCGTAATCATGCTTTCCATCATCTGCGTGGCCACAATGACGGGCTTACCGGCCTTGTTGCACTTCTCGATAATCATCTTCTGGGCCATCGGCACCTCTTCCATCTTCACCTCCACGCCCAGGTCGCCGCGGGCTACCATAATGGCATCAGCCAGGGCAATGATTTCGTCGATGTTCTTGAGGGCTTCGGGGGTCTCGATTTTGGCAATGACGCGGGCCGTTTTGCCGCTCTCGGCAATGAGCTGCTTGATGAAGCGGATGTCCTCGGCCCGGCGGGCAAACGACAGCGCCACCCAGTCCACATCGTGCTCCAGACCAAACTTGAGGTCTTCGACGTCCTTCTCCGTCATCGACGGGGCCGACACGTCGGAGTCGGGCAGGTTGATGCCTTTGCGGGGCTTCACCAGGCCGCCGTAGATAACCTCCACGTCCACTTCCGTCTCCCGGTCGGTAGCCAGCACCTTCAGCTCAATCTTGCCGTCGTCGATCAGGATCATGTCCCCGGCCTTCACGTCGCGGGCCAGACCCAGGTAAATCGTGCTCAGGCGGGTGGCGGTGCTGATTTCCTTTTCGCCGCACACCAGCTTGATTTTGTCGCCGCGCGTGATTTCGACGCCGCCGCCTTCCACTTCGCCCAGGCGAATCTTGGGGCCCTGCAAATCCTGGAGCAGACCCACATTGGTGCGCATGTCCTTGTTGAGCCGCCGCACGGTGTTGATAACCGAGAGGTGGTCCTCGTAGGAGCCGTGCGAAAAGTTGAGGCGGAACACATCCACGCCTTCGCGCATCAGGGTGCCCAGGCGTTCGTAGGTGTTGGACGCGGGGCCCACGGTGGCCACGATTTTGGTTTTGTTGAAGTGCGGACGAGGTTCCATAAGGAAAATTAAGGTCAGGAGTTAGGGTGGCATCCGAACGCGGCGAAGCGGAGGGAAGAACTTTATTTTGCCGGAGAAACAGCGGTTCTTACGCGTAAGAATCAGCTGTTTTCAGCCCGGCAAAAAGCCCCGCACTCCGCTTTTTCTGGTTCTGACAACGAACATTTAGAAGCTCAAAAGAGCAGGTTTTCTTTGAATTTCAACGAATTTGGATCGAACTGACAGGCGTATTGCACCTCCGGCAGCCGCGTCAGCTGCTCCAGCAGCTCTTCCGGAGCCAGCGCGCCGCAGCCATTACTGACCTGAATCAAGTAATCATATTCCTTGATATCGGGGGCCAGAAAAGGCTTTTTCAGCGGCGACGGATCCACCGAGCGGTTGCGAAACAGGCGCAACGACAGCGTTTCGGTAGCGTGCAGGTAGTTGCTGATAACCAGGCGCCCCTGAGTCAGCAGGTCGTAAATCAGGTCCTGCTGCTTCACCAAACGCAGGCGCAACGTACTGTTCAGCGTCCAGGCCAGCTTGTGTTCCCGGCTCGACGATACAATGCCGAACAGGTCGAAATCACAATCGTAGTCCACATCGAGCGTCAGCGTTTTCATAGACAGGTACCAGGGCAGGGAAGGGCAAAACTACGCACGCTACCGGCCGATTGAAACTCGGCCCAACATAATCTTGCGGACACAAGATTCGGCCGGCTTGGTTTGACAATGTTAGGGAAGTTAGTGTTATTTGCGCCTAGTTTTCCCCAAACCCCCACGGAAATGTCTGAAATTGCAGAAAAAGTAAAAGCCATTATCATTGATAAGCTTGGTGTTGAGGCTTCGGAAGTAACGCCGGAAGCGTCGTTCACGAACGACCTGGGCGCTGACTCGCTGGATACCGTTGAGCTGATCATGGAATTCGAAAAGGAATTCAACGTATCTATTCCAGACGATCAGGCCGAGAACATTGCTACCGTAGGTCAGGCCATCAGCTACCTGGAAGAGCACGCTAAGTAAGCTTTTGCGTCTTTCTACCCTCCTTTAGCGCTTACCGGCCGGCTCGCCGCCGGCCGTTTTGCTTTTCTATCCCGTCTCCCAATCGCCTATGTCTCTTCGGAGAGTTGTTGTGACCGGCCTAGGTGCCATTACCCCGCTGGGCAAGACCGTCGCCGAATACTGGGACGGCTTGTCGGCGGGCGTGAGTGGTGCCGCGCCCATCACCCGTTTCGACGCCAGCAAGTTCAAGACCCGCTTCGCCTGCGAGGTGAAAAACTACAACCCGGATGACTACTTCCCCACCAAGGAAGGCCGGAAGATGGACCTGTTCACGCAGTTTGCCGTCATCGCCTCCGACGAAGCCATCAAGGACGCCGGCCTGCTGGAAGGCGTCAATAAAGACCGCGTCGGCGTGATCTGGGGCTCGGGGATTGGAGGGCTCAAAACCTTCCAGGACGAGTGCTTCAACTTCGCCAAGGGCGACGGCACGCCCCGCTACAATCCGTTCTTCATTCCGAAAATGATTGCCGACTCCTCGTCGGGAAACATCTCGATCAAGAACGGCTTCCGCGGCCCCAACTTCGTAACCACTTCGGCCTGCGCTTCTTCTTCCGACGCCATCGTGGCGGCTTACAACTATATCCGCCTGGGTATGGCCGACGTGGCCGTGACCGGCGGCTCGGAGGCGGCTATTACGGAAGCCGGTGTAGGTGGTTTCAATGCCCTCAAAGCCATGAGCGAGCGGAACGACGACCCGGAATCCGGCTCGCGGCCCTACGACAAGGACCGCGACGGCTTCGTGCTGGGGGAAGGCGCCGGAGCGCTCATTCTCGAAGAGTATGAGCACGCCAAAGCCCGCGGCGCGAAGATCTACGCCGAAATCATCGGCGGCGGTCTGTCGTCGGATGCCTACCACATCACCGCGCCCGACCCCACCGGCGAAGGCGTGGTACTGGTCATGCAGAACGCTTTGCGCGACGCTGGTATTGGTCCGGAGGATGTGGATTACATCAACACCCACGGCACCAGCACGCCGCTCGGCGACGGAGCCGAAATCAAGGCCATCCAGAAAGTGTTTGGCGACTATGCCTACAACCTCAACATCAGCTCGACCAAAAGCATGACCGGGCACCTGCTCGGCGGCGCGGGCGGCATTGAGGCGGTAGCCAGCATTCTGGCCATTCAGCACGGCATCGTACCGCCTACCATCAACCACGTCACCGATGACCCGGAGCTGGACGCCCGCCTGAACTTCACGTTCAACGCGGCCCAGAAGCGGGAAGTGAACGTGGCGATGAGCAACACCTTCGGCTTTGGCGGCCACAATACCTCCGTCCTTTTCCGCAAGCTCCAAGACTAATGATTCGTCCCGGCCAGCCGTTGCCGCTCTTCGGCTTTTTCCGGCGGGTGCTGGGGCACGACAGAGCATTCCGGCAAGCTATTGCCACGGTAACCGGCCGCACGCCTGACAACGTGCGGCTTTACCATTTGGCGTTCACCCACTCCTCCATCGTGCGCCAGCAGACGGATATGGGCCGCCATCAGAGCAATGAGCGGCTGGAGTTTCTGGGCGATGCCGTGCTGGGGGCGGTGGTAGCCGAATACCTGTTCCGTAAGTTTCCCTACGAGCAGGAAGGCTTCCTCACCGAGCTGCGCTCCCGCATCGTGAACCGAGAAAGCCTGAATGCCCTGGCCCTGAAAATCGGCCTCGACAAGCTCGTGCAGCTCGACCCCGCCCAGGGCCGGGCCGCCCGCTCCCGCTCCGTGAACGGCAACGCCCTGGAGGCGCTGGTAGGGGCCGTGTACCTCGACCAGGGCTACAAAGCGGCCCGCAAATTCGTGCTGGGCCGGCTGATCAAATCCTTCGTGGATGTAAAGTCCCTGACCGAAACCACCACCAACTTCAAGAGCAAGCTCATCGAGTGGGCCCAGCGCAACGGCAAAGCCATCCGTTACGACCTCAACGGCGAAGCCCGCCCCGGCGGCGTAATGGAGTTCACGGCCTCCGTGGTGCTCGACGACGAAGTGGTGGCTACTGGCATGGGCCTGAGTAAGAAGCAGGCCGAGCAGCTGGCCGCCGAGCGGGCCCTGACGGCGCTGGGCGTATAACCCTCTGCGGACCTGCGCGAAACCACCGCGCACCTCTGCGGGAAAAATCGTTAGACGACGGTTCCCGCAGAGGTACGCGGGTGGTTTCGCGCAGGTCCGCAGAGGGCTAACGACAACCTGATGCCAGGGAATACAGTTGTTAGATAGAATCAATATCTCTTTAAGATGCGAATTGCCGGCGCTGCCCTCAACCAGATTCCCTTCGATTGGCAACATAACCTGCGCACCATCCGCGAGGCTATTGAGCAGGCCAAAGCCGCGGGCGTGGAGCTGCTGTGTTTGCCGGAGCTGTGTTTGACGGGCTACGGCTGCGAGGATCTGTTTCTGAGTGACTGGCTCCCGGAGTCGGCGCTGGCCCATTTGCAGCAGATCCGGCCCTGGACCCAAGGCATTCTGGTGTGCGTGGGGCTGCCCATCCGTTTGAACCACCGCACCTACAACACGGCCGCCGTGCTGCGCGACGGCGAAATCCTGGGCTTCGCGGCCAAGCAGTTTCTGGCCAACGACGGCGTGCATTACGAGCCGCGCTGGTTTACGCCGTGGCGGGCCGGCGAAACCGGCACCGTAGTCTGGGAAGGGCAGCAGTGGGCCATCGGCGACCTGGTGTTCGAACATAAGGGCGTGCGGTTCGGCTTCGAAATCTGCGAGGATGCCTGGCGGCCCGACAACGAGCGGCCTGCCTGCCGCCTCATGGGCCGCGTGGACCTGATCGTGAATCCGTCGGCCAGCCACTTTGCGATGAGCAAAACCGACGTGCGCTACAAGCTGGTGCTGAATGCGTCGCGCAACTTCCGCTGCACCTACCTCTACGCCAACCTGCTCGGCAACGAAGCCGGCCGCATGATCTACGACGGCGAAATTCTGGTGGCCCGCAACGGCCACCTGCTGCACCGCAACCAGCTGCTCAGCTTCAAGGAAGTGGATATGGAGCACGTGGACGTGGACTTCACTACCGATCTGCCGCTGGCTGAAACCATCGTGCCGCTGTCCGAGCCCGACGAGTACCGCGAGCTGAATCAGGCGCTGAGCCTGGCCCTGTTCGACTACCTGCGTAAGGCCCGCAGCAAAGGCTTCGTGCTGAGTTTGAGCGGTGGGGCCGACTCCTGCATGTGCGCCGTGGGCGTGGCCGAAATGGTGCGCCTGGGCGTGGAGGAACTGGGCGTGGAGGAGTTTAGGCGCCGCGTTGGAATTAGTAATGAAGAATTAGTAATTAATAATTCGGCCAACCACCACCAACCAAAAACTACCAACCAAAAACTAACGGAAAGGCTGCTCACCTGCGCTTACCAGGGCACCGTCAACTCCTCCGACGACACCTACAACTCGGCCAAAGAGCTGGCCGATTCCCTCGGGGCCGTGTTTTTCAACTGGGGCATCGATGCGGAGGTAACCGGCTACGTGGGCAAGATTGAGCACGCCCTGGGTCGGAAGCTGACCTGGGAAACCGACGACCTGGCGTTGCAGAACATTCAGGCCCGGGTGCGGGCTCCCGGCATCTGGATGCTGGCCAACGTGCTCAACGGCCTGCTGCTGACAACCTCCAACCGCTCGGAAGCTTCCGTGGGCTACTGCACCATGGACGGCGACACGGCCGGCAGCATCTCGCCCATTGCCGGCGTGGATAAGGACTTCGTGAAGAAGTGGCTGCGCTGGGCCGAAACTGAGCTGGGCTACCCCGGCCTGCGCCACGTGAATGCCCTGTGGCCCACCGCCGAGCTGCGCCCGCTGAAACATCAGCAGACCGACGAGCAGGACCTGATGCCCTACATTCTGCTTAACCGCATCGAGCGGCTGGCCTTCTACGACCGGCTCAGTCCGGCCCAGGTGCTGGCTGCGCTGGTGCAGGAAGAGAAAAGCTACGAACCGGAGCAGCTCAAAACCTACGTGAAGCGCTTCTACACGCTCTGGAGCCGCAACCAGTGGAAGCGCGAGCGGTATGCCCCCGCCTTCCACCTCGACGACTACAATGTGGACCCGCGCTCCTGGCTGCGCTTCCCGATTCTGAGCGGAGGCTTCGCCCAGGAGCTGGCTGAGTTGTAGTTACCGGGTAAGTTATGGTTGAGCTTCGGAAGAAGGGTGTTGCGGGTTTTTGTAAAGGCAATAGACTTGTTCCCGAATAAGCAATAATGAAAAAAGAACGTCATGCTTCATCTGGCGTCCGCGCAGCCGAAGCATCTCTACCGCATTAGTAATCAATGCTACAGCAACAAAGCGGTAGAGATGCTTCGACTGCGCGGACGCCAGATGAAGCATGACCGCTGAATTTGCGCTTTTCTGTGTTTAGGAACAAGTCTAATTGCTTGTAAGCCAACGGGCTGTAAGAAAGTTGGAAGGGCTGGCGCAAGTTTTACGCGCTAACGTGGCCTAAGCAGGTGTAGCTTCAGTATTCGCGGCCCGGGCCGGGAGCTGAACAGGTATCGTTTCTATCCTTCAGCTCTCGCTTCCCTGGTGTATACCCTCCCGCTGCCTATCGTTCATGGCTCCCTGCCTCCTGCGCCATGCATCGCTGCTTCGGCTGATGCCGAGCTGGTGGTACAATTGCAGCAGGGCAGCGAGGCTGCGTTTCGCACGCTGGTGGAACGATACCAGAATCGTATTTACCGCACGGTACTGGCCCTGCTACGGTCGCCGGAAGAGGCGGAAGACGTGGCGCAGGAAGTCTTTGTAGAAGTCCACCAAACTATTGGCCGGTTTCGGGGTGATGCCGCGCTAAGTACCTGGCTCTACCGGCTGGCCACTTCGCGGGCCCTGAAACATCGGCAGCGGGCCCGGACCCGGAAGCGCTTTGCCTATTTCACCAGCCTGCTGGGCTTCGACAACCAGGTGCTGCACGAGCCCCCTGACCATGCGCACCCGCAGGCGCGAATGGAAGGGCAGCAGCAGCTGGAGCTTTTACTCGCCCATATTGCCCGCTTGCCTGACCAGCAGCAGCTGGCTTTTACGCTGCGCCACGAGCAGGAACTGAGCTACGAGGAAATAGCTGCGGTGCTCAAAACCACCGTGCCGGCCGTAGAATCCCTGTTGTTTCGCGCCCGCAAAACTCTTCGTACCCATCTCACTCTTTCCCTGCGTCATGCCTGATTCCGCCCCTCGCCCGCCTGCCGATGAAGAATGGGAAAACCTGCTGCGGCAATGGCGGGCCCAGCAAAAAGCCCAGCCGCGCCCGTTTTTTTATAGTCGGGTCCGTGCCCGGCTCGTTGGTGAGGCACCGGTGGAGCGCCAACCGCTGCCCACCTGGCTGCGCTGGCCCAGCTATGCCTTCATGCTCGGTATAATACTGCTGCTTAGCGGCGACGGTGCGGTGCTGCGCTCAGCAGCGCCGGCCACCCCCTATCAACTCTATCCCGGCGGCCAGCAAGCATTGCTCCCCGCCCGCTGACTGGTCGCCGCCGTTACGCGCTGCTCCTGCCCAGTGCCCGAGCAGGAGGGCAGTTTGCCAAGCCGCAAGCCGAATGTCTGAGTACCTTTGAGTCCTTTCCATCTTTTCGTAACCATGTTACCTATGCTTGCTTTCATCACCTGGACTGCCGACCCCATCATCGCTCATATCGGGCCGCTGACGCTGCGCTGGTACGGGCTGCTGTTCATGTCGGGGTTCGTGATTGGCACCTTCGTGCTGTCGCACATCTACCGCTCGGAGCGGGTGTCGCCGCGCTGGGTCGATGTGATTACCATCTACATGCTCATCGGTACGGTGGTGGGGGCCCGGCTGGGGCACTGCCTGTTCTACGATCCGCAGTACTACCTGGCCCACCCGCTCGACATTCTCAAAATCTGGGAGGGCGGCCTGGCCAGCCACGGCGCGACCATCGGCATTCTGCTGGCCTGCTGGCTGTTTGCCCGCAACAATAAGTTCGACTACCTCTGGGTGCTCGACCGGATTGTGATTGTGGTGGCCATTGGCGGGGCCCTGATCCGGATGGGCAACCTGTTCAACTCCGAGATTATCGGCAAGGTAACCGACGTGCCGTGGGCCTTCAAATTTGCCCGCTACAACGAGATTCACCACGAGGTGACCAACATTCCCAACGAGCTGCGCCACCCCACCCAGCTCTACGAAGCGCTGTTCTGCGTTTTGCTGCTGGTCATTCTCTATTTCCTGTGGACCCGCACCAAGGAGCGCACCCCGCGCGGCCGGCTGTTCGGGCTGTTCGTCGTGCTGCTGTTCACCCAGCGTTTTCTGGGTGAATTCCTGAAGGAAGACCAGGGCGAGTGGGACCGGAAAATGCTGGCCCTGACCCACATGAACCTCGGTCAGCTGCTAAGCCTGCCGCTGATTCTGGTCGGACTGTGGGTGCTCTGGCAAGCCGGCAAAGACTCCGGCAACCCTTATGGCTACGCGCCCCGGGATCTGGACGAGGAGGTTCCGCAAAAAGGAACCGCCATCAAAGCCAAATAGAAAAAGTCCGCATACGTTTGTCATCCTTCATCTGGCGTCTGCCTGCGAAGGACCTTCCTCCGAGCTGATCAGAAGCCTGTTTCAATGCCCAAAGCCCTTTTCCGTTGCGTACGGGAAAGGGCTTTGGGCATTGAAACAGGCTTGGTAGAGGCGAAGAGGAAGGTCCTTCGTCACCGCTTTAAGCGCGGTATGCTCAGGATGACCGGCTGGTTTCCAGCGTAATGGCCGTTTGCTTTTACTCCGCCGGAATTTTATACTGGTACAAAAAGCCTTCCTCGGTGCTGATCATCAGCGTCTGGTCGTCCAGAAATACCACGCCTTCGGTCTGGCCCGCGCCTTTCAGCGATACCTGTCTGGGGGTGGCTTTCAGGGCTGAAGCCAGATCGGAGCCATCCAGCAGGAACAGCTCTTCGCGGCCCAGCAGCGCCAGGCGCCGGCCGTTGGGGCTGAGGCTGGCGTCGGTTACTTCGCCGGGAATGCTCAGGCTGGTCAGCAGGCGGGCGGTTTGCTCGCCGGGCTGATCGGGCAACGTGTACACTTTGCTGGTGCGCTGCTGGGCCCGGTCCTTGGTGAACAGGTAGAGCTTACCGGCGTGCCAGAGCGAGGCCTCACAGTCGAAGTTGCGCTCCTTCTTGCCCGGCGGAAACGCCCGCTGGTCGGCGTAGACGAACTTGATTTTGGTGGTTTCCGACGTGCCGGGGTTCAGGCGGTAGATGGCCAGGTCGCGGCGGGAGCTGTTGTTGTTGCCGGCGTCGGTGATGAAAAGCGTCCCCTTATCGTCCTGGGCCAGGCTTTCCCAGTCCACGTTGGTGAAGGGCAGCTGGGAGCGTTCGAGCAGGCGGCCGGTCATGTCCACTTTGTAGAGGATGGGCTCGTTGCCGGCGTCGGCGTGGGTGTAGAAGGTGCCGGCGGTGTTGGCACGGGCCAGCCCCGAGCTTTCCGACACGTTGTTCATCGTGCCCACTTTCTGCAGGCCGGGCACCAGCCCCCCGGCGTTGCCCGCTTCCGACTTATCCTTCTTCTTGCCTTTGGAGGCGTTGTCGTCGCTCTGGGCTTCGGAGCAGCTGCTGCCGCCGATAACGGTACTTATCAGGGTGACGAACACAAATAATCTGCGCATGGTAGGGTAAGCTGGTGCGAAAAAAAAGCTGCCCGGGCCCCGGGGCCCAGGCAGCGGTAGAAGAGCGTGTACGCAGAAAGCGCGGCTCAGGGTACCGGGTCGTAGCCGTGCCCGCCCCAGGGGTGGCAGCGCCCGATGCGCCGCAGGGCCAGCCAGCCTCCCCGCCAGGGCCCGTACTTGCGCAGGGCCTGGGCTGCGTAGGCTGAGCAGGTGGGCTGAAACCGGCAGCTGGGCGGCGTGAGCGGCGAAATCAGCTTCTGGTACAGCCAGATGAGCGCCAGGAATAGTTGCCGGAAGAGAAAAGACATGGGAAGAGTAAGCAAAAGGTCAGGTTAGCGTATCGAAGCTGCCGCTGGCGGAAGTCTTAAGCCGCCGCCGGTGGCGCGACTTCCAGCCGGAAGCACGCGGCAAGTCTCCGGACTTGCGCAATGGTGCCAGCAACAGTTGTTCAACAGCCGTCAGTCAGGAGACTGACCTCGTGCTGCGGCTGGAAGTCGCGCCGCCTAAGGCGGCTAAGACTTCCGCCAGTAGCGGCGCCAGTAGCGGTAAACAGCCGGCAAGTTGTAGATTTGATTTCGCAACGGCTTAACGGCAGTTTGCTCCCAATTTATTCTCTTACCAACAAATTCCCATGCTGAAAATCAACTGGCTTACCCTGGCGCTGCTGGCCGTGCTGCTGCTGCCCGGCGCCGCCCACGCCGATGAAGGAATGTGGCTGCCGCTCTACGTGAAGCGCCTCAACCACGCCGACATGCAGAAAAAAGGCCTTAAGCTGACGGCCGAAGAAATATATGACGTCAACAACGCCAGCCTCAAGGATGCCATCGTGCAGCTCGGCGGCTTCTGCACCGGCGAGTTCGTGAGCAACCGCGGGCTGATGCTGAGCAACCACCACTGCGGCTACGACGCGCTGCAAAGCCACAGTACGCCCGCGAAGAACATTCTGCAGGACGGCTTTTTCGCCGCGAACCCCGCTGAGGAAAAAACCAACCCCGGCCTGTTCGTCGACATTCTGGTGCGCATGGAAGACGTGGGCGCCAAGGTGCTCGACGGCGTGACGCCCCAGATGACCGAGCAGGAGCGCACCGCCCTGGTGCAGAAGCACCAGAAGGAGCTGGCGGACGCGGCCAAGGAAAACGGCCAGTACGTAGCCTACGTGCGCGATTTTTTCGCCGGCAACGAGTACTATCTGTTCGTGTACCAACGCTTCGGCGACGTGCGCCTGGTAGGCGCCCCGCCGGAAGCGGTGGGCAAGTTCGGCGGCGACACCGACAACTGGATGTGGCCCCGCCACACCGGCGACTTCTCCATGTTCCGGGTGTATGCCTCCAAAGACAATAAGCCCACTACCGGCCCGCTGACCGATAACGTACCTTACCAGCCCAAAAAGCACCTGTCGGTAAGCCTGCAGGGCGTGAGCGAGGGCGACTTCGCCATGGTGTTCGGCTTCCCCGGCCGCACCCAGCGCTTTTTGCCCGCCGCCGGCCTGCAGCTGACGCTGGACCAGAGCAACCCCGCCCGGGTGAAGCTGCGCGATACCCGCCTCAAGCTCTGGAAGGAAGACATGGACCAGAGCGCCGACATCCGCCTGAAGTACGCCTCCAAGTACGCCGGCATCGCCAACTACTGGAAGTATTACCTCGGGCAGAACGAGGGCATGAAGCGCCTGAAAACCGTGGAGGCCAAGCAGGCTGAAGAGGCTGCCCTGGCCCAGTGGATTGCCGCCGACCCGGCCCGCACCCAGCTCTACGGCGCCGCCCTGAACGACATCAACCGGAGCTACGCCGGCCTGCGCGAGTACAACCTGACCAGCGTGTACCTCAACGAAGCCGCCCTGGGCAACGAGTTGACCGCCTTCGCCGCCCGGATGCTGCCGCTCCACACGCTGCTGAAAGACCCCAAGGCTGACCCCGCCGCCGTGAAAAAAGCCACGGCCGACCTGCAGGGGCCTCTGGAAGATTTCTTCAAAGACTACAATGTGGCCACCGACCAGAAGGTGTACGCGGCCCTGATGCAGCTGTACTACAACGACGTACCGAAAGCCCAGCAGCCGGACGTGTTCCGCACCGTGGAAAAGCAGTACGGCGGCTCGATGAAGAAGTATGCCGACTACGTATTTGCCAACTCCTTCCTGACCTCGAAGAGCAAAGTGGAGGCCTTCCTGGCCAAGCCCACGCTGGCCCAGCTGGAAAAGGATCCGGCGTTTGCCACCCTCAACTCGGTCTACAGCAACTACACCCAGAACATCCTGCCCAAGCAGCAGGCCTTCCAGGCCCCGCTGGGCCGGGCCAACCGCGCCTACGTGGCGGCCCTGCGCGCCAAGAACACCGACAAAGTATACTCGCCCGACGCCAACTCCACGCTGCGGCTGAGCTACGGCACCGTGCGCGCCTACACCGGCCGCGACGCGGTGAAGTTTGACTACAAAACCACGGCCCGGGGTATTCTGGAAAAGGAAGACGCCACCAACCCCGAGTTTGCGGTGCCGACCAGGGAACTGGCCCTGCTCAAGGCCCAGGACTACGGCCGCTTCGCCGGCAAGGACGGCCAGCTGCCGGTAGCCTTCATTACCGATAACGACATCACCGGCGGCAACTCCGGCTCGCCCGTCATCAACGGCCGGGGCGAGCTGATCGGCATTGCCTTCGACGGTAACTGGGAAGCCATGACCGGCGACCTGGCCTACGACCCCAATCTGAAGCGCTGCATCAACGTGGACATCCGCTACGTGCTCTGGTGCATCGAGAAGCTCGGTGGCGCCAAGAGCCTGGTCGATGAGATGACCATCGTCAACAACGGCCCGAACCCCGGCGTGGGCCTGGGCGGCAGCAGTGCGGCTCTGCTCAATGGCATGAGCGACGTGGAGAAGATGAAAGTGAAAACCGAGGACGGCGGCAAAACCAAAGTCAAGAAGAAGAAGGAGAAGGAAGCCGTCGGCGCCGGGATGTAAGCCCGGGCGTTGACGACTCCGGCACTATGCCCCGGTATCGGAAGATGCCGGGGCATTTTTGCGGGACCGGGCAAACGCTGTCGCCTGGGGCTCCCGCTGCCTCACAACGGCTTTTGCGGTTCGTATTTATTCATGAGTTTGAGCAGTACGCCGTTGGTCCAGCCAAAGCCGTCTTGCAGGGGGTACTCGCCGCCGCCGGCTTTCAGATGGGGGTCGACGACGTTGTATTTCTCCATCAGCTTGCCGGTTTGCCGGAATACTTCGCGGTTAAGGCTAATCCAGCGGGTGCCGATGGTGCGGGCCAGGGTGGTGTGGTTGTAGCGCTCCAGGCCGTCGATGGCCATGTACTGCAGAGGCGCCCAGGCATTGGGCGCGTCCCATTGCTGGCCACTGCGGGTGCGGGTGGTGGTCAGGCCGCCGGGTTTGAGGAAGCTGGTTTTTAAGCCGGCGGCGACCAGCTTGGCCTGCGCCGGGGTGGCCAGGCCAAATTCGAGCGGGTACACGCCGGCCAGGGTCTGCCGCGGGGAGCGCTGCTGCCGCCGGAAGTTATAATCGACAAACCAGCCGGCTTTGGCATCCCAGCAGTAGGCCAGAATGGCTTTTTTACGGGCTTGAGCCTTGGCCAGAAAAGCGGTGGCCCGCGCCCCGTTGCCCTGCTGCCGGTAGCTTTTGGCAATGGTAGTTTCGAGGTTGTAAAGCAGGCAGTTTAAATCAACGGGCACCAAATCCGTGGTTTGAATGCTGCCCAGGTCGCCTTTGGGGCCAAACCAGCGGGTGCTGAAGTCCCAGCCCGAGGCGGCGGCGGCGCGCACGTTGCGGTAGAACCGGGCGGGCGGCTGCGGGCTGCGTTTAGCCGCTTCAACGTCCTCAACGTAGGATTCCTCGCGGGGCTGGTCGCTGTCGTCCCAGTAGCGGTTCAGCAGCTCGCCCCGCGGCAGGCGCACGGCGCGGTTTTTGGCGGTGCCGGGCTTCAGTGTTACGCCCCCGGCCATCCAGTAGGCGTATTCGCGCAGCAGCTGCTTCTGGTAGCGGGGCAGCGTTTTCAGGCCGCCTTCCTGCCGGGCCAGCAGGCTCACCATCAGGGAGAAAAACGGGGGCTGTGAGCGGGTGAGGTAGTAGGTGCGGTTGCCGTTGGGGATGAAGCCGTAGGTATCGAGCAGGTAGGCGAAGTTGTCGACCATGTCGCGGATGACGGGCGTGCGGTGGCTTTCGGCCAGCCCGAGCATAGTGAAATACGAATCCCAGTAGTAGACCTCGCGGAAGCGCCCGCCCGGCACGAGGTAGGGCCGCGGCAGCGGCAGCAGCGACGAGCCCACTTGCTGTTTGGCGTCGGGCTGGCGCTGGAGCACGGTCCAGAGCGTGTCGAGGTGGGCGCGCAGGCCGGCCGCTACCCGGCTTTGGTACTGGCCGCCGGCCGCGGCGGGGGGCGTGAAGTGGGCCGCCACGAAGGTTTTTAGGTCGAACCCCGGCCCGGCTTTCTGCTGGTTGTAGGCGCGCAGCACGTCGGCCGGGGGCTGTTTGGCCACGGCATCGACGAAGGTTTTATTGTCGGGGTACACGCGGCCCAGCTGCACCGCCTCGAACAGCCCGGGATACAGTTGCCGGGGCGAGGGCGGCAGCGTTTGGGCAAAGGCGAGGCTCGTGGTGGCGAGCAGCAACGCGAGGAATAGCTTGCGCATGAGGTGGGGTTTTGCGGGAATAATGTCGTGCCGGGCGCAGCCGGGGCATCTCGCTCGCTTCGTTCAACGATTGAGGTACTGCCACCCGCGAGATGCCTCGGCTGCGCTCGGCTTGACGGGCTTTTTGCTCACTAAAACACCATTATCTACTCACGGAGTAGGTTTTGCGCTGCGGGCCCACGCCCGTAATCTTTACCGACTGCCAGCCCGTGGGCAACGTGGTTTTGCTTTGGGTGATGCCCGTGGGCGTGATGTTCAGCCCGCCGAAGCCCATGAGCACGGCTTGCAGCACCCCGCCGGCACCGGTGGCGAAGTAGGGATTGGTGCCGCCCTTGGTTTCGGCGATGACGCGGAAGGGCGGCAGCAGGTTGGGCTCGTAGGCATCCTTAAACCAGAGTTTGGCTTTGTCGGCGTTGCCGAGGCGGGCGTAGAGCAGCGCGAAGATGGCCTGGGTCATGGCCGGGGTGCCTTCGGTGGGCACGCGGGTTTCGTAGTATTCCAGGTCTTTGCGGATTTGGGCGGGGTCGGTGATGGTTTTCAGCGGGTAGGCCAGCAGGTTCACGTCGCCCTGCTTGATGCCCTCGCCCTTATAGGTGGCGTGTTCCCGGGTCACGCCGTCGGCCATTTTGAGGATGGGAATGTTCTGGGCCACCAGCACCCAGTCGGGGTTGGCGGGCAGGCCGAGGAGCTTGGCGGCGGCGGCGGCATTGCGCAGGTTCACCTGGGCGGCGGCGTTGGTGAAGGCGTTGTTGTCCACGTTTTCGGCCCACTCGTCGGCCGCCACCACGTTTTTGATGTCGTAGCGGCCGGGGCCGTTGCGCTCCACCCGGCTGGCCCAGAAATCAGCGGTGGCCGACAAAATGGGCCAGCCTTTCTCGCGCAGCCAGGTCTTGTCCTGGGTCACGCAGTAGTACTGCCAGGCGGCCAGCGCCACGTCGGCGGTAATGTGGTGCTCAAACGGGCCGCTCAGGGCCCAGACGGGCGTTTCCTCCACGCCGGTGTCGGCGCTTTCCCAGGGGAACATGGCGCCCTGGTAGCCGTGGGCGAAGGCGTTGCGCCGGGCCGGCTCCAGCCGCCGGAAGCGGTACTCCACCATCGACCTGGCGATTTCGGGGTGCAGCACGGCCAGGGCCGGGAACATCCACAAATCGGTGTCCCAGAACACGTGGCCATTGTAGCCCAGCCCCGAAAGGCCCATCGGCGAGGGCGAGTAGTCGGTGCCGGCCCGCGAGAAGCTGTAGAGGTGGTACATCATGCTGTGCACGTCCTGCTGGGCCTGCGGGTCCCCGGCAATCTGAATGTCGCTCTGCCACAGCTCGTCCCAGGCCTTGGCGTGGAAGGCCAGCAGGCGCTCCTTGCCTTCGAGGCGGGCGAAGATGGTCAGGCGCTCGGCCTCGTTGAGCGGGTCGGCGTGGTGGGCCGAGGTGATGGACGAGCCTGCCACGGCGTAGCTGTACGACTGCCCGGCCTTCAGCGCCTTGCTGAACTTCATCAGGTGCTGGTTGCTGTCCCACATTTCGTGGATGACGCGCGGCTCCTGCCCGTGCGGCTCCCCGAACAGAAAGCTGTTGGAGGCGCACAGCTGCAGCTTGCCGGTCGAACTCTTCGCCGACGACGTGAGCAGGCTGAGCGCGACGTGGGGCCGGTCGATTTCGTTGTAGTAGTTCTGCACCTCGCGCAGGGCATCCGGGGCGTCCATGACGCTGGCGGCAATGAGGGCCACGTCCTTTTTGGCCGTTATGGATACGTCGAGCAGCACCGTGAACGGCAGGTGCCGCAGCGCGTAGTGGGTGTAGCGGATGGTGGCCTTGTCGGCGTAGTCGAAGGTGGTGGTGAGGGCGGCGTGGCGCAGGTCCAATTCCTGGCGGAAGTTGGTCACGTCCTTGCCCGAGAGCCGGCGGCCGTCCACTTCCAGGTACATGTTCAGCAGGTTGAAGCTATTGAGAAAGTTGCTCACCCGGCCCCGGCCGTACTGGTCGTAGGCCCCGGCCAGCACCACGCTCTTCACCTGAAACGGCTCTGGCGACGATACAATGCCGAGCATGCCGTTGGCCACCGTCACGCCGTAGTAGTTGCGCGGGTCTACCGGGTCGGCGGCGATGCGCCAGGGGTCGGGGGCCTGGGCCTCGGCCGGCCGGGGAGCAGCAAGGAGCAGCAGCGCCAGGGCGGATAAGAGCAGATGTAGTTTTTTGCTGTGCGCGGGCATGGGGAGAATTTAGGTAGGCGTAGGACGAGCTGAATGGAGGGCAGTAAAGGCTGGCCGGTAAAGGCCGGACGAGTTGTTTTCCGCACTTAGCGCAGCGGCAGCACCAGCGCCTGCCAGGGCTGCAGCGCCGGCGTGGCGGCTGGACTAAAGGTAGGATAGTTATTGAGCCAGGGCGCACCGCCCAGCGCCAGGCCGGCGGGCAGCGCCCAGGCGCGCTTTTCGGAAGTGAAATTGAGCACCACGAGCACTTTCTCCGGCCCCTGCGTGCGGGTGTAGGCGTAGATGGGCGGATTGGCCGCGTCGAGCAGCTGGTAGGCCCCGTACACCAGCACTTTGTGCTGCCGGCGCAGGGCCGTGGCCTTGCGGAAATAGTTGAGGACGGAGTTGGGGGCCTCTTCCTCGGCGGCGGCGTTGATGGTGGGGTAGTTAGGGTTAACCGTCAGCCAGGGTTTGCCGGTGCTGAAGCCGGCATTGGCGGTGGCATCCCACTGAAACGGTGTGCGGCCGTTGTCGCGGCCGGTGAGCTTCTGGGCTTCTACAAACCGGGTGAGGTTGCCCCCTTCGGCCTTTATTTGCTGGTAGCAAAAGCAATATCCACGCAAACAGGCCGCTGGCCGCTGCCGACGGGCAGC
Organism: Hymenobacter fastidiosus; assembly: GCF_039539565.1. Classification (NCBI taxonomy): domain Bacteria; kingdom Pseudomonadati; phylum Bacteroidota; class Cytophagia; order Cytophagales; family Hymenobacteraceae; genus Hymenobacter; species Hymenobacter fastidiosus. The sequence continues at coordinate 63,474 of NZ_BAABDJ010000036.1, read as the reverse complement.
AACCAACGGCCTGCTCCTGCGCTACCGGAGAGTGGCCCGGGCTTAGTAGCCGGGGTTCTGGGTGATGTTGCGGTTCACGTCCACCTGCGTTTGCGGAATGGGGTAAATCAGCCGCGTCGGAGCGCTGGCGGGCTTGTCTTTGCGGGCCGGCAGAAACTTGCCGAACCGGATCAGGTCCTGCCGCCGCCACGATTCGCCGTACAGCTCCCGGCCCCGCTCGTTGCTGAGCTCGTCGAGGGTGAGCGCGGCCAGGGCGCTGGCCCCGCGCGAGGGGTGGGTACGCAGCGTGTTGACGAGGGCCAGCGGCGTGGCCCCGAAGGTGCCGGCGCTGGTGGCCGTGCCGCCCCGCAGAATGGCTTCGGCCTTCATCAGCAGCACGTCGGCCAGCCGGAAGCTCACGTGGTCGTTTTCGGCACCGTTGCCGCCTTTGCCTTCGCTCACGTAGTCGACGGGGTATTTCAGCGGGCGGATGCCCTTGGCTTCGAGGTCGGCGCCGGTTTCAAACAGATTGATGTCCTTGGTGAAGATCAGCGGTGTGCCGGCCCGCCGCGTTTCGAGCGGGGCATCGGTCAGCAGATTGTACTGCTGGCCAATGAGGAAGCCCACGTTGATGCGCCGGCCCGGGTTAGCGGGGCCGCCGCTGACATCGTAGGCCACGCCCCGGCGCTTGTCGGTCGCCTCAAACAGGTCGTAGAACTCGGCCGTCGTCGCCGGGCCATTGTAGCCGTCCACGGGCACCATTTTGTAGTGCGACACAAACTTCCAGAAGTCGCGCGTAGGGCCGCTGTTGCCGAACGTATTTTCCTGGGTGAAGATGTTCTCCCGGCCAATGGCGCCGTTGTTGGGCGCGAAGTTGTCGAAGAAGTTGGGCGTGAATGAGTACTTGTTGCTGGTGATGATCTGGTCGGCCAGTGCCACCACCTGATTCATGTCGGCGGCGGCAAACGTCGGGGCCTGGCGGTTGGCGTACACGCCCTTGTTGAGGTAGCACTTCATCAGCAGCACCCGGGCGGCATCCTTGGTGGCGCGGCTAACGGGGGCATCGGGCAGGCTGGCCTGAATAGCCGTGATTTCACTGACGATGTAGTTGAGCGCTTCGCTGCCCTTGCGGATGCGGGCCAGCTCGCTCAGCTTCTCGCCCGGCTCCCGGTAAAGCACCTGGTCGTAGAGGTCGAGCACCAGGAACATGGCCCAGGCCCGCAGGAACCGGGCCTCGGCCTGCTGCTGCGTGGTAGGATTGAAGCGCAGCAGGTCGGTAGCGGCGAAGATGATGCCGTTGAGCTGGGTGTAGGTTTCGCGCACCCGCTCGTTGTTGGGGTCCCAGGTGTGGTTGAACAGCTGCCGCCACTTGCCGTTGTCGTCCCAGTCGGGGCCGCGGGTGGGCATGATGCGGGCATCGGTGGAGACCTCCTCGAGGGCAAACACGCTCACGCAGCCCTGGATGGGGTCCCGTTGCGCGTTGTAGACGCCCGTGAGCAAGGCCGCCGGGTCGCCGCGCGGAATCTGGCCCTCCGTGAGCTGGCCTTCCAGAACCTCGTTGACTTCGCAGCTACTAACCACCTGTAGCAACGTCAGCACGGCGGCCGTACAGACAATTTTAGGGTATTTCATGGTGGGAATAAATTAGGAGTTACAGGGAGAAATTGACGCCGAACGTGAAGGTGCGGGCGCTGGGGTAGGGCAGGTAGTCAATCCCGACGGAAGGAACCTGGTTGGCCCCGCGCTTCACGGTGTTGATTTCCGGGTCGAACCCGTCGTAGTCGGTAAACACAAACAGGTTCTGTCCCGTGGCGTATATCCGGGCCCCCTTAATGAAGCTGCTCACGTCGCCGAAGCTGTAGGACAGCGTGACGTTGGACAGCTTCAGGAAGTCGCCCTTTTCCAGGTAGCGGGTCGAGGCCGCCGACGGGTTGCCGGTGGCTTCCTTAATGGGGTTTTCGAAAGTGGAGAGGGCAATATTTTTGCCGGCCCCGATCTGACCCACGTTGCCCACGGCGTTGAGCGTGTTGTTGTAAACGTACTGGCCGAACACGCCGGTCATGTTGGCAATGAGGGCGAGCTTGCCGTAGCGGGCATTAGCGCTCAACCCCAGTAGTGTGCGGGGGTTGGGGCTGCCCGCGTACCCGAGGGCGCCAAATTCGTTGGATAGGCCATTGTCGTTCAGGCCATTGTACTGGGGCAGGTAGAAGGCGTTGATGGGCAGTCCGTTGCGAATGCTTTGCGACAACGCCCCGGACAGGCCCTGCCCGTTGATGGCCCCGGTCGGAATGGGTGCCCCAATCAGGTCCGATACTTCGTTGCGAATGAAGGTGGCGTTGACGTTCAGGCCCACTTCCACTTGCTCGCTACGCACCAGCGCCGTAGTCACGGCCAGCTCCACGCCTTTGTTTATGATCTTGCCGTCGAGATTTTCCCACTGAATGGCCGCGTTGGAGGGCCGGGGCTCCCCGGGAGTGGTGGGAAACAGCAGGTCAGTGGTGCTTTTGTAAAAGTAGTCCGCCGTGAAGGTGAGGCGGCTGTCGAAGGCCCCGATATCAATGCCGGCATTGAACTGCGCGTCCGACTGCCACTTCAAATCGTCGTTCCCGACGTTGAGCGGCGACTGGGCCTGGCCGTTGTTGTCGAAGGTGTAGCGCGACTGGGCCGAGCCGGCGGGAAACTCCTGGTTGCCCGTGCGTCCGTAGCCGGCCCGCAACTTAAGCTGGCTGAGCTTCTCGGCCGGGAAGAAGTCCTCCTGGCCCAGGTCCCAGGCCACGGCAAAGGAGGGAAAGTAGCCCACCCGGTTGTTGGGGCCGAACTTGCTGCTCTCGTCGCGGCGCAGCGTGCCGGTCAGCACGTAGCGGTCCTTGTAGTTGAGGATGGCGCGGCCAAAAATCGACTGCAGCTCCGACGACGGGTCGATGAAGGACGACACCTGGCGGTTGCCGGCCGCCGAATACTGAATGTAGTTGGTGTAATCGAGGCCGAAGACCCCGAAGCCGCCCCCGGCGGGGTTGCCAAACGCATTCACGTTGGAGCCCGAATTGGCGAACTTCGTGTACTCGTACCCCAGCAACGCGTTCAGGTTCAGGTCGCCGGCAATGGCCTTGTTGAAGTTAAGCGTCTGGGCGATTTGCTGCGTGGTCAGCTCGTTGTCGCTGATGCTGGCAAAGCCCTTGTCAATCAGATCGGGGAAGTTGATGAGGCGCTGGTCGATGGAGGTGCGCCGCTGGCCGGTGTTGTAGTTCACGCTCAGCAAGGCCCGGTACTCCAGCCAGTCGGTAAACTTGTAGTAAGGTGAGGCATTGGCCAAAATGGTGGTTACCCGGGAGTTGTCGTTATAATACTCCTGGGCGGCCACGGGGTTCACCACGTCGCCGGCCTGCACGAACAGCGTACCGTTGGGGTTGCGCAGCGACTGCGTGGGATTCCATTGCAGGGCCTGCCCAATCAGGCTGCCGCGGAAGCCGGCATCGGTCGTAATCGGGGCCAGCTGCTCCCGGAACTGGCTGGTAGTCAGGTTGATGTCGAGGCCCAGTTTTTTGCTTTCCAGAAACTGAAAGTTCGTCGAGAGGTTGGCGCTGTATTTCTTAAAGCCCGTTTTGCGTACGATGCCATCCTGGTCGAGGTAGCCGAGCGAGAGGCGGTAGCGGCCGGTTTCGCCGCCGCCGCTCATGGCCACGTTGTAGTTCTGCAGGCGGGCGGTGCGCAGAATTTCGTCCAGCGCGTCCACGTCGCCCCCTTTGTCGCCGCCGGTTACGCCGTAGTAAGTCAAGGCCTCCCGGTACTGGCTGGCGTCGAGGAACTCAGGCCGGCGCAACAGGGTCGAGAAGCCGGTAGAAACCCCCACGTTGAGGACCGGGGCCCCCGTTTTGCCTTTCTTGGTGGTGATAAGCACCACCCCGTAGGCAGCCCGCGAGCCATAAATGGCCGTGGCCGAGGCGTCTTTGAGCACCGTCACCGACTCCACGTCGTCGGGGTTGAGGAAGTTGAGTGGGTTGCTGTCGGCACCGGCCCCAATGTCGTTCGAAGCCACCAGGCCCGGGCGGGCCGAGCGGCCGTCGAGCGGTACGCCGTCTACCACGTAGAGCGGCTGGCCCGAGCCCGTCACGGCGGAGTTGCCGCGGATGCGCACGGTAGCCGGCCCACCGGGCTGGCCGCTGTTGTTGCCCACCTGTACTCCCGACGTGCGGCCCTGAATCAGCTGCTCGGGCGAGGTGAAGGTGCCCCGGTTGAAGTCCTTTTCCCCAATAACCGCCACCGCCCCGGTCACGTCCTGCTTGCGGGCCGTGCCGTAGCCTACCACCACCACCTCGTCCAGGCCCTGGGCGTTGGTTTTCATTGTTACCTGCACCGAGGTTTTGCCCGTGATATCGACTTGCTGCATGGCGTAGCCCACGAATGAGAAAGACAGCGTAGTGGCCGTGGCGGGCACGTCCAGCTGGAAGCTACCGTCGGCCCCGGTGCTGGTGCCATTGCTGGTGCCCGGCACCAGTACCGTTACGCCGGGCAGGCCGCCCACGGCGGGGTCGCTCACCTTGCCGGTAATGGTCCGGTTCTGCGCCTGGCTGAGCAGCGGAATAAAAATAGCCAGCAGGGCGAAAGCCAGCATTCTAAACACCGCCGCGGGTCCGAATCGACCAGCCGGGACCCCGGCTGCGTGATTGTGCGTTGGGTACCAGTTGTTTCTCATGAGTGAAAATGGTGAATGGTGGGAATTATAGCGGCCTTCAGCCGAACGGGGATTACTGCAATCGATTTCGGGGCGGCCGGCCCCGCTACTCGCTTTATGCACTGGTGTTGGTTGTTGAAGCGGAGAAAGTGAGTTGGGAAAGCGCTGACTGGCTACGGCGCAATGGGTTGGTTCAGGTTGGTCAGGCGCAACGCGGTGACTTGCGCCGTTCCGCCTTCAGCCGCCAGGGTGATGCGGCCGGCGTGCTGCCGGGGAAAAACCAGGTCGGTGAGCGTCACTTCGCCGTCCTGGGCGAATACTTCCACTACTGACTTGTCTACCAGTAGCCGCAGCTTCAGCAGCCCGTTTTGCAGGGGCACGCGCGCCGTTTCCAGGCTGCTGGCAAACAGGGGGTGGAAGCCCACGTTGCCCGACTGCGTGCGGTCCAGCGTCAGCTCCTGCCGGGCCACGTCGTAGCGCAGCGTGGTGCGCTCGGCCTCGCTTTGCAGCACGTGCAGGCTGAGGATTTTGGCCGTGCCGGGCTTCAGGGTCAACTCCAGGTCGTAGGCCTCGCCCCGGAACGGCAGCTCGTAGCCCGCCGGGCCGGGTTTTAGCGCCAGGGTTTTCAGGTTCACGGCTGCCTTGCCCAGCTTGCGCAGCTCGGGCACGGGCCGCTGCACCAGCGCCAGGCCCTGGGCCGTGCGGCGCAGGCTCAGCTCGCGGGGCACGGCGAAGTTGCCGCGCCACTGGGTGCCGGTGGGCACGTCGCGGGCGTAGGCCCAGTCGTTGGTCCAGCCTATCAGGACGCGCCGGTTGTCGGGCGCGTCGTTGAAGGTGACCCCGGCGAAAAAGTCTTTGCCGAAATCGAGGTAGCTGGCCTCGTCGTAGGGCTGGTCGGGGGTGAAGGACTGGCCGTCAAAACTGCCCAGGAAGTACTGCTGGCCCCGGAACTGCTCGGTGGGGTTGCCGGCCGAAATCAGCAGCACCCACCTGGTGCCGCCGCCGGGTACGGGCAGCTCAAACAGGTCGGGGCATTCCCACTCGCGCACGGTATTGCCGGCCCGGCCCCAGCGGCTGAGGAAGGTCCAGGCTTTCAGGTTTTTCGATTCGTAGAGGTAGATTTGCTGGCGGTCGGCCTTCACGGTGGCCATCACCCACTTCTGCTGGGGGGCGTACCAGAATACCTTGGGGTCGCGGAACTCCTTGCTGTCGATGTCGAGCACGGGGTTCTGGGCGTAGCGCTGCCAGGTGAGGCCGTGGTCGAGGCTGAAGGCCAGGTTCTGGTGCTGGCGCAGCACCACGCCGGGCCGCTCCACGTGGCCGGTATAGAAGGCCACGAGGCCGTCGTTCTGGCCGGCCGGAAACAGGCCGGACGTGTTGTCCTTATCCACCACGGCGCTGCCCGAAAAAATCATGGTGTTGCTGCCGTCCGGGTTCTGGTACTCGGTGAGGGCCACGGGCTGGGGCGTCCAGCGCAACAGGTCGGAGCTGGTGGCGTGGCCCCAGCTCAGGTGGCCGGGGTCGGCGCTGAACGGGTTGTACTGGTAAAAAAGCTGATACTGCCCGTTGGTGTACACCAGGCCGTTGGCGTCGTTAATCCAGTTTTTGGGCGCCGTGAAGTGGTACACCGGCCGGTAGGGGTCGGGGGCTTGCGCGGCGCCCTGAAAAGTGGCCAGCAGGGTGAAAGCGGAAAGTAAAGCGAGTTTCATGCGAGGAAAAAGCGACGGTAGAAAGGGACTTCAGGCAGCCGCAGCGGTGGCCAGGGCCAGCACCTGCGCTTCGGAGATGGCCGGCGTGGCGCCCTGGCAAGTGGCCACCAGCGAGCCTGCCGCGCAGGCAAAGGCCAGGTACTCGGCCGGGGCCTGGCCGGCCAGCCAGCCCCGGAGCAGCGCCGCCAGAAAAGCGTCGCCGCTGCCGATGGTGTCCTGCACCCGCACCACAATGCCGGGGCTGCGGTACAGCTGCTGGTTCACCCAGAGGGCGGCGCCGGCGGCCCCTTTGGTCACGCACACGGCTTGCAGCTGAAACCGTTCGGCCAGCCAGCGCAGGGCGGTGGTTTCGTCGGGGTTCACCCCAAACCAGGCCATGATTTCGGCCAGCTCGTGGTGGTTGAGCTTCACCATGTCGGCCTGGTTCAGCAGGTACGTTACCACGTCGCGCGAGTAGTGCGGGGGCCGCAGGTTCACGTCGAACACCTTGCGCGGGGCCTGCTGCAGCAGGCGGTAGAGCGTTTCGCGGGAAGGGGCCTGGCGGGCGGCCAGGCTGCCAAACACAAAGGCTTCGCAGGTTTCGACCAGCACCCGCAGCGCGGTTTCGTAGTGGATGTAGTCCCAGGCCACGGGCTGCACTATCTGGTAGGTCACCTCCATGCTGTCGCTCACGTTGGCCTTCACCACGCCCGTCAGGTGGGTTTCGCCGCGCTGCACGAAGCGCGTGCCGATATCTTTGGATGCGACGAAGGCCAGCAGCTCGGAGCCCAGATCGTCGTGGCCCACCCGGCTGATTATCTCGGCCGCCAGGCCAAAGTTGTGCAGGTGCACCGCCACGTTGAGGGGCGCGCCGCCGGGCTGCTTGCCGGTGGGCAGCACGTCCCAGAGCATTTCTCCGAAGCAGACAATGGGCATGGGAGGGAATGAGGAAGGAGTGAAAAAAGCCGTTCCGTTAAGCCTGCCGAAGCAGCGCGCTGCTTTGGTGCCGGGCATCGGCCCACCAGCAGCGCCGGCCTTGGGCTCGTCAGTTGCAGCGGACGAGGGCCCCGCAAAGCGGCGATGCTTCGACAGGCTCGACGGAACGGTTAGGAGGGTTAGAGGCTATAAAAAGGGGGTTGCAGAAACTGCCCGCGCCGCTAGTGCATGACCAGGGTTTTTTCCATTTGCTCGAGGCTGCTGCCCTTGGTTTCGGGCATGAAGCGCAGCACGAAAATCAATTGCAGCACCATCATGGCGCAGAAAAATGTGAACGTGTGCCCGCCGCCCAGCTTTTCGGCGAAATAAGGAAAGGTGAAGGCGATGACCGTGGCCATTACCCAGTGCGTGGACGAGCCCAGGGCCTGCCCCTTGGCCCGCACGGCGTTGGGGAAAATCTCGGAAATGAACACCCAGATAACCGCGCCCTGCGAGAAGGCAAAGAAGCCGATGTATACGAACAGCAGCCCTGGCACCAGCATGCCCCCGAACTGCTCGGCGTAGAATGCCCGGGCCACCAGCCCGAGCGTGGCAATGAGTCCCAGCGAGCCCACCAGCATAAGCTTGCGCCGCCCAAACCGGTCGATGACGTTGACGCCCAGTAGGGTAAAGACAAAGTTGACCAGCCCGATGCCCGCCGACGAGAGCAGCGCTGCGCCCTGGCCCAGCCCCGTCATCTCGAAGATGCGCGGGGCGTAGTAGATGATGGCGTTGATGCCCGACACCTGGTTGAAGAAGGCGAAGGTCACGGCCAGCAGCACCGGTGTGCGGTACTGCGTGGCCCACAGCGACTCGCTCTGCTGCCCCGCCCGCGCCTGCGCCGTGAGAATGGCGGCCACGTCGGCCTCCACCGTTTCCGGGCCGATGATGCGCAGCACGTCGCGGCCCTCCGCCAGGCGGCCGTGCAGCAGCAGCCAGCGCGGGCTTTCGGGCACCCGGAACAGGAACAGCAGGAAGGCCACCGACGGTACCGCCTGCACGCCCAGCATCAGCCGCCAGGAGTGCTCGCCGGCGTTGGCCAGCAGGTAGTTGGAGAGGTAGGCAATGAGAATGCCGAAGACGATGTTGAACTGAAACAGGCCTACCAGCTTGCCCCGCGACTCGGCCGGCGAAATCTCGGAGATGTAGAGCGGGGCCGTGACCGACGAGGCCCCCACGCCCAGCCCGCCCAAAAAGCGGAATAGCAGGAACGGCACCCAGGCCGGGGCCAGCGCCGCCCCCACCGCCGATACCAGGTAGAGCCCCGCAATCCAGCGCAGCGTCTGCCGCCGCCCCAGCCGGTCGCTCGGAATGCCGCCAAACATGGCCCCCAGCACCGTGCCGATGAGGGCAATGGAAATGGTGAATCCGTGCTCAAAAGCATTGAGCTGCCAGAGCTGCTGAATGGCTTTTTCCGCGCCCGAAATCACGGCCGTGTCGAACCCGAACAGGAAGCCGCCGAGCGCCGTGACCATGGACCAGAAAATTACTTTGCGTTGAATCATGGGAGGCCCGGCCAGAACGTTTCCCAAATGTTACCCCGATTTCCAGTAATCATCTGCTGCTTTCTTTCAAAAGCATCAAGGATTCTTACAATGAGTCAATTATCTATACCCGGCCTGCTGGTCAGTGGGTTAGGCCCAACAACCGTTTGCGCAAGCCGGGCGCATCTTCACGAATCGTACACCGCCTGCAAAAATCCGTCAGTATTGGTTGGCGGCGTGCAGGGCTTTGAACTCGGACGGCGACACCTGGTATCGGCCTTTGAAGAGGGTCGCGAAATAGGAAGGGGAAGAGAAGCCGGTTTGGTAGGCTACCTGGGCTACGGTGCTGCCGTCCTGCAGCAACAGCTGCCGGGCCTTGGTCAGGCGCAGGCCGTGGATGTAGTCCGTGACCCCGGTGCCCAGCAGGGCTTTCACTTTGCGGTAGAGCTGCATCTGCGACACGCCCAGGCTGCGGGCAATGTCGTCGACGCTCAGGCCGGGCCGGTCGAGGTTCGCCTCGATGATGGCGGTGAGGTCGGCCAGGAACTTCTGGTCCACGCGCTGGGGGGCCACGGTGGCGGTGTTCACGCTCAGCTCGCGGCGGAAATGCTCGCGCTGCTGGTCGCGGTTGCGTAGCAGGGTGCGCAGGCTCTCCACCAGAAAGGTAGGGTTGAAGGGCTTGGTCAGGTAGAGGTCGGCCCCGGCCTGCACGCCCTCAATCTGCTGCTCGGGGGCACCGTGGGCCGTGAGCAGCACCAGCGGAATATGCGAGGTGCGCCAGTCGCCTTTGAGGGCCACGGCTACCTTCAGGCCACTCAGCTCGGGCAGGTTCACGTCGCACACGATGATATCGGGGATGGTTTCGCCGGCTTGGCGCAGGCCGGTGGCCCCGTCGGCAGCGGTGCTCACCTGGAAATGCGGCTGCAGCTTCTGCACCAGAAAGTCGCGCACCTCCTCCTGATCCTCAATCACGAGTACCGTGGTGGCGGTGCGGGCCGGGCCAGCCGGGTGGGGTGGCGCCGGATCGTCGTCCAGCAGCATATCCAGGGCCAGGGGGGCGTGCGCCGGGGCCGGCTCGGCGTCGAGGAAGGTGGCCGGCCGGGCCAGCGGCAAGGTTACTTCAAACGTGCTGCCGTGGCCCGACTGGCTGCGAAACGCCAGCGTGCCCTCGTGCAGCCGGGTCAGGCCATCGGCCAGGGCCAGCCCCAGGCCCGACCCGTTGGGCGACGCCTGGCTGCCCTGGTAGAACCAGCCCATGATGTGGGGCTGGTCAACCTCCGCAATGCCGCGCCCGTTGTCTTCCACGCTCACCCGCACGGTGCTGGCCGGGCCGCGCTGCAGGCTCACCGTAATCTGCCCGCCGTCGGGGGTATACTTAAAGGCGTTGGAGAGCAGGTTGTAAAACACCTTGTCGAGGATAGCGCCGTCGAACCACAGGGTGATGACGGGCTCGGCCGGCCGGAACCGGAACGTGATGCCCCGCCGGTGGGCCGCCTTCTCAAACAGGTCCATGAGCTCGCGCACGAAGGCCACCAGGTTGCCCTCGGTGGCGCGTACGGCCATCTTGCCCACGTCAATCTTGCGGAAATCGAGCAGCTGGTTCACCAGCTGAAGCAGGCGCTGGGTGTTGCGCCGCACCAGCTTCAGGTCGTGGCGCTGGGCTAGGGTCAGGTCGTCGGGGTTGCTGAGCAAATCCTCCACCGGGCCCAGAATAAGGGTGAGCGGCGTGCGCAGCTCGTGCGAAAAGTTGGTGAAAAAGCGCAGCTTGGCTTCCGACGCGCGGCGGGCGTCCTCGGCCAGCTGCGCAATCTGGTTGCGCTGGGCGCTGATTTCGGCGTTTTGCCCCTCCAGCACCTGGCGAATGCGGCGGTTGTTGCGCGACGAGCGCCACGCCAGCGCCCCCAGCAGCACGGCCACCACCAGGCTGGTCAGCAGCAGGGACATGGTGGTTTTCTGGCTGGCGAAGCGGCGCAGGTCTTCCTGCAGCAACAGCTGCTGCCGCTGAATGTCTTGCCGCTGCTGGGCGAGCAGCTCGGTCTGGGGGCGCATGGTGCCCACGTTGGTCGAGTCGATTATCATCGTGCCCAGCACGTTCTCCTTCTCGTAGGGCTCCTGGCGCAGGATGTGCAGCGCCGTGCGGATGGCCTCTTCGCCCCCGGTGGGGTACAGCAGCGTGGCCTTCAGGATGCCGTCTTCCACCAGCTGCAAGCCGTTGCCGGGCCCGGCCAGACCGTCGACGCCGATGATGCGGATGTGCCCCGCCCGGCCCAGTTGCCGCGCCACCTGGTAGGCCGCCTGCGCCATAGGGTCGTTGTGGGCAAAAATCAGGTCGACCTCGGGGTGGGCGCGTAGCACCGCCGGCAGGCGCCGCAGCACCGAAGCCGGCTGCCAGTTGCCGTTCACCTGGGCCGTGAGCTGCAGCGCGGGGTGGCCGGCCAGGGCCTGGCGGAAGCCCAGGTCGCGCTCGGTGGCCGGCGAGGAGCCGGGCGTACCCAGGATTTCCAGCACCTGGCCGCGCCCCCCCAGCAGCTGGGCGGCGTAGTGCCCGGCGGTGCGGCCCACCTCCCGGTTGTTGCCGCCCACGTAGGCCGTGTACAGGCGCGAAGTGGTGCGCCGGTCCAGTATCACCACCGGAATGCCCTGGTTGTAAGCGGCCTCGGCCAGGGCCGTAAGCGGCCCCGACTCGTTGGGCGAAATCAGCAGCAGATCCACTTTTTGCCGAATCAGCTCGCGTACCTGCCGTTGCTGTAAGTCGCTTTCGTTGCGGGCATCCAGCATTTGAAACTGGACGTTGGGGTGGAAGCTGAGCTCTTTTTGCATGCCCGCCAGCATGGCCCGGCGCCAGGCGTCGTTGGTGGTGCACTGCGAAAAGCCGATCCGGTACACGGGCTCCTGGGTCTTCGGGGCGCAGCCGGCCAGGCCCACCAAAAGAAAGCAGGTGAGCAGCCTGGCCCACGAAAGATTGCCGGTTAGGAGATGCAAGGGGAGATCAGCGGTTGGTAAACGATAAAGCGGGTAATCATATGACTATGAAACCGGTAGCGACGCCTTCTGGCCCGGGGGGGACAACTCTGCGGTGGCAGGAGTGACCGTAAAGTAATCAGGAATGCGTTAAGCAGCTCCCTGGCCGAGCAAATGGTGCCGTGACCGGGGACAACCGGCCGGCTCAGGTCCGGGTTTTAGCGGTCGTTGCGCGACGGGTTGATTAAAGAGAATATCCCAGAGCGGAAAGCCGGTCTGCTGCATTTCACTCAGGACTAAGGCTTTGGCAGTGCAATACAGGCCGCCGCCACAATCTGCGGCTGTCCGGTCAGTGGCCGGACGGCCCGGAAAGATCCGGTGGGAGGAATCCTGGGCGAGTACACCAGGTAATCCTATTTGCGTCCGGAAACCAGCTATGGCAGCCTCCAGCTACCCACCACGTCAATCCCGCCCTAAGCGGTGCCCCGGCGGGAGCCGGGCCGCTAATGGCCCGGCCCTGCTCAACCAGCTGAGGGACTTGGACAAGATGAAAGTAAAAATTGAGGACGGCAGCAAAATCAAAGTCAAGAAGAAGGAAAAGGAAGCCGTCGGTGCCGGGATGTAAGCCGCCGGCCCACGGTCATGCACAGAAGCGCCCCGGTATCTGCTGATGCCGGGGCGCTTTTTCTGACTGGCTGGCCTGGTGATAATGCAGGAAAAAGCAAAAATATTCGTAGCTAAGCGGAACAATGTTAAGCGGTTGCAGTCCTGCATAAAACCCGCCACGCCCTTTTCTTCCGTTCTATGAAACACTGCTTACCCGCCCTCGTCAGCCTGCTGCTGCTCAGTGGGCTGACCGGCCAGAGCCGGGCTCAGACGCCTGTTTCGCTCACCAGCGTCGCGCCGGCCAGCGGGCCGGTCGGCACCACTATCACCCTGAAGGGCAGCGGATTTGGGGCCACGACGGCACAGAACGCGGTGTTCGTAGGGCGGGTGCGGGTGGCCCTCACGGCGGCCAGTGCCACCCAGCTCACCGCCACGGTACCCGTGGGGGCTACGTCGCCCAGCCTCATCACCGTGGTCAATACGGCTTCGGGCCGGCAGGCCAGCACGGCTGCCTTCCGGCTCACGTTTGCGGGGGTGCTGAACCCGGCCACGTACCAGCGCACGGACTACCCGGCCGCCAGCAACGTGAACGACGTGGCCGGGGCCGACGTGAACGACGATGGCCTGGTGGACATTCTGACCGCCAGCGGGGCCGCGGCCACCGGCGGCAGCAGCGTGACGCTGCTGCTGAACGGTAGCGCCGGGCAGTTTCAGCCGCCCATTCAGCTGCTCGCGGGCTTTCTGCCCGGCCAGTTGGAAGTGGCCGACCTCAACAGCGACGGCCGGCCCGATCTGGTGGTGGGCAATGCCGGCAGTCTGGATATCTCGGTGCTGCTGGGCAGCGCCGGCGGCGGGTTTGCCACGGCCCAGAATCCGGATCTGGGCGGGTTGCGGCTGGCCGACGGCACGGCGGGCCTGCGTACGCTGCGCGTGGCCGATGCCGACAATGATGGCCTGCCGGACATCATCTTTATCTCCCGGATCAGCATTGCCTCCAACACCGGGCCGCTGCAGTGGCTGCGCAACACGGGCAGCGGCTTCCAGCTCCAGCCCGCGCCCGGCGGCCCCAACAGCGAGGCCCTGGCCGTGGGCGACTTCAACCAGGATGGCCTGACCGACCTGCTGGGCATCAGCAGCAGTGGCCTCACGGTGCTGCTGCGCAACGCCGCCAACACCGGCTTCAATGCCCCGGAAACCACCGCGCTGTCGCTGAACCAGTACCGCATGACGGTGGCCGACTTCGATGACGACGGCCGGCCGGATGTGCTGATTCTGCGCTCCAGCGCTTCGTCGCAGGGCGGCTACGATCTGCTGCTGTACCAGCGGGCCGCGTCGGGCACGGCGTTTCAGGGCGGGCAGACCTTCTCGTCGCAGCTGGCCACCAGCGGTTCTATCAACCGCTCGCTGACCGCGGCTGATGCCGACGGCGACGGTCGGCTGGACGTGCTGGTGACGGATGGGGCGCGGCTGTCGGTGTGGCGCAACGTGGGCGGCAGCTTCACTCAGCCCGTGAGCTTTGCTAACCCCAGCGGCACGCGCCAGGCCCTGGCCGGCGACTTCAACGGCGACGGCCGCACCGACATCGTGACGACCACCGCCACCAACGACCTGCTCTCGCTCTACCGCTACAATCCCGCCGCCAACCCCAACCAGAACAACCCGCCCACCCTCAACGCCCTCCCCAACCTGACGCTCAGCGAAGATGCCGGCCCGCAAACCGTGGCCCTGAGCGGCATCAGCAACGGCGGCGACGCCGGGCAGGCCGTTACGCTCACGGCCGTCAGCTCCGACCCCAGCCTGGTGCCTAACCCCACCATCAGCTACTTCAGCCCCACTACCACCGGCACGTTGCGCTTGCAGCCCGCCCCGGATGCTTTCGGCACCTGCACCATCACCGTAACGGCCTCCGACGGACAAAGCCAGAACGGCACGATCAGCCGCTCGTTTACCGTCAGCATCACGCCCGTAAACGACCCACCCACGCTGGATGCGGTGCCCGATATTATTTTCAATCAGACTTCCACCCAGATTGTGGTGGCTTTGTCGGGCATCACCGCGGGTGCGGCCAATGAGAATCAGGCCCTTACGCTGGCCGCGTCGGTATCGTCGGCGAGTGGCGGGGCTATTTCCAACGGCAGCTTCACCTACACCAGTCCGGCCACCACCGGGCAGTACGTGCTGCCGGTAGGCGCGTTCCAGCCCGGCCTCTTCGCTACCGTTACGCTCACCGTGAACGACGGGCAGGCCAGCAGCAACACCTTCAGCCGTACGTTCCGGGTGTTCTACCAGCCCGGCAGCACGGCCGGTGCGCCCACCCTCGACCCCATTGCCGACCGCACCGCCGACCGTACCCTGGCGAGTCAGGTACGCGTACCGCTCACCGGCATTTCCGACGGCGACCCTGACCAGACGTTGCCCCTCACCGTCACGGCCGTCAGCTCCGATCCGGCCCTGGTGGCCGTGGGACCGGTGAGCTACACCAGCCCTGCCAGCACCGGCAGCCTGCCCTATACCATCAGTGGCACGCGGGGTGGCACGGCCGTCATCAGCCTCACGGTGAGCAACGGGCAAAGCCTGAACGGCACTATCACGCGCACGTTCCGCGTCACGGTGCCGCCGGTAATCAGCACCGCCGCCGCCGGCCCGCTCCCGGCCGCGAAGCTGCAGCTCTACCCGAACCCCGCGCCGGCGGGGCGGTGCTGGCTGGAAGCTCCGGCCGCCGGTCCCGCCGAAGTGACCGTAGCTGATCTGGCCGGGCGGGTGGTGTGGCAGCAGCGGCTGGCTTCGCTGCAACAGCCGCAGCTGCTACAGCTGCCGCCAGGGGCCGCGGGCCTGTATGTAGTGAAAGTGCGTACCGCGGAGGGGGTAGTCGTGCGGCGCGTGCTGGTGGAGTAGCTGCCCGGCCGGTGCTTTACCTGTTGCCCACCAAAAAAGCTCTTTCGCCGCGCGGGAAAGAGCTTTTTTGCGGGCACCGGGCGGGCATTCCGGGAGCAGAAACAGCCAGCGCAGGGAAGAATATATTGCAATTTATTACTGTAAAAATACTGTAATTGTATCCGGCCCCGGGCCTGCACCATCAGCTTTGCCGCTTATGCCGAATCGCTACTTTATTCTGGGTGTACTGTGCATTCTTACCGGCTCGACCCACGGCCAGGGTAGCGGCCCCGGAATCCGTGGGGCCCGGGCGGCGGCGCTGGGCAACGCCTCCGTGGCCCTGGCCGACGGCTGGGCCATGGGCAATAACGTAGCCGGGCTGGGCCAGCTCACCCAGGCCTTCGTGGGCGTGTACGCTGAAAACCGCTACCTGAGCCGGGCCCTCAACAACGCCGTGCTGACGGCGGCGCTGCCGCTCGGCAGCCTCCGCGACGGGAAAGCGCCAAATGGTGTGGTCGGCGTGGAGGTGCAGCGCTTCGGCGATAAGCTGTACTCCGAGCAGCGCGTGGGTACGGGCTACGGCTACCGGGGCGGCCTGTTCAGCATCGGGGCGCGGGTAGATGTACTGCAGATCAGCATTGAAGGGCTGGGCAGCCGCCGCTCCGTGACCGGCTCCGTAGGCGGGCAAGCGGAGGTGGTGCCCAAACGCCTGTATTTCGGCGCTTACCTCTACAATCTGAATCAGGCGCGGCTGGCCCGGTACGAAGACGAGCGGGTCCCGACCGTGCTGAAGGCGGGGCTTTCGTACCAGCCGACGGACAAGGTGAGGCTCAACGTGGAAACCGAGAAGGATGTGGCCCAGGCGGCAGACTTTAAGGCCGGGCTGGAGTACCAGGCCGTGGCCGCTTTGGCGGTGCGGGCCGGATTTTCGTCGCTGACCCGGCAAACGACCGGGGGCATCGGCCTGCGGGCCGGGCAGTTTCAGGTGGATTACGCGGCGGCCTGGCAGGCGCGGCTGGGGCTGAGTCAGCACCTGAGTGTGGGCCTGCAACGGCTGAAAAAACCATGAAACGCGGATTGTGCCTGCTGGCCTTATTCCTGGTGGGGCTGACTGTATTCCGCGCCCGGGCCCAGGAATACGTGCGCCCGCCCGCCGACCTTGACCGGCTGGTGCAGGAGCTGTTCGCTGAAATTCAGAGCGACCAGGTGCCCTACGAGGATCTGTACGAAACGCTGCTCCAGTACTACCAGACGCCGCTTAACCTGAACACCGCCAGCCGGGAGGAATTGCGGGGCCTGCTGCTGTTTTCGGAAGCCCAGATTTCGCATCTGCTGGAACACCGGCAGCGGCGCGGCAGCCTGATCAGCCTCTACGAGCTGCAAAGCATTCAGGGCTTCGATACCCGTTCCATTTACCGCGTGGCCCCGTTCGTGACGGTGCTGGCTGGTGCCGGCGGCAGCCGGGTACCACTCTGGCAGCGGATGGCCCGCGAAGACAACAACGCCCTGTTCGTGCGCTACGAGCGGGTGGTGCAGCAGCGCCGGGGCTATACCCCCGCCGACAGCAGCCGCGGTGGCCTCGCCAGCCGCTACCTCGGCTCGCCCGACAAGCTGCTGGTGCGCTACCGCGTCAGCCACGCCCGCGACTTCAGCCTGGGCCTGACGGCGGAAAAGGACGCCGGCGAGCAGCTTACCTGGAGTCCGGCCACCCGTCGCTACGGCGCCGACTTCTATTCCGCCCACTTTCTGCTGCAGGAGCGCGGCAAGCTTAAAACCCTGGCTATCGGCGACTATCAGCTCCAGTTCGGGCAGGGACTACTGCTGTCGTCGGGGCTGCAGGTGGGCAAGGGGGCCGAAACCATCACCACCATCCGCCGCAGCAGTCTGGGGGTACGGGCCTATTCCTCCGTGCTGGAAAGTGCTTTTTTCCGGGGCGCGGCGGCTACGGTGGCGGTGGTGCCCACCATCCGGGCCACGGCCTTCGTCTCGCGTAAGCGCGTCGATGCCAGCGTGCAGTCGGCTACCGATTCGCTGGCGCAGTTCGACGAATTCTCCTCGGGCCTGCTGCTGACCGGGTTTCACCGTACGGCCAATGAGCTGGCTAACCGCCAGGCGCTGCGCGAAACCATCGGGGGCGGCAACCTGAGCTACGTCAGCCGCAGCGGCCACTTCAGTGCGGGCCTCACGGCCGTCAACACCCACTTCGACACGCCCATTCAGCGGCGGGCGGAACTCTATAACCGCTACGAATTCCGGGGCCGCGACAACCTGGCCGTGGGGGCGCACTACAGCTACGTGGTGCGCAACCTGCTGCTATTCGGCGAAACGGCCCGCTCCACGGGCGGCGGTATCGGATCGGTCAATGGTTTGCTGGCCAGTCTGACGCCCAACGTCGATGCGTCAGTGCTCTACCGGCACTACCGCCGCGACTTCCACACCTTCTACGGCAACGCTCTGAGCGAAAACACCCGCAACATCAACGAAACCGGGCTGTACGCGGGCCTGAAAGTGCGGCCCCTGGCCCGGTGGGAAGTCTCGGCCTACTACGACCAGTTCTGGTTTCCGTGGGTGAAGTACCAGGTTTCGGCCCCCTCGCAGGGCTACGACTGGCTGGTGCGTCTGACGTTCACGCCCGCGAAAACCAGCCTGCTCTACGCCCAGTTTCGCTCCCGCGTGAAGGAGTACGATGCCCGCAGCCCCGCTGCCCCCCGTCCGGTGCGTATGCCGGTAGCCACCGTGCGCCACAGCCTGCTGCTGTTTTATGATACGAGTCCGACGCTCAGCCTGAGTTTGCGCACCCGCGTGCAGGGCACCCGCTACCGCGCAGACGGCGGCCCGCTGCGTACCGGCTACGTGCTGGCCCAGGATGCCTCCGTTACCGTGAGCCGCTACCTGCGGCTGAGTGGCCGCTATGCCCTGTTCGACACCGACGACTACGACACCCGGCAATACGTGTTCGAGCAGGATGTGCTGTATGCTTTTTCTATTCCCGCCCTTTCCGGTCAGGGTACGCGCGTGTATGCCATTGCGGAAGTGAAATGCACCCGCCACCTCACCCTCTGGCTGCGCTACGCCGAAACCCACTACCGTCACCAGCAAAGCGTGGGTTCCGGGCTGGAAGAAATTCAGGGCCCGGTTCGGGGCGAGGTGAAAGCGCAGGTCCGGTATAAGTTTTAGGCCTATCAGCTGCCTGGAAGCCGCTGTTTCGGTCGTTCAACGAGGAGACGCGAAGGGTCGCGTCGCTACCTCGTTCCGACGGCTCTTGCGCTAACTCAAACCGCTTCTTGAGAAATCATCATAGCCCCCAACGCAAAAAAAAGGGCGGCTCCCCATCGGAACCGCCCTTTTCAGAGGCAAGCTACAAAGCCGCTTATTGCTTCAGCAGGCGCGTTACGGCCGTGCCGTTGGGCAGGTCGAGGTGCAGCTGGTACATGCCGGGGCTGAGCTTGCTCAGGTCGAGCTGATGTTGCAGCGCCGTAGTGCCTTTCACCAGCGTTTCAGCCGCTACCGTACGGCCCAGCGCATCGGTGACGCGCAGGGTAATGTTGCCCCGCCGGCCGTTGTCGATGTTCAGCCGGAAGACGCCCGTGCTTGGGTTGGGGTACACGTCGATGCCTTGCAGCAGCTCGGCGTTACGGTTGCTCAGCACCGTGGCTTCGGTGGTGTAGGCGGAGCAGCCGACGGCGTTGCAGGCCCGGACGCGGTAGTAGTAGGTGCCACTAACCGTTACGCGGTCTACGGTGTTCGATTCGTTGGCCCCGGTGGTAGCTACCAGCTGGAAAGTGGTATTCGTGCCAAACGCGCGCTCCACCTGGAAGCTGGTTTCATTGGTCGAGTTGTCGAGCCAGATCAGGGTGTTTTCGTTGGAGCCGTTCGAGAACGTGCCGGCAATAACCGTCAGCGACGATGGCGCCGCCGGAGCGTCGCCGACGGTGCACAGCTCCAGGCTCCAGCCCGTGAGCGTGCCGCCGTTGCCCGCCGCGTTGTCGTTGATGCTCAGCGTCCAGTCACCATTGGCCGGGTCGTTGATCAGGGCGGCCAGCGGATTGGCCGGCCGGTACGTGGCCCCACCCGTCAGGGGGCAGGTCAGGGCGGCGGCGGCGGCATCATCGAAGCTCAGACTGAGGTCGCTGGTGCCGGGGCAAACCCGGGAAGCCAGCACCACCGTCCGGCCCGCAGGGTTGGTGAGGCTGATTTCCAGCTCTCCCACGTTGGGGTGGGTGATCATCAGATTGCGGATGCGGACATTCGAAACCTGATCGGTGTTGGCTATGGTGATAACCGACGTCACGGTGCTGTTGGCATCGGGCAGAATAACTTTCGGCACCGCCGTAGCTACCGTCGTATTGCACACTTCCAGGCCCGTCCGGAACTGAGTGGTCGCTGAGTAAGGAGCCGTACCGCAGGGGCTGACCCCGCGGACGCGCCAGAAGTAAGTGGTGTTAGCCAGCAGCGGGGTAGCGGGGGTATAGCTGGTGCCCGTGATATTGGCCTGGGTGAGCACGGGGTTGGCAAACGTGGCTTCGGTAGCTACCTGCAGCTCGTAGCTGGCCGCATTCGGGACGGCACTCCAGCTGAAGCGGGGGCGGGGGGCCACCCGGCTAGTCCCCACCGGCGAAACGGGTACGGCGGCCACGGTAGCCGACGTGCGGATAATGACTCGTACGGTTTGGGTTTGGGTGGTGCTGCCGCTGGTTCCGCTCAGGTTAATGAAGTAGGTGCCCGCCGCCACGGCCGCCGTAGCGGTAATGGTAGCTTGCGTGGTGCCGCCTGCCGCTACTGTCGCGTTGGTGTAGGCCACGGAAAGCCCCGCGGGCAGGTTAGCGGCCGACAGCGTGACTGCGCCCGTGAAGCCCTGGAGCTGACCTACGGCCACGGTAACAGCAGCAGAGCTGCCGGGACAGAGGGCCGGGATTCCGCCGCCAGCCGGGGTTGCCGTCAGGAAGAAGGTAGGAGCCGTAACGGCCCGGATGGCAAAGTTCTGGTTGGAAATGTCGAAGAAGATATTGCCCGAAGCCTGCACCTTGATGCGGGCCGTGGCCGTGCCGGCTAAGGTTATGGGAAGCGTTATCGTCTGGGTACCATCGTTAGGCGTATTGGCCAGCAGCGTCGTAGGGAACGTTCGGCCGCCATCCGTCGAAAGCATAATGTCCACGTTGGCCGCGTTGATGGGGGCTGCCGTGGTGTTGGCCACCTCCCAGCTCACCTCCTGGGGCGTGCCGGCCAGCCAGGAAATGGCCGACCCCGGGGTGTTGGGGTAGGTTACCAGGAACGGTCCGGCCGAGCCTACTACCACAACGTGCATCGAGTCGTAATCGACCCCGCCGCCGTTCACGCGGTTGTCACGGCCCACGAGGCGGAAAATCAGCCGGCGGCTGTAGGTGGGCAGCTGCTCCCCGATGGTATCGGTATTGGTAATCAGGTTGTAGATCTTGGGGAATGTGCGGGCCGGCGACGTCCTGGGCGCAAAAACCCGGAAAATGGCGGCATCGCCCACCGGCGTGTTGGGGGAACCCGCCGGGCCGAGGTTAAACTGCTCCCACGAATAGGTCAGCGGATCATTCTCCGGGTCGATAGCCGAGCCCGTGAGGGTGAAGGGGGTACGGGCCGGAATCCGGTAGTTGGGGCCGGCCTTTACGAGCGGGGCATTATTGTTCGTTGCCGTATTGACGCCGCAGCTGCCCGCGCCCGTGATGTGGGCCACGATCTGGTCGAAGCTGCGGGAGTGGAAGTAGGGAATGCTGCTGTTGGCCAGGTTCTGCGGAGAGCAGATGCCCGCATACGCCATGATCGTAATGCCGCTGCCGGGCTCGTAAGCCGACGTTGCGGCCCGGTTGCGGCCCGCGCAGTTGCCGGTGTTGCTGTTGAACGTGTGGTCGCCGCCGAACTGGTGGCCTATCTCGTGGGCGACGTAGTCAATATCGAAAGCGTCGCCGACGGGGTTGGGCAGACCCGTTACGCCTCCGGCTTTAAGGTTAGTACATACCGAAGGCCGGTAGGCTACGCCGCCGCCGCCCGTGGTAAACACGTGGCCGATATCGTAGTTGGCAGTTCCGATGATGGTGTTGACGTTGCTGATATTTTCGCTTAGCAGCGCGGAGGGGTTGTCGTTGGTATAGGGGTCGGTGGTGCCATCGAGGTAGATCAGCTGGTCGGTATTGGCTATCAGCACCAGGCGCACCGCTACTTCCTGCTCGTACACCCCATCAACGCGGTTCACGGAAGTCACCATCTTGGCCAGCGTCAGCTCCTTGGTGGGCGTGGCCGGGGCGCACACCGCTACGGCGTATTCTCCGGAGCAGGCCAGAGCCAGCCGGTAGGTGCGCAGCAGCGCGCCATTGGGCGCGCGTTGCGCCGTCGGGGGCTCGGGCACCCCCAGATCCTGGGCGTCATCGTTCAGACAGACAAACCCCTTCGAGTTCATGGCCTGCCGGTCGAAGACTACATAGTGCCCGGTGTCGCCGTTGGTGGCCGGGTCAATGTAAACGGTGCGGCCCGCCAGACTGATCATGGCGTGAAAACCGGCCGGGGTCACGTCGAGGCGGGCAGTGGCGGCGGGGTTGTCGATGCCCTGGCCCGCGTAGGTCCGGATATTGGGGTAGCGGGCGGCCAGCGCCGGCTCCATAACAGGGGTCTGGACTATGCGGAAGCGCTGGGAAGTGCCGTCGGGCAATGGTAGCGAAACTACCGTGGCCGAGTTGCGGGCGCCGGCGCCCTGCTCCACCGGCGCCGGCGCCAGGGTGGCCCGCATCGACTCGAGCTGCACCGTAACGGAGCGGTACTGGCTGAGCCGGGCCATCGTCTGGCGGGCGGCGGCGGGGGCCTGGGCGGCATCGGCCCACAGCACGCGCTGAGCTACCGCGGTTTGCGGCTGCCCGGCTGCTGCGCACAATAAACCACCCAGCAAAGCTGGCTGCCAGGTGCGCAACACGTTCGTAAAGGTTGAAATCATAGGGGAAGAGTGAGGCCGCGAAACGCGCTTAGGATGAAGACCCTAAGATAGAAGGATTTCCTCTTACCGTGCGGCGCAAGCCGCCGGAAAAACCCGCTACTGTCCGCTACTGGTCAGCGTACGGGTCCGCCGGGAACTTCAAAAACCTGCTTGCTGCCGGCAGGAAGCGAATTTTTGTCGAAACAGATAGAGTATCGCGTATCACCGGCCCGGTAGGGCTCAATCAGGATAGTACTCCCCGCCCGCCCCAGCAGGGCCCGCACTCCGGCCGGGGTTATTTCGAGGCGGACATAGTCGGCTGAGGCCGTCGTGGCCTGGCCGGCGTAAGTGCGCAGGCTAGGGTACCTGGCCGCCAGCTCGGGGGCCAGGACGGTGGTGGTCCGCATCCGGAAAGCCTGCTGACGACCATCGGGCAGCGGCAGGAGCAGCACCGGGCCGGAAGTGGGAGTGGCCGTAGCCAGGGCTTGCCGCAGGCCGGTCAGATCTACCGTGAACACCCGGTAGCGGGCCGGAGCCAGCCGCGGGGGGCCGAGGCGGCGGGCCTGGGCCGGGGGTACCGCGCGCCAGAACCCGGACTGCCCGGGTAAGCTGCCGGGGCGGGACGGTTGAGCCGGCGGCGAACCAGTGAGCAGGGCAATAAGCGGCAGGAGCAGGAATGACGTCATCTTCGGCAGCAAAAGGCTGACCCGCCGGGATGACGGAGTCAGAATAGGGGAAGATGCGATAATCCGGCCAAACCTGCCGGAGTGCGGGCTACCGGAAATGCCGCCGCCACCACTTCCGGCGCTCCGCCAGGCCCCGCCGCTTTCGAACTACCCGGGTTTTGGGAGTCGTAGGCTTAGCTGTCCGTTTTCGAGGGCGCTGTTTAGTAATTCAACAGGTCCGTCATCCTTCGCAAGCGTCCGACAGATGAAGGATGACAATCGACAAAAAACCGAATTACTAAACAGCTTCGAGGGGAAGAATAGAATAGGCAATGGCGCAGACCGGGACCACCTCAAAGATGTCAAAAAAGACGGAGCGCCCCAAGTAAAGTCCGCGGGAGCCGGGGCTAAGCCTCTACAGCGGGCGGGGTTTTCACCCCCCACAGCAGGTAGGCCAGCGCCAGCAGCGCCGAAGCCGTACTCAGCGCGTGCACATAGGGGAGGTGAGCGGCCACGTTGCCAAAAATCCAGCCCGCCAGCAGCGCCCCCAGCCCGATACCGGCTTCGAGGGCAATGTACATGGTGGCCACCGCCCGCCCGCGCCGCTCGGGGTGGCTCAGGTCGATGGTCCAGGCGTAGAGCGTGGGCGAGTTCAGCCCCGCGGCAATGCCAAACAGCAGGGCCGCCGCCAGAAATAGCTCCTTCGAGTGGGCCAGCGTGAGCAGGAGCAGCGAGGCCGCCAGCAGCACCGTCGACACCCGCAGGATCAGCAGCCGGCCGTAGCGGTCGGAGGCCCGGCCCGCCACGAGGCGCACCAGCAGCGACGACAGGGTGAAGCAGGTGAAGAACAGGCCTTTCTCCGCGGGACTCAGGCCCAGGGTCTGGCTCTGATCCGGTATCACCGTCAGAATGGCGCCGAACGGGAACAGGCACAGCAGCGTGACCACGGCCGGGCCCAGTACCCGGGGTTCCAGCACCTCGTGCCAGTCGAGGCGCAGCAGGCGCCAGCTGAAACGCTGACGCTGGGCCGGGGGCAGCGTTTCGGTCATGGTGCCCTGCACGATCAGGCTCAGCAGGGCCAGGCCCGAGGAGCAGTAGAACAGCGTATTGAGCGACGTGGCCGCCGTGATGTAGGGCCCCAGCGCCGGGCCGGCCGCCATGCCCAACGAGCCCGCCACGCCCAGCAGCCCCATGGCTTCGCCCCGGCGCTGGTAAGGAATGATATCGGCAATGAAGGCGGCCGTGCCGGTAGGCTTGAAGCCGGTGCTGAAGCCGTGCAGGAGCCGCAGCAGCAGGAAGCCGCCCACGGTGGAAATCCAGGGGTAGAAGAACCCGCAGATGAAGCAGACCAGGGAGCCGAACACCATCACCGGAATACGGCCCACGGTATCGGCCAGCTTCCCGCTGAAGGGGCGCGAAAGGCCCGCCGTGAGGGTGAAGGAGGCAATGATGAACCCCTTGTACTCGGCCCCGCCCAGCCGCGTCAGGAAGTCGGGCAGCTCGGGCAGGAGCATGTTGAAGCTCATGAAAAACAGAAATGAGCTCAGGCACATCAGCCAGAAGCCGACGGTATAAACACTGCTTTTAAGGAAAGGCATGGACACTGCGGCACGGATAAGGTCTGCAAAGGTCGGCAGAAAACCCGGGCGGTAGCGCTACCTGTGCGGGGGCGGCTGGGGCAGAACGGTCATTACGAGCTTGCCGGGCACTCTCCCGCTTCGGTGCGCCTCACGGAGTGCCAAACGGCGGCCAGCGGTTGCGGGCCGGCGCGGGCGGGAGTTTAGCGGCCGCAGGCAGCGTAACCCGTGCCCGGCAAAAGGGGGAGTTTGCCGCTCCACTGCCATGCCAGCGGCAAAGCGGGGCCGCGCCGTTTGGCTTGTCCGGCCGCATCGTTCTATTGCGAGGCACAGCCTCGCCCGAAGGCTGGTCCCGGGTTACGCTCCTTCGTCGCTACACTCGCGCCGGTTAGGGTACTCCAACGTCGTGTACAACAGGGTCTGCCTGTCGACCGAAACCGGCGCACCTCGAGCTACAGCGGTTTCGCGAACGGGGTGGCTGCTGGTCCGGCGGCTACCCGCCGTCGGGCCGGTCGCCGCTTGCGCCATGCCGCCTGAACAGCGTCGGCGAACGGAAACTGGCCCGACGGCTGAAAAAGTCGTCGGGCCGGGACCTACCCCGTTCGCTGACGCTGTAATTAACCAACCGGATCCTTGCGGCTTATTTCCGCCTGGACGCTCTTCAGGTTTTGTGAATTTCTGTAACCAATTAGAAAAGCAGAAATCAGCAAAATAACCGGCAGGACAAACCCTTTATGGGTAGCAGACCAGACAGCAATGCCAATCAACACCCCTATGAACACAGCAGTTATGGTTTTCTGTGATTTCATTTTTTTCTCTTCTGACCCTAATTCTTCAAGCGTCATTTTAGAGTAGTCTTTACTGGAAAACATAGTAACTGAGGTTGCGTGGCGGTGAGTTGGACCTGGTTCAGGCGCGCATCGCTGCTGACCAGACAGAGCAACTCCTGCGAGTTGTTCTTGGTTGTAAAGACGTGTCGGCCTGGCACGAGGAAGCCCCGGCGGCAGGGGCTTTTTTGGCGACGCTGCAAGTTGTGTATTTACCGATCTTGGCAACTTCTGCCATGAGGGGTTGGCCGCTATAGCGGTTTCGGAATCGGGGTACCGGGGTACGGTCCGGTCCGGCGGCTTTTTCAGCCGTCGGGCCGGTCGAAGGTCGCGGATATTGGTTCATGCTGGCGGCTTTTTCAGCCGTCGGGCCGGTCGAAGGTCACGGATATTGGTTCATGCTGGCGGCTTTTTCAGCCGTCGGGCCGGTCGAAGGTCGCGGATATTGGTTCATGCTGGCAGGTTGTTCTGGCGGCGACCGGCCCGACGGCTGAAAAAGCCGCCGGACCGGAGCGTACCCCGGTCATGAATCCGCGGTAGTATGCCGGGTTAAAACCTGCCAGAGTAGATTCGCGCTTGCCTGGCAGTCATCCGGCTGCTGAAACGCTCAGGCAGCACAATCACCATGGCCCAGGCTTGGAGGAAGCCCGTTAGGAAAAGAGCAGTTTGAACAGCCGGTTGGTGCAGGGATAGGAAGTAGAATAGGTAATTCAGGGTTCCTACGCTGTGGCCTCCTTGATTAGTGGCTTATCAGATCAGCTTGTAAGTCCTTGATTTGTAGAGCTTTGAGTTCTTATAGAGAAGCATTCTGGTCGATGTGATAACCCTTAATCCGGGCAAGGTAACTCCATTCCCCCAACTCCCCCCTGCCAAAACGGCCGCCCCGGAACTCCGGCCCGAAGTGTGCCGTAGCCGGGGCCTATGGCTCGTTCCGATTCCTTCTTCGCCACTATTTCTGCCAAAAAGCCCCAGCCCGACGGCAAGCCCGCCGTTTCGGTGCGGGAACGGGTTTCGGCCCTGAAAAACCTGCCGGAGTTTCTGCGCCTGATCTGGCAAACCAGCCCGGCCCTCACCCTGGGCAACGTACTGCTGCGCCTGCTGCGGGCGGCCCTGCCCGTGGCCATGCTCTACGTGGCGCAGCTGATCCTCGACGCCGTGGTGCAGCTCAGCCGCCAGCCCGCCGCCGACCGGCTGCTTACGCCCGTCCTGACTTTGGTGGCCCTGGAGTTTGGCCTGGCCATCCTGTCCGATGCCCTGGGCCGGGGCGTGGCCCTGCTCGATTCCCTGCTCGGCGACCTGTTTGCCAACCGCACCTCGGTGCGCCTGATGGAGCACGCCGCCGAGCTGGACCTCGACCAGTTCGAGGACAGCACCTTCTACGACAAGCTTGAGCGGGCGCGCCGCCAGACCCTCTCGCGCACGGTGCTCATGGCCCAGGTGCTGAGCCAGGCCCAGGACGCCATTACGATGGCCTTTCTGGCCGTGGGCCTGGTGGCGTTCAATCCGTGGCTGCTGCTGCTGCTCCTGGTGGCCGTGATTCCGGCGTTTCTGGGCGAGTCGCACTTCAATGAGCGCAGCTACTCGCTGGTGCACGGCTGGACGCCCGAGCGGCGGGAGCTGGACTACCTGCGCCAGACCGGAGCCTCCGACGAAACGGCCAAGGAAGTTAAGATCTTCGGCCTTTCACCCTTCCTCATCGACCGGTTCCGGCTGCTGTCCGACGACTTCTACCAGAAGAACAAGGACCTCGTGATTCGCCGCGCGGGCTGGGGGGCTTTCTTTGCCGGGGTGGGCGCCACGGGCTACTACGCGGCCTACGTCTACATCATCAGCCAGGCCGTGCGCGGCCAGATTTCCATTGGGCAGCTCACGTTTCTGGCCGGGTCCTTTGCCCGGATGCGGGGGCTGCTGGAGGGTATCCTGAGCCGGTTCAGCTCGGTGGCCGATGGAGCCCTCTACCTCCAGGATTTCTTCGACTTCTTCCACCTCAAGCCCCGCATCATCCGCGACGAAGCCCACGTGGTGCGCCCGTTTCCGCACCCGATCCGGGAAGGCTTTACGTTTGAGAATGTGGGCTTCAAGTACCGCAACGCCGAAAAGTGGGCCCTGCGTAATCTGAACTTCCAGCTCCAGGCGGGCGAAAAGCTGGCGCTGGTGGGTGAAAACGGGGCCGGCAAAACTACCCTGGTCAAGCTGCTGGCCCGCCTCTACGACCCCACCGAAGGCCGCATCCTGCTCGACGGCCACGACCTGCGCGAGTACGACCCGGCCGAGCTGCGCCAGGAAATCGGGGTCATCTTCCAGGACTTCGTGCGCTTCCAGCTCTCCGCGGGGCAGAACCTGGCCGTGGGCCGCATCGAGGAAAAGGACAACCAGGCCCGCATCGAGTCGGCCGCGGCGCAGAGCCTGGCCGATACGGTGGTGCAGAAGCTGCCCAACGGCTACGACCAGATTATCGGCCGCCGCTTTGCCGGCGGCGTGGACCTGAGCGGGGGCGAGTGGCAGAAAATAGCCCTGGGCCGGGCCTACATGCGCGACGCTCAGCTCCTGATTCTGGATGAGCCCACCGCCGCCCTCGACGCCCGCGCCGAGCACGAAGTGTTTCAGCGCTTCGCCGAGCTGACCCAGGGTAAAACCGCCATCCTTATCTCGCATCGGTTTAGCACCGTGCGCATGGCCAACCGGATTCTGGTCATCGAAAACGGGCAGTTTGTGGAAATCGGCTCCCACGAGGAGCTGCTGGGTAAAGCGGGGCGTTATGCCGAACTATTTGCTCTGCAGGCGGCCGGGTATCGGTAGCGCCTGGCCGAAAGCGGGGATTGGAGGGTGTGAGCGGAATATGCCAAAATTTTACACGGTCTTTTAGCTGATTGTCAATCTTGTAGCGCACGAGTAAGTCGTAACTTGAAGAGAGTGTTCCCCCTACGTCTGCTCGTATGAAACTATCTGTTCCGTTCTGGCTGGGCCTGGGCCTGACCTTATCCGGCTGCTTGGCCTCCCGGGAAGCCCGTATTGAATCTGATTACAGCTACGCCGGTACCTTTCGCCGGTATCGCACCTATGAGTTCGTAACGGGGAGCGGCCTCGCTGCCGACACCAGCAAGACGGGCGAGGTGCTGCGCGATGCTATCCGCACCCGAATGAAGGTGCAGGGCTACCGGGCCGCTCGCAACCGCCCCGACCTGCTGGTGATCTTCCGCGTATTTGAGGGCGACATGTCGTTCCGCGGGTATGCCCAGGATGATATCGCGCGCTGGGTGAACAATGGCCAGGTTGAGGATGAAAATACTCCCAAAGAAGAGCGTCAGGGCTACAGGCCCGTTCGGATGATCCTGGCCGAAGGTACCCTGCTCATTACCCTGGTTGATAACCACACCAACCGGGCGGTGTGGAACGGCTACGCTTCGGGCGTCACGGTGCCCCCCGGACCACGGGGCGAAGTGGTGCTGCGACGTTCGGTCCGCTCCATCTTCGATCAATACCGGGTCTTCACCGAAGGCTACCTCAACGGCAACGAAGGACAGGGGACGCACAACTAGCCGTTTGCACCGATTCGACACCGTAAGATCAGGCTCCCACTGGCTATTCCGAATTGCGCACGCTGATCAGCTCGGCCGCTACGCTGATGGCTATTTCCTCCGGGGTGCGGCTGTGAATTGGCAGACCGATGGGCGTGTGAATCCGGGCCAGCGCGTGTTCCGGCAAACCCGCGGCCCGTAGCGTGCCCAACAGCTGCGCTACTTTAGCCTGACTGCCCAGCAGCCCCAGGTATTTCACCCGGTGGCCCAGCAGCTGGCGCAGGGCAACCTCATCGGGCCGGTAGCCAAAAGTCATAATGACGATGAACTGGTTGGGGCCTTCGGGGATTTCCCGGGCCAGCGCCTCGTAGCGCACGGTGCGCTTGTGGTGAGCATAGGGGTTTTGGGCCAGCGTGTTCAGCCCGGGCCGGTCGTCGAGCACCGTCAGCTCAAAGTCCAGCGTGGCCAGCACGCGCGACAGGGCCAGGGCAACGTGCCCGCCGCCCACAACCGTGACCTGGTCGCGGAAGCCCAGCCGCTCTTCGTAGTACCAGTCGGAGCCCTCCTGGTAGGTGAAGCCGGGCGTGTCCGCCGCCGCTGGATTGATCTGTAAGCCGGTGGCCGACAGCCGCAAGTACGCCGCCGACAGCTGCTCCAGGGCCCGGATGCCGGCTTCGATAGTCGGCAGGTCATGGGCCTGCAACGGGAAGAGCAACACCACCTGCTCGCCGGAGCAGATCATGCCGGAGCGGTCGGTGGGGGCCTCGCGGCGGTGAATCTGGGGCCGCAGCACGAGGGCCGGATCCGCCTCGCGCAGCTTAGCCCGGGCCAGGTCCACGAACTTGTGCTCCATGATTCCGCCCCCGATAGAGCCGGCGGTATCATCAGCCGCCACGCTCATCTTAAAGCCCTGCCGGCCCGGACTGCTGCCGTGGCTGCTGAGGACGCACAGCAGCGCGGCCGGCTGGCCGGCCCGCAGGTGGTACGCCGCGTGCTGCCAGACCAGCAGGTCGCGGGGCCGGGATTGGGAGGAGAAAGAAGGTGGTTGCACAGGCAAGAGCACTGAAAAAAGAACGGTCATTCCGGGCTTGCCGAGGAATCTCGCGTGCTGACGTAGGATTACTAACCAGGCGTCAGCACGCGAGATTCCTCGGCAAGCTCGGAATGACGTTCTGGTGGATGGTTATGCTTCCGCCGAAACCACTACCGGACCAGCCGGCGCGGCCACCGCATTCGGGTACAGATTCAACAGCACTTTCTCCGGCGTGATGGGCGCCGAGAAAGCTATTTCGTGGCCGGGGCGGAAGGCCCGGATGGCGTCGCGCACCGCGAAGTAAGCCCCGATACCGTACATCAGCGGCGGCTCGCCCACGGCTTTGGAGCGCAGAATGGCCTGCGGATGGCCCGGGGTAGCCAGAAAATGCACCGGCATCTGCTGCGGTACGGAGTACAGATCCGGGATTTTATAGCTGTTGAGCGAGTTGGTCAGCAGGCGGCCTTCGTCGTTGTAGATCAGCTCTTCCAACGTCATCCAGCCGATGCCCTGCACTGCCCCGCCCTCAATCTGGCCCTGGTCGATGGCCGGGTTCATGCTTTCCCCGAAGTCGTGGACAATCTGTACTGCGTCGAAGGCATAGGTGCCGCGCAGGCAGTCGACGGTGACGGTAGTGTAGGCCGTGCCGTAAACGTGGTAGGCGAAGGGGTGGCCCTGATTGGTAACGGGGTCGAAATGCAGGTGGGGAGTGGCGTAGTGGGCGTTTTCGGTCAGGCTCACGCGCTTCCAGTAGGCGGAGGAAACCAGCTTCTCCCAGTTCGTGTCAGCCACTACCCCGGCGGCCAGCACCTGCTCGTTGCTGATTTCGAGGCCTTCGTAATTCAGGGTGTACTCGGTGCAGGCGTGGCGCAAAAGCCGCTCCCGCAGCGCGGCGCAGGCCATTTGCGTGGCTTTGCCATTGAGGTCGGCGGTGGCGCTGGCGGCCGAAGGAGACGTGTTAGCCACGCGGGTGGTGTTGGTGCTTTCCACCTTGATGCGGTGCACCCCGATGCCCAGCGTCCGGGCCGCTACCTGGGCTATCTTGGTGTTTACGCCCTGCCCCATTTCCACCGCGCCGGTGCTCACGCCCACGGTGCCGTCGGTGTAGATGTGCACCAGCGCCCGGGCCTGGTTCATGGGCGTTTTGGTGAAGGAAATGCCGAAGCAAATCGGCATCACCGACAGCCCTTTTTTGAACTGCTCGCTGGTTTCGTTGAAAGCCGCTACTGCCGCCCGGCTGTTCGCCAGGTCGTAGATCCGGTCGGCCGTATCCCAGGCCAGTCGGGCGTTGCACATTTCGGCCGGCTGGCGGTACGGGAACAGGTCGCCTTCGCGCAGCAGATTCCGCCGTTGAATCTCGCTGGCCGCAACGCCCAAAGCTTCCGCCGCCTTTACGATGGCCGACTCCATCACGAACATGCCCTGGGGCCCGCCAAACCCCCGGAAGGCCGTGTTGGGTGGCAGATTGGTGCGGCAGCTGTAGGCCGTGGCCGTCACGTTGGGGATGAAATAGGCGTTGGTGGCGTGGAACAGCGTCCGCTCCAGCACGGCCGGCGAGAGGTCGGCGGCGGCGCCGGCGTTCTGGTAGAACGTGACTTCGTAGGCCAGAATGCGCAGGTCGGCATCGAGGCCAATGCGGAAATCGGAGGAGTAGGGGTGGCGCTTGCCGGTCATGCGCATGTCGGCCATGCGGTCCAGGATCAGCTTCACGGGCCGGCGCACCACGAAAGCCCCCAGCGCGGCTAAAGCGCCCCAGGGGGTGGCCTGGTCTTCCTTGCCGCCGAAGCCCCCGCCCAGCCGGGTTACGTCAACCTCAATCTGGTGCATGCCGATACCCAGCACGCGGGCCGTATGGCGTTGCAGAGCCGTGGGGCCCTGGGTGGAGGAAATAATCCGCACGCCGCCCATTTCGGTCGGGTAGGCATAAGCACCCTGGGTTTCGATGTACAGATGTTCCTGGCCGCCTGACTCCGCCACCCCCTCGAAAACGTGGGTGCACTGGCTCCAGGTCGCCGCCGCGTCACCGAGGCGGAAGGTGCGCGGCGGCACGATCAGCTCACCCTGGGCCGCGGCCACGCGTGGGTCGGTGATGATGGGCAGCGGCTCGATTTCCGCCGTGATAAACGACAGCGCCGCCTGGGCCTGGTGTTCAGATTCGGCCAGCACCAGCGCCACGGGCTGCCCGCGGAAATGCACGTGCCCCTGCGCCAGCAGCGGCTCATCGGGCACGATGCCGCCAATCTGATTTTCGCCGGGAATGTCGGCCGCCGTCAGGATGCGCACCACGCCGGGCTGCTCCAGCGCCGCCGCGAAATCGAGGCTCAGCAGCCGGCCGTGGGCCCGCGGCGACTCGAACACGGCCGCGTAGAGCGTGCCCCGCTGGGTCGGAATATCGTCTACGTACTGGGATTCGCCGCGCACGTGGCGCACCGGGTCGAGGTGATTCATGGGTTGAGTATTCGGAGTAGCCGCTGTGAGGCGCAGCATACCGGTTTTTTTGAAATTTCGCCTGTCATCCTGAACGGAGCGTAGCGGAGTGAAGGACCTGCCTCCGGGCGAAGCAGAAGCCCCTTAATTAAGCAAAACCTTTTTTGTCAGCGGTGGAAGAGGAGACGTTGAAATGAGTTTTGCGGCGGCGAAGAGGAAGGTCCTTCGCTCTGCTCAGGATGACAGGCGAAAAAAACTACATCAATTCCCGCAGGTTAATCTGCTCCGGAAAAAACCGCAGGAAGTGGGCAAACAGCAGCTGCCGCAGCAACAGGCGCTTGTAGTCGGCGGTGCCGCGGGCGTCGCTGATCGGGCTGATTTCCGTCTGCATCACCTCATTGGCCGCGGCCACGGTGGCCGCGCTGATTGCCTGGCCGACCAGGAAGGCGCAGGTTTTGGCCAGGCACAGCGGTACGGGCCCCACGCCGCCGGCCGAGATACGCGCTTCCCGGATAAAACCCTGATCGATGCGCAGCCAG
This sequence comes from Hymenobacter fastidiosus, assembly GCF_039539565.1. Lineage (NCBI taxonomy): Bacteria > Pseudomonadati > Bacteroidota > Cytophagia > Cytophagales > Hymenobacteraceae > Hymenobacter > Hymenobacter fastidiosus. The sequence goes on along the minus strand of NZ_BAABDJ010000036.1, from coordinate 30,718 downwards.
GCTGCCGAGTTCACGCTGGCAATGTCGAGGTGAGTACGCTTGGAGACTTTCTCGAAGTTGAAAAAGTCAGTGGGTTCCGGGGCCTCAAAGCTGATTTCTACTACCTGCTCGTCGGCTTCTTTGGTCAGGGTTTTGTAGCCCTGGTACAGCTCCCGCAGTGGCAGCTGTCGCCGCTGCCGGGCCGCCGATTCCAGCGTCAGGCCAGCATCGAGGGCGAGGAAGAAAATGGTCAGGTCGCCGATGGGGGAGGCGTTGACGAAGTTGCCGGCCACGGTGCCCATGTTGCGGATGGGCGTGCTCGAAACCAGCTTCAGGTAATCGGCAAGGCGGGGAAAAAGACGGCGCATGATGGGCGAGTCGCGTAGGCTTTCGGCCGTAACGGCCGCGCCCAGTACTACCCGTCCGTCGGCGTGCTGGCGGATGCCGCGCAGGTGGGTCTGATCGAAGACCAGCTGCACCGGCGCGGTGCGGAGCTGCTCCGGGCGCTGCACCAGCAGGTCGGTGCCGCCGCCCAGGATTTGGTTATTGGGTATTGGTTGTTGGTTTTTGGTCTCGTTTGACTGCAATTCGGCTTGCAGGGTCTGGAGCCGGGCCGGCACTTCCTGGAAATACGCGGGCACGAACTGCTGCTCACTCAGCCAGGCCATTCCGTTTTCGGCCGGCCGTGCGGCCAGCTGCTCCGTAAGCCGGGTCGTGGCCCGCTCCAGGGACTTGTAGCCGGTGCAGCGGCAGATGTTGCCGTCGATAGCCGCCAGTCCACCGGCGGGCGTGGCGGGCTGGTGGCTCAGGGCGTATCCGGTGAGCGACATTACGAAGCCCACGGTGCAGAAGCCGCACTGGGAGCCGCCCTCCTGCACGATGGCCTGCTGGACCGGGGTGAGGGTACCCGCCGCCGCGTTGATGCCTTCCACCGTCACGATATGCTTGCCGTGGGCGTTGCCCAATGGCGTCAGACACGAGGTCATGGACTGGTAGCGCATGGTCTGGCCGTCGGGTTGCAGCTCGCCGACCAGCACGGTGCAGGCTCCGCAGTCGCCCTCGCGGCAGCCGATTTTGGTGCCGGTCAGGTGTTGGTGGTAGCGCACGAAATCGAGCAGGGTGCTGCCCGCCGGTTGGTCGGTGCGAATACGCTGGTTGTTGAGGTAAAAGTGCAGCATGCGACGGAAGAAAAGGCAAAGCAGGGCGTTCAAGTTAACAAAAAAGCCCGGCCATCCGTGAGCGGATGGCCGGGCTGAAAACAGCGCGCCGATTTACTTGCGGGACGTGGGGATGCGGAACTGCAGGCCGATGGAGGGAATAAAGGTGAATCCTTTGAGCTTGGCCGTCTTATTGTTGAGCAGCTGGAAGGTGCCGTAGTTCTGGTAGTACATCGCAAACGCCGGAATGATGTAGGCGTAGCGGTAGCCGATTTTCACGTTGGCGAAAGCGCCGTACGACGAGAAGCTGCGCCTCTGCTCCGGCAGCGTGGGCAGCAGGTCGGTACTGGAGCCCGACTTGTAGATGTTGCGCGGGTCGAAGCCGTAGCGCAGGAACGTGCGGGTGTACACGGCGCCGAACGACACGGCCCCGATTTCTTCTTCCGGCCCGAAGGACTTGCTGAATACCAGCGGTACCAGCAGGTCGTTGCGGTTGGCCTGGAAGCGGAGCAGGCTGTTGATGTTGTCGAAATAGGGAATGGTGGGCAGCCTGGCCCGCTGGGTGGCAAACTGCAGGCCGATGCTGCCGTACATGCCCCCGGCCGCGCCGCCCGGACTCTCGGGCGTGCCCGTAGTGCCCATAAACTGGTACATGGCATCGAAAACGTGGGAGCCGAAAGCGTACTTGTAGCCCACGTCGAGCCGGTCAATAGCGCCGTAGCGTACGTAAAGATCGGCGGCGGGCTGCACGGGGTCAATAACGTAGGTCAGGGCGGCCACCTGCAGCTTGTCGACCAGGTCGCTGTACTGCACTTTGTCCTGGCGGCTGAGCTGGTCCGCGGCTTCTTTCACCACCGCGCCGGTTTTGCTGATGGTTTCGGTGGGGATGTTGAACGACTGCGTACCACCCACGCGGAATTCGCCCCGGGGCGTAACCTTGCCGGAGCTGGTGATGGCGCGCGGGGCCATGCAGCTGGTAGCGAAGAAAGCGGTGAGCGCGGCCAGCGCCAACCCAGTGCGAAAAGTAGGAAGCCCTTGCATCAGCAGAAAACGAAAATAGACCAGAGAAGAAAATAAATGATGGATGGCGCGGGACCAAAACCGGGCCGAAAGTACACGAACAGCGCTTACGAGTTCGTGGTGACCCCGACCAGCCCGCAAAACTGCCCGCCGCGTCCAACCCTGGGTAGCTTGTCGTCCGCGCTATCCGGACAGGGTATCTGGCTGAAGCTCTTGCCAATGAAAGCTGCCGGCGGGCATCCGGCTGGCGAGCCGGCCGGGCCTTTCCGCTGTCTGACAACGTAAAAAGTCCACCGGCTGACTGCACAGCCACGCCAGGTCGACAGTCCCCGGTTTGGGTAGGCATACACGGTGCCTTTCGTCCGGCGCCAGGACGAAGATCAGCGGCTGATTCGTCGTCGTCAGGCCGGTGCCGGTTACCGTCGTGGTGCCGGACGTGCCCTCCCGGGCCGGTAATGCGCCGGTTGATGCTACGCCGGCGGGGCCGCCCGAAATTCCGTTTTCGACCACCGACCTGAGCGCCGGTAGCTATCTGATGCGGCTCCAGGATCCGGACCAAGGCCAGACGCGGGAACCGGAGCGGGTGAAATAATATAACTCAGCAGCGAAGGACGGCGTTACGGCAGCTTGCTACCGTAACGCCGTCCTTCGCGTTTCAGTGGTACTTGTATTAGCATCCGGGCTTACCAACTCCTTTCATGATCAGCAGCGAACGAAACCAGGTTATCGTCGATGGAGCCCTGCTTTATCAGACCCGATACCATATCACCAAGCTGCTGCCGCTGGGCGAAATGATTCTCCTGCTGGAAGAATCGCCCCTGGGTATTCTTTACAACAACAACGTGACGGCCATTTCCACGGCGGGGGTGCTGCTCTGGAAAGCCGAAGTGCTGCAGTCGGTATCCGGGGCCACTGATAATCCCTACCGCGAGCTGTGGGAAGATGCGGGGCAGCTGTGGGCCAGTAACTGGCTGGGCTGGGCTGTGCAGCTGAACCTGATCAATGGGCACGTTCTCCAAAAAGTCCGGACCACGTGAACATTCTCTACGGCGTGCCCGGCGAAAACCTGGGCCACGCGACGCGCAGCAGGGTCGTCATCGGCCATTTGCTGAGTCGGGGGCGTAACGTGCGCGTGGTGAGCAGCCCCCGCGCCTACCAGATGCTGGTCGCCAATTTTCCGGGGTTGGATGCACGAAATCCGGAGCTTCCGTCTGGCATACCGCAACCTCACCGTGTCGAAGTCGCGCACGGCGGCTCTCACCCTGCGTACGGCTCCCGCAACCCTGCGCGTCAACTTCGCCAAGTACCGCGACTTTATGAGTTGCCAGTTGCCAGTTGCCTGTTGTGAGTTGCCAGTTGCCAGTTGCCAGTCGTGGTCGTTGAACCAGTAGACAACCGGCAACTCACAACAGGCAACAGGCAACTGGCAACTCACAACTGGCAACAGGCAACAGGCAACTCACAACTGGCAACTGGCAACTCATTATCTTGGCTCACCCATGAGCCAACCTGTGTTTCGTCGTTTTGCCCTTGCCGTAGTCGCGGCGGGCAGCCTGCTGTCCGGAGTTACCGCCTGCGTTTCGCGGCCCGTAGCCGCCCCCCCGCCGGTTACCAATAAATTCGCTGACGCTGGGCTGCGCCAGATTGCCACGGCTCAGGATGCGCGGGCTACCAGCGCGCTGCTGCCGTTTCTGGAGCGGCCCGAAGGCCAGTACCGCCGCGAAGCCGCTTTGGCTTTCGCCTCAGTGCAGGACAAAGCCGCCACGGCGGCCCTCAGCGCCCATCTCGCCGATGCCGACGTGACCGTACGCCGCGCTGCCGCCTACGCCCTGGGCCAGACGGCCGACTCCACCGCTGAAAATGCCCTGCGCCAGCGCATCACTGAAGAGCCCGATGCCACCACCCGCCGCTACGTTCTGGAGGCTTTGGGCAAATGCACGTCCCGCACTGGGCTGGCAACGCTGACCCGGCTGCCCGCCAACCTGGCTACCGACACCGCCGCCCTGGCCGGTCAGGCCTGGGGCCTGTACCGCGCCGGCCTGCGCGGGCTGACGTCGGAAGCGGCCGTGGCCCGCACCGTGCAGCTGCTGGCCCAGGCTAATCCGTCCGGCGCCCGTCTGGCGGCGGCCAATGCGCTGGCCCGCACCCGCGGCCTCAACCTGACGCCTTACGCTGCCATTATTGCCGCCGTAGCCCAGAACGACCCCAGCTACGCCGTGCGCAGTGCCGCCGCCGCCTCGTTGAGTAAAGCTTCCCCGGCCGCTGCCGTGCCTACTGCTTTGTCGGTGCTCACGCGTCGGGACCCGGACTACCGCGTGCGCATCAGTGCCTTGCGGGCCATGACGGCCGCCCAGTACGCCCCCGTGAAGGAAGCGGCCTGGGATGCGCTGACGGATGCTAATGAGCAGGTGGCCCTGACGGCAGCCGAGTTTTTCCTGGCCCATGCCAAAGGTGAGCCGGGCGCGAGTCTGCTGGAAAAGGCGAACAGGCTCACGACCTGGCGGGTGCGGGCCACGCTGCTGGCCGCGGCCCTCAAGCAGGGTGGCAACCAGCAGGCCGCCATTCGCGCGGCTATTCAGGAACGGTATTCCGCCGCGGCCGACCCCTACGAAAAGGGCTATCTGCTGAAGGCGCTGGGCGAAGATCCGGCCGCCTACGACTTCGTAACCCGGGCCACGTTTCTGACCGGGCAGCCGGTCGTTATCGGCACCTACGGCACCGAGGCGTTGGTAGCCATGCGCAGCAATCCGGCGTTTCCGGTGGAGCTGCAGCCCGCGTTTGCCCTACTGCTCCAGCGCGCCATCGGTACCGGCGACGTAGCCGTGATGGGCACGGCGGCCGAAGCCCTGCGCAACCCTAAGCTGAACCTGCGCCGCCTGTTTGCCAACACCGGGTTTCTGCGGCAGGCCCGCGACAAGCTCCTGCTGCCCCGCGACCTGGAGGCCTGGCAGTCGTTGCAGCAGACCATCGACTTCCTGGAAAATATTCCGGCCGTGCCGTTTCCGGTGGCCAAAGCCGGGTCTCACCCCATCGACTGGGCGTTGGTGCAAACTATTCCGACCGGGCAGCGCGCCATTATCCGCACGGGCAAGGGTGACGTGACGTTCCGGCTGCTCGTGGAACAGGCCCCGGGCTCCGTCGCCAGCTTCGTGGCGCTGGTGCGGCAGGGCTTCTACAACGGCAAGAACTTCCACCGCGTCGTGCCCAACTTCGTGGCGCAGGGTGGCTGCCCCCGCGGGGATGGCTGGGGCAGCTCCGACTACAACCTACGCTCCGAATTCGCCGACCTCCACTACGGCGAAGGAGCCGTGGGCCTGGCCTCGGCCGGCAAGGATACCGAAAGCTGCCAGTGGTTTATCACCCACGCTCCCACGCCCCACCTCGATGGTCGCTACACCATCTTCGCCCAGGTTGTGAGCGGGATGGAAGTGGTGAGCCGCCTGGAAATTGGCGACCGGATCGAGCGGATCGACTTGGTGCGGTAATTCAGAAACCAGGCACAAAGCAGAAGGGCCCGACCTCAGCTGAGGTCGGGCCCTTTATGGATGCGGGGCTAAAAAGCTTACGCGTCCTCGCGGCCGTGCACCTGCGCGGGTGGGGAAGTGGCTTCCACGGCGCTGAAGGCTTCGAGGATCTTGTAGGTGTGCGAGGCACCCTGGGGCACTACCCAGGAGTTGCCGGGTTCCAGCAGCACCATCTGGCCTTCGATATGCAGCTCGGCGCGGCCGCTGAGCACGTAGCCCACGGTTTCGTAAGGCCGGGTAGCCGTTTCCTTCGCCTCCCCGGGCTGTTCGTTCTCCCACATCCGCATGGCTACATGCACGCCGGAGGCCAGATATTTTTCGCCGTCTTTGCCCTTGGGCGAATGCTTGGAATCAACTTTGGTGATGGTGGTATCAGCCATGGGAAAGGTGTTTGGATGGTGGATGTAGGCGCGACAGGCAACCCTGTCCGCTTTCCTAACGCAAGGTTTCGCCGGGTGGTTGTGCTGAGGTGGGGTTGCAAACCTTATAGTCGGCGGCTGGTTGCGGAGTGTGGCATTGCTGCTATCTTGGCGGCGCGAGGCAACGCTTTTCGTCTCCGCCTATTCACTCGCTCATGCAGGCTGCTTTTATCCAGGCACTAACTCAGGCCCACCAGCAGGCTCCGGCCCCGTTGCCTGGTCCCGCCTTTTGTCGGCTTGCTGACCAGCTCCTGCAGCTGCTGTTCCCCGAGCGTAACACCCGGCCGCTCGTCGGTGCCCCCGAAGTGGAGGCGGAGCTGCAGCGGTGGCAAACTCAGCTGACCACCCTGCTGCGGGTGGTACTGCCAACCGAGCCCGCTGCCGCCGTAGCCACTACCTGCCTGGACCGCCTGCCGCTGCTGCGCGAAGCCTTGCTCCAGGATGCCGCCGCCATCGTGGCCGCCGACCCCGCCGCCCAGGGCCTGACGGAAGTTATCAGCACTTACCCGGGGTTCTACGCCATTGCCCTGCACCGGCTGGCGCATGCCCTGGTTCAGCTGCAGGTACCCCGGGTGCCGCGCCTGCTCAGCGAATATGCCCACACCCGCACCGGCATCGATATTCACCCGGGGGCCCGCATTGGCCCCTCGTTCTGCATCGACCACGGCACGGGTATCGTGATTGGGGAAACGGCGGTAATCGGGGCTCACGTCCAGATTTTTCAGGGCGTTACGCTGGGTGCCCTGAGCGTAGCCAAGCACCTGGCCAACACCAAGCGCCATCCCAGCATCGAAGACCACGTCGTTGTGTATGCCGGAGCTACCATTCTGGGCGGCAGCACCGTGGTGGGCAGCCACAGCATCATTGGGGGCAACGTGTGGCTGACCGCGAGCGTGCCTTCCCATTCCCGCGTCTACCACCGCGCCCAGATTCACGTCACGCGCACCGAAGACCCCACGGCCGACATCGTGTTTTCTATTTGAGCGTCTGTCATGGCGAGCCAAGCGAAGCTATGACAGAACTGTAACGCACCATTTCACTACCTCACCGTTTCAGCCCATGAAAGCCAACACCATTCTCGATACTATCGGCAACACGCCCCTGGTGCGTATCAACCGCCTGTTTGCTCACCGTCCCGACGTGGAAGTGTGGGTGAAGCTGGAGCGGGCCAACCCCGGCGGCAGCATCAAGGACCGCATTGCGCTGGCCATGATTGAGCAGGCCGAAAAAGACGGGTTGCTGACGCCCGACAGCCTGATTGTGGAACCTACTTCGGGCAACACGGGCGTAGGCCTGGCCATGGTAGCCGCCGTGAAAGGCTACAAGCTCACGCTGGTTATGCCCGAGTCGATGTCGATTGAGCGGCGTCGCCTGATGGCTGCCTACGGGGCGAACCTGGAGCTGACGCCCCGGGAGAAAGGCATGAAGGGGGCGATTGAGAAGGCCCACGAAATCGTGCGCGACACGCCCGGCGCCTGGCTGCCCATGCAGTTTGAAAATCCCGCCAACATCAGGGTCCACGCCGAAACCACGGCCCAGGAAATCCTGCGCGACGCACCCGAGGGTTTCGACTTTCACATCACGGGCGTAGGCACCGGCGGCCACATCACGGCCGTGACGGAAGTGCTCAAGCCCCACTTTCCCGATATGAAGACGTTTGCCGTAGAGCCGGAGCTTTCTCCCGTTATCAGCGGCGGCGCCCCTGGTCCGCACCCGATTCAGGGTATCGGCGCCGGATTTGTCCCCGCCAACCTGCACCGCGAAATCCTGGACGGCGTAATTCTGGTCAATCAGCAGGAATCGTTCGAGATGGCCCGCCGCGCCGCCCGGGAAGAAGGGATGTTCATCGGCGTGTCGTCGGGAGCCTCGCTGGCCGCCATTGCCAGGAAGCTGCCCGAAATGCCCCAGGGCAGCCGCGTGCTCACCTTCTGCTACGATACCGGCGAGCGGTACCTGTCAGTGGAGGGGCTGTTCGTCTGAACCACGGATTCGTCCGGATTTTTCGGATTGCCCGGATTTTGGGGACGGCGTATTGACCAACAGGAAAGGCCCCCCAGGCGGGGGGCCTTTCCTGCGTTCCGGGACTTCCGGTGCCGACGCACCAAAAAACAAAAAGGCCGCCTACGATTCGTAGACGGCCTTTGGTGGAGAATATCGGAGTCGAACCGATGACCTCTTGCATGCCATGCAAGCGCTCTAGCCAGCTGAGCTAATCCCCCGTATTGTGCCAGCCGCCGGTTGCGTTTGGTTTGACAAAAGTACGGCGGGTTTTGGATTCTGCAAGGCCGACAAGAGGTTTTTTGCAAATACTTTGGTTTGGCCCAGCTGGAAAAAAACGGTAGCCGGCGAAAAAGCAGCGCTTTTTTGCTCTGTTTCACTTACTTAAAGTTAGCCGTAGTCGTGCGGCTCGGCCATAAAAAAAACAGACGAAGCAAGTGCTTCGTCTGTTTTTACGAGGAGTGGGATAAGCGTTTCGCTGCTCAGCTTTAGTTGAAGATGTAGCGAACACCCACCTGGGCCTGCCAGCGCGAGCTGATGGTCGTCACGTTGTCGCGGAACGTGTCGGTCAGCGTTTTAGCCGGCACGGCGGGAGCCGTGGCCGTGGCCGCGGTGGGGTTGGTCAGGTAAGGAAACTGGAATACCGGCTTGCTGTTCGTGTCGTAGCCAACAAAGCTCAACGGGTTGCTCCTGTTAGTAGATCGAACGGTGCCCCAGTCGCTGTTCAGCAAGTTGCCCAGGTTGAAAATATCAACGCTAAGCTGCAGCGTGTTGCGGGTCTTATCATTGATAAAAATGTCCTGAATCAACTTGGCATCAACCTGGTGCAACCACGGGAACTCGGCCCCGTTGCGCTCCGCGTAGCTGCCCCGGCGGTCACTTAGGTATTTGTCCTGATTAACGAACGAAGTGAAATCAGCGTACTGCTGGTCGGCCGAATAGATGCCGCCGCCCTGGGCCGGGGTCAGCGTGATGTCGCGCAAAACAATCTCGCTCCGGTCACGCGGGATGTATATCAAGTCATTCGAAAACTGGCTATCGCCGTTCATGTCGCCATTATACACGTAGCTAAAGCGGCCTTGCGGGGCGCCGGTGTAGAACACCGACAGCGTGGTACCAAGGTGGCTCAGGTATTCTCGGCGGTAAGACGCCACGGCTATTACGCGGTGGCGCTGGAAGAACTGCGAGTAGCCGAGCACGTTGGCGTTCGGGTCGCCGGATACCTGCCGGTCGCGCCACTGCGACTGAGCAATGGAGCCGCCGTCGTTTACAGAGCGGGCATCGGTGTAGGTGTAAGCCAAGCTGGCATACAGGCCATTATCAAAGGACTTCTGCAATTGACCCGTGACGGCGTAGGAGTAGCCCTTGTTGGTGTTGCGCAGCACAATAGCATCCGAGATATTCGGGCTGGCCACAGTATTGCCGCCCTGGGCGGTTGGCACCAAACCATAGATACGGTTGTTGACGGTTGTTGTCAACAGGCCAGCGCCGGTACCCGTCTGGGGCGCGCCAAATCTATAGAAGATAGGCCGCTGGTCGGGGCCGCTGGCGCGGTTGAACGGGGCCGACTCGGAGCCGGGCAGGTTGATGTTCTGCAAGTAAACCGCGTTCAGATCGCGGGTGTAGAAGCCTTCCAGCGTGGCCGTGACGCCACCAGGCAGCTGCTGGTCAATAGCCAGATTGGTGCGCCATACTTGCGGAAACTTGAAGTTCTCGTCCGTCACGGCTAGGTTATAGGCTACGTTAGCGGCAGCTGGACCAGCAACAGGGCCACCCGAGCCAGGAGCGTAAAAGTCGGGGCGGGGATTGAAGCGGTTGTATACCGCGTTTGCGCCCGTGAAGTTAGTTACGAATTGCGAACCGAATAGCACGCCGTTGTTGCTGGCCTGGTTCGAAATCCAGACGAAGGGCACCCGGCCGGTGAAGATACCGGTACCACCGCGCAACTGGGTGGTTTTGTCGTTTTTCACGTCCCAGTTGAAACCGATACGGGGCGAGAACAATACCTGGCGCTTGGGCAGGCGGCCCGTGTTGATCGTCTCCCCGTCGCGGAAAGTCAGGCCCGGATACGTGGTGCCGGTAGCCGGATCGGTACCGCCCGATACGGCGTAGTTCTGGGCTACGTCCGAGGTAATGATCGGCAGGTCGGCCCGGACGCCGGCTGTAATGCGCAGGTTGGTGATGGGCGTGTATTCATCCTGCAGGTACAAGCCCAGTTGAGCCGCCTGAATCTCGGCGAATGGGAATTCGCGGGCAGCATTGGCGCCGTATTGAATGCCAAACAGCGTGGGGTTGGCGCGCGGATCCGTAGCGCCCAGCGCCGTTAGCGCCTGGTTGTTGCGGTCGTAGCGGAAGCCGGTGTTGCTGTAAAAGTCTTCCAGCGAGTTGAAGCGGTAGAAGCTGTTGTAGTTGGGCGCAAAACCATTTTTGAAGCGGTAGTACTCATTATAGGTACCCACCGTCACGTTGTGCTTGCCCAGGAAGGCCGTAAAGTTGTCGCCTACCTGATACACGTCCGTGTTCAGAATGTTGTTGGCCGTGAAAGGCTCAAACCCGAAAGAGGTCAGCGTAGCGTTAGGCGCCTGCGTACCCGTCTGGCCCTGCAAGCCCACGCCGTTGCCAATTTCTACGAAGGGAAACGGCGACGAGAAAGGGGTGCGGAAGTCGCGAAAGGCAGTGTAGCCCGCCGTGAAGTTGTTCGAGTAGCGTGAGCCAAACGTGCTGTTCAGTTCGGCAATCAGCGAGTTCAGGTTGTTGTTGATAGTGTAGTAGGCCGACTGGAAGGGCAAGCCAAACTGGTTGCCCGAACGGCCGAGGGCTGTGTTGATGGAGCCGCTACCGCTGGGCGGCACATCGGCCAACGACTCAAGGTAGTTATACTTGATGTTGAAGCGGTGGTTCTGGCTGATATTCCAGTCGAGCTTAACGGTGGCCTTGTCACTGTTCTGGCGCTGGCTGTAGCCCTGGTAGGGGCCCGAAGCGAAGCCATACTGATTCTGCAAAAAGGTGCTCAGCGTGTTCAGCGTTGGTTCGCTTGCCTGCGAAATGCTCGTGCCGTTTGCGGGCAGGTCGCTGCGGCTGGCAATGAAGTTGCCCGCCGGTGGATCGGTCCGACGCTCACGCTCGGCATTGACGAAGAGGAACAGTTTGTCCTTGATGATGGGCCCACCGAGGCGGAAACCATAGTTCTGCAAGCGGAAATCTGTAATCGTAACCTCCTGGTCGCCTACTTTACGGCCGAGAAAGGTTTCGCGCTGGTTGCGGTTGAAGAAGTAAACCGACCCTGCTACCGTGTTAGTGCCCGAGCGGGTCACGGCATTGATGCCTGCTCCCGTAAACGACCCCTGCCGTACGTCGTACGGCGCCAAGTTCACCTGAATCTGCTCAATTGCATCCACCGAAATCGGCTGGGCGTTGGTCTGCCCGCCTACCGTGCCCGACAGGCCGAAGGCGTTGTTGAACACGGCTCCGTCGACGGTTACGTTGTTGAACGAGCTGCTGCGGCCACCAAAGGTATTGCTGGAGCCAGCCTGGGGAGTGAGGCGCGTAAAATCACTGAACGAGCGGTTCAAAGTAGGTAGCCGCTCAATCTGTTCGCGCTGGATGGTGGTAGCCGCCCCGGTACGCCCGGCGTTAATCACTGGATTCTCGCGGCCCGTTACGGTTATTCCGGCCAGCTCCGTGCTGGCTTCATTCAGGTTGATATCGAGACGCAGATTCTGGCCCAGCGTCAAGAAGAGGCCGTCCCGGGCAGCTTCCTTGTAGCCGATGAAGGTGATGCGAACAGTGTATGGACCACCCACGCGCATGTTCTGAATGTTGAAGCGACCTTCCGAGTTGGTTGGCGCCACGTACTGCGTGTTGGTGGGCGTGTGCACGGCAATTACCGTAGCTCCCGGCAAACCAGCCCCGGCCTTATCAGTGATGACACCGTTCATGGCCGAAGTGGTGGTGCCCTGGCTCCAGGCTACCTGCGCTGACAGCAACGTCAGCACCAGCAGCAAGAAATGGCGTAAACGTAAGTGTTTCATAAAGGGGGGGAATGGTGAGAAAAGAGAAAACTGCTAAAAAACGGTGCAAAACTACGGACCCAGCAGCCGGCGCGCATTACCGAATCGTTATTGTTCTGATTTGGTAAAAATGCGACCGGTGCCGAATAATGCCGCAAAGGTAACAGGGGAATTCACAATACGGGCCGTACCGCCCGGATAAACCTACCCAGGAAATAATCTGTTTCCAGACTATTTTCGACTACCCCTAAGGAGCTGGAAGAGTGAATGAACTGGACGCCTTCCGGGCTGGCATTCGTTACCAGTCCGACGTGGGTGATGGTGCTGCTGCCAGGGGAAGCTCCGAAAAATACCAAATCCCCGGCCTGTAGATCCTGCGGTTTCACGGGCGTGCCCCAGCTGGCCTGCTCATTAGACGAGCGGGGAATCTGAACATTAATGGCCGCGAAAGAATTAACGAGTAGCCCAGAGCAATCCAGGCCCAGGCGAGTGGTGCCGCCATACCGGTAGGGTGTGCCCTGGAAAGAGCGAGCCGTCTGGATTACGGTGGCCAGCTCTTTCCGAACGGTAGCCGGAGTCGACCTGCGCTTCACCACCACTTTTGACTTACCGCCCGGCGAGGTGGCTTTCGCTTTGGATTTGGCCACGCCGCCGCGCCGTCGTTCGGCCGCTTTCATCCGGGCCATATCCCGGGCTGAGTAATAGCGGCCGTTGCGCTGGTTCAGCTTTTTAGTGCCTCCACAACTGCCCAGCCCGGCCAGCAGTACCCATAGCCCCAACACCAGCCAACAATGCCACTGTGCTGAATGCCGTACCTTCGTGATGTGTTCCCGCATTGGAACAAAGATAGGTGTCAGGTTCATTTTGTCCCGCTATATATGGATTTCCAAGCCCTTACTCCTGAACTGCTCAGCGCCTTCGAAAGCATTGTCGGAGCCGAGCACGTGCTCACGGCCCAGCGCACCGAGGCCGCGGCCTACGCCGACTTTGGCCGTGACCATACGGAAGACCTTTATTTCGCGCCCGACGTGGTTCTGCGGCCGGCTAACGTAGATGAGATCAGCCAGATTGTCCGCCTTTGCCATGAGCATCATCTGCCCGTTACGCCCCGCGGGGCGGGTACGGGGCTGAGTGGCGGGGCCCTGCCGGTTCATCACGGGGTGGTGCTGAGTACCGAGCGGCTCAACAAGATCATTCAGATTGATGAGCGCAACCTGCAGGCTACGGTAGAGCCCGGGGTGGTGAATGAGGCCTTTCAGAACGCGGTGAAAGAGGTCGGCTTATTCTATCCTCCCGATCCGGCCAGCAAGGGAAGCTGCTTTCTGGGGGGCAATCTGGCCCACAGCAGTGGCGGCCCCAAAGCGGTTAAGTACGGCACTACCCGCGACTACGTGCTCAATCTGCAGGTGGTGCTGCCCACCGGGGATATCATCTGGACGGCCGCCAACACGCTTAAGAACTCCACGGGCTACAACCTCACCCAGCTTATGGTAGGTTCTGAGGGCACCCTGGGGATTATCACCAAAGTAGTGTTCCGCCTCCTGCCTTATCCGCAGCATACTATTCTGATGCTGGTTCCTTTCCGGCAGGAAGATCAGGCCGCCGAGGCTGTGTCAGCCGTGTTCCGGGCCGGCATCATCCCCTCCGGTATGGAGTTTATGGAGCGCGAGGCAATTGCCTGGTCCTCCGACTACCTGAAAATCCCGCTTACCCTGCCCGAAGATATTCGGGCCCACCTGCTCATCGAGCTCGACGGCCAGGACCTGGACCAGCTGTACAAGGAAGCGGAGCAGGTGTACGGAGTGCTGGAGAAGTATGACGTGGACGAAATTCTGCTGGCCGACAACGCCACTCAGAAAGACGAGCTATGGAAGATCCGCCGCAACATCGGCAACTCCGTGCGCTATAACTCGGTCTACAAAGAGGAAGACACCGTAGTGCCCCGCGCCGAACTACCCACCCTGTTGAAAGGAGTGAAAGAAATCGGCGCCCGCTACGGCTTCAAGAGCGTCTGTTACGGTCACGCCGGCGACGGCAACATGCACGTCAACATCATCCGCGGCGACCTCGACGACGAGATGTGGAACGTGGGCCTGCGCCAGCCCATTTCCGAGATCTTCGAGCTCTGCGTGAAGCTGGGCGGCACCATCAGCGGGGAGCACGGCATCGGGCTGGTGCAGAAAGGCTACATCGGCATTGCCCTCAAAGAAGTCAACCTGAACCTGATGCGCGGCATCAAGGGCGTATTCGACCCGCACGGCATTATGAACCCGGGCAAGATCTTCTAGCCCGGAACCACGGATTCGTCGACCACGGATTCGTCCGGATTTTTCGGATTGGTCGGATTTTGTGAACGGCGCTGACGGACGTAAGCACATGCTAACCCAAAAGGAGAAGGCCCCCCAATAGCTTGTCCTTTCCCAAATTTTAAAAGCCCTCCTGGCTATATGGCCAGGAGGGCTTTTTTGAGGGGTTACCCTATCGTTTTACAGCTGACAAAGCCGCTTCGACCAACAGCAAAAAGGCTATTACGCCACATCCGGAAAGACGGGGGAAGATTTGGGTAAGGACAAGTAAACAGGCGGCCTTCTCCTTTTTTTGAACAATCGACTACAAAATCCGACTAATCCGAAAAATCCGGACGAATCCGTGGTCGACGAATCCGGACGAATCCGTGGTCCACAAATCCGGACGAATCCGTGGTTCCGGGCTACTGCTGGCCCTTGAGCTTATCCTCGCCGCCGTAGGGGGCACCGGCCGTAATGTCGCCGCGCAGGCCGCCCTGCGATACGCCGGGACCGGTTTCGGGCTGCTGAGAGGTTGTGGTATTGCTGTCGGCAGTACCTGGATTTACCGCACTGCCGGTAGCTGACTGACCACTATCAGTGGATACGGCGGCTTTTTCATCTGCCGAGCCGGCCAACTCGCTTACTTTGGCCACGTACTGTCGCTTGGCGTCGTCTTCGCTCACGCCTTTAAACTTGCTCCACGAGTCCCATTGGGCCTGCGACATGCCCGGCTCACCGCTCGGGTTGTCGGGCGAGTCGTCGCCGACTGTTTCGCCGGTTGTGTCATGGTCGCCCTGGGTGGCTTGCTTGTAAAGGCCGTAAAGCTCCGTCATGTGGGCCGCGGCTTGGTCACCGGGTAAGCCGTTCACCCGCGACACGGCGGCTTCGAATTGCTGTTGTAGGTCCATTTGCTGCTGAAGGTCCATAAAATGGGGAAGTAAAAAGTGAATCTCGAAGGGTGTACTATCGTGGCACGGCTTTGGTTGCGGGGGCGGCCCGCTACTTTTTTTAGAACGTTAGTCCCCAGAGTTCGTACTTTTGCCCGCCAATTATGTGTGGAATCACCGGAATATTCGCCTTTACCGACGCTGGCCGTAGTTCGCTCGCCGCGTTGCAAGCCTCTACGGACGCCATCGTCAGCCGTGGTCCTGACTCCCAGGGGCATTTTGTGTACGATAGCTGCGGCCTGGGCTTCCGGCGGCTGGCCATTCTCGACCTCTCGGCCGATGGTAACCAGCCCATGACCGATGAGTCGGGGCGTTATACCATCGTCTTCAACGGCGAGATTTTCAACTTCCGGGAGCTGCGGCAGCGGCTGGTCAAGAAAGGTCACACCTTTCGCTCCCAGACCGACACGGAAGTTATCCTGAAGCTCTACATCAGCGAGGGGCGGGGTTTTTTGAAGAAGCTTAACGGTTTCTTCGGCCTGGCTATCTACGACAAGGAAGAAGACTCCCTGTTCATTGCCCGCGACCGGATGGGGGAGAAGCCCCTGCTCGTGTACCGCGACGAGGATAAGCTGTTCTTTGCCTCGGAGATGAAGTCGCTGCTGGCCCTGGGGGTGCCCCGCAAACTCGACTACGCGGCCCTGAGCCACTATCTGCAGCTCAACTATATTCCGGGTCCCGCCAGCATCTTTAAGGGCGTCAAGAAGCTGTTGCCCGGCCACTACCTCTATGTGCAAGGCGGCAAAGTGGTGCGCAAGCGCTGGTACAAGATTCCTTACGACCAGAAAAAGACCAACAAAAACCGGCTCAGCTACGAGCAGCAGCAGAAAAAGCTGGTGGAGCTCCTCGATGATGCTACCGCCCGCCGCCTCGTGGCCGACGTGCCCGTGGGCGCGTTCCTGAGCGGGGGTATCGACAGCAGCGTGATTGTGGCCCTGGCCTCGCGCCACACGCCCCACCTGAACACGTTCAGCATCGGCTACCGCGACGAGCCCTTCTTCGACGAAACCAAGTACGCCAAGCTGGTAGCCGAGCGTTACAAAACCAATCACACAGTTTTCTCGCTTACCAACCAGGACCTGTACGACCATATCTTCGACGTGCTCGACTACATCGACGAGCCCTTTGCCGATTCCTCGGCCCTGGCGGTATACATCCTCAGCAAGCGCACCCGCGAAAAGGCTACCGTAGCCCTGTCCGGCGACGGGGCCGACGAGATGTTTGCCGGCTACAACAAGCACATGGGCGAGTTTCAGGTGCGGCAAGGCGGCTTTAAGGCCGAAGCCGTGACGGGGCTCAACCTGCTCTGGGATGTGCTGCCCAAGTCGCGCAATTCGTTCTTCGGTAATAAGGTGCGGCAGTTTCAGCGCTTTTCGCGCGGCATGATTAGTGGCCCCAAAGACCGGTATTGGGACTGGGCCAGCTTTGTAAGCGAGAAGGACGCCCGCAATCTGCTCAGCCCGGCCTCCCGTCGGAAAGTAGGAAAGAACCTGGCCGAAAAGCGCCGCCGCGACATCCTGCAACACCTGCACGCCGATGGCGACCTGAACGAGGTGCTGCTTACCGACATGAACCTGGTGTTGCCCTACGACATGCTGGCCAAGGTGGACCTGATGAGCATGGCCAACTCCCTGGAGGTGCGCCCGCCCTTCCTGGACCCCAACGTGGTTAATTTCGCCTTCTCTATTCCCGTCACCAGCAAAATCGACGCGAATATGAAAAAGCGCATCGTGCAGGACGCGTTCCGGCCGCTGCTGCCCGAGGAGCTCTACCAGCGGCCCAAGCACGGCTTTGAAGTGCCGCTGCTGAAGTGGTTCCGCAACGAGCTGCGCCCGCTGATCGAAGACGACCTGCTTTCCGATGCCTTCATCGAAGCCCAGGGTATTTTCAGCGTGGAGGCCACGCGCGCGCTCAAAACCCAGCTTTTCTCCCGCAATCCCGGCGACGTTCACGCCCGCATCTGGGCGCTGATTGTATTTCAGTGGTGGTGGAAAAAGTGGATGATGAGCTAAATTTGCTTCAAGAATTAAGATAAACAGCTTTCCCTCACGCATTCGCGCCATATGAAAATCGCAATTGTAGGCACCGGTTATGTAGGCCTGGTTACCGGCACATGCTTCGCCGAAGTAGGCATTGAAGTTACGTGCATCGACATCGACCAGAAGAAGATTGATAACCTCCACAAAGGTATTTTGCCCATCTACGAGCCCGGCCTCGAGGAAATGGTGAGCCGCAACGTGGAAAAAGGTCGTCTGAAATTCTCCACCAGCCTGGCCGACGGCATCAAAGACTGCGACGTGGCCTTTATTGCCGTGGGCACGCCTCCCGGTGAAGATGGCTCAGCCGACCTGAAGTACGTGCTGGCGGTAGCCCGCGGCGTGGGTGAGCACATGAACAGCTACGGCGTGATTGTGACCAAGAGCACGGTGCCCGTGGGCACGGCCGCCAAAGTGCGCGCCGAAATCGAAAAGGCCCTGGCCCGGCGCGGCGAAACCATCGAGTTCGACGTGGCTTCCAACCCCGAGTTCCTCAAGGAAGGTGCCGCCATCGACGACTTCCTGAAGCCCGACCGCATTGTGGTCGGCGTGGCTTCGGCCCGCGCCGAGGAGGTGATGACCAAGCTCTACAAGCCCTTCCTGCTCAATGGCCACCCGATTATCTTCATGGATATCCCGTCGGCCGAGATGACGAAATATGCCGCCAACTCGATGCTGGCGACCAAGATTTCGTTCATGAACGACATTGCCAACCTGTGCGAAATCATGGGCGCCGACGTGAACATGGTCCGCAAAGGTATCGGCTCGGATGCCCGCATAGGCACCAAGTTCATCTACCCCGGCATCGGTTACGGCGGCTCGTGCTTTCCCAAGGACGTGAAGGCGCTGATCAAGACGGCGGCCGAGAACGGCTACGAGATGCAGGTGCTCAAGGCCGTGGAAAGCGTGAACGAGGCCCAGAAGGAAGTGCTGTTCGACAAAGTGACCAGGCATTTCGGCGGCCAGCTGAAAGGCAAGAAGATGGCTATCTGGGGCTTGTCGTTCAAGCCCAAGACCGACGACATGCGTGAGGCGCCGTCGCTGGTCATCATCGAAAAGCTGCTGGCCGAAGGCTGCACCGTAACGGCCTACGACCCGGTGGCCGTGGCCGAAGCCCGGCACACCCTCGGCGACCGGATCACCTACGCCAAGGATGAGTTTGACGCCCTGATTGATGCCGACGCCCTGCTGGTGGTAACGGAGTGGCCCGAGTTCCGCTCGCCCAACTTCGACGTGGTAGCCCGCCTGATGAAGCAAAAGGCTATCTTCGACGGTCGTAACATCTACGACGCCAAAGAATTGCACGAAGCGGGCTTCACCTACCACTGCATCGGTATCCGTACCGACCACAAGGAGCCGGTGGCCTAGATTTCAAAACAAGCCGGTGTGCGAAGCGCAACTCCGTGGGCCGGCTGCAAAGACTATAAGATGTCTGATAAAAAACGTGTTTTAATTACCGGCGGCGCCGGCTTTCTGGGCTCGCACCTCTGCGACCGGTTCATGGCCGAGGGCTACCACGTCATTGCCATGGACAACCTTATTACGGGGGACCTGGCGAATATCGAGCACTTGTTCGGCAAAGAGGATTTCGAGTTTCACCACGCCGACGTGTCAAAGTTCGTGTTTGTGCCCGGCAAGCTGAATTATATCCTGCATTTCGCCTCGCCGGCCTCGCCCATTGACTACCTCAAGATTCCGATTCAGACCCTGAAAGTGGGTTCGTTGGGTACCCACAACCTGCTGGGCCTGGCCCGGGTGAAGGGCGCCCGGATGCTGATTGCCAGCACCTCGGAGGTTTACGGTGACCCGGAAGTGCATCCGCAGGTGGAAGAGTACTTCGGCAACGTGAATCCCGTCGGCCCCCGCGGCTGCTACGACGAGGCCAAGCGCTTCCAGGAAGCCATTACCATGGCCTACCACAACCATCACGGCCTGGAAACGCGCATCGTGCGCATCTTCAACACCTACGGTCCGCGCATGCGCCTCAACGACGGCCGCGTGTTGCCGGCGTTCCTGAGCCAGGCCCTGCGCGGCGAAAACCTCACGGTATTCGGTGACGGTTCCCAGACCCGCTCGTTCTGCTACGTCGATGATTTGGTGGAAGGCATCTACCGCCTGCTGCTGAGCGACTACGCCCTGCCCGTGAACATTGGTAACCCCGACGAAATCACCATCAAGGAGTTCGGCGAAGAAATTGCCAACCTGATGAACGTGGAGTTTAAGCCGACCTACCAGGAGCTGCCCCAGAACGACCCAATGAAGCGTAAGCCGGACATCACCAAGGCTCGCGAGATTCTGGGCTGGGAGCCGAAGGTAGACCGCGCCGAAGGACTGCGCCGGACGCTGGAGTACTTCAAGGAACACGTTGAGGTAGCTGCTTCTGGTCAGGTCAATAACACGCCCCGCTCTTTTTGAGCCGTAGCTGCTGCATATGCAAAAACCGCATCTGATTGAGTTTCCGAAGCTGGGCGCCTCCGACATCGGCTACATTTCCGTCGGGGAAGCCAATGGTCTGATCCCCTTCTCGGTGGAACGCACGTTCTGGACCTACTTTACACCGGAGAGCATCGTGCGGGGCCGGCACGCGCATCACGCTACCGAGCAGGTACTGGTGGCCGTAGCCGGCCGCATTATCGTGACCACGGAGATGCCCGACGGGGAAATTCAGACCTTCGTGCTGGAGTCGCCGCACGTGGGCGTGTACGTGCCGCCGAATGCCTGGCACACTATGCAGTACTCGCACACGGCCGTGCAGCTGGTATTTGCCTCCACGCGCTACAACGAGCAGGACTACATCCGGCAGTACGAAAACTTTCGCCAGGTATGGGGACAGCAGTAAAGGCGAAGCTGGTAGCGGCGCGGGCGGAAAAGCTCTTTTTCTACTCGCCCTACAATTTCCTTCGCAAGCTCGACGTGGCTACGCAGCAGGAGCTTTTTGGTACCGGGGCGGCGCTGCACTACGCCGCCGACGCCAACCACCGGGTATTTGAGTTTGAGCACGAAGGCGCTACCGTCCAGTTCCTGTACACCTTTCTGCCCTGGGATACTGATTTTTTCCGGGCTCCGGTGTACAAGGTCTTTACCGCCTTGTTTGCCGATGATACCTCCGCTACCACCCTGGCTGCTGCCGGAAATGCTTTCCGGCAGCAGCTGGGGCAGGAGGGAGCCGCCTACTGCTTTGCCGAGCTGCCCGCCGAAGACACCCGCGTGGCCCAGGCCCTGGGTGATGCCGGCTGGCGGCTGGTCGAAACGCGGCTGACGTACTTTCACGACGGCGTCGCTGCGTTTGAGCAGCCCCGCTACCCGGTCCGCCCGGCCCGGCCGGAAGAGGCGGCGGCCATTGGCCGGATTTCGGCGGCGGCCCGCAACGAGTACGACCGGTTCCACGCCGACCAGTGGTTTGCCGACGACCAGGGTGACCGGTTTTTGGCGCGCTATGCCGCAGCCGCCGTAGAAGGCTACTGCGACGACGTGCTGGTGCCGGCCGAACCCGGCTTGCCCGTCGACTCGTTTCTGGCCATCAGCGACCTGCAGGCCCACGGCGTCAGTCTGAGCTCGGGCTTTTCCCGCGTGGTGCTTACAGCCGTAGGCCCTGCCAACCGGGGCTGGCACCTGAAGCTAGTAGCGGAAACGGTGCAGCGCGCCCGCCAAAACGGGGCGGAGTATGTATTGATGACCACGCAGGCGACCAACCGGGCCGTATTCCGGACCTGCGAAAAATTGAATTTTAGAGTCGGTGGCTGCGGCCACGTACTGGCCTGCTCGCATTTTAACTAAGTCGCTATGAAAGTCCCTTTTCTTTCCTTCACTCCCCAGAACCAAGCCATCCGCACCCAGGTACTGGATGCCATGAGCCGGGTTTTCGACTCGCAATGGTACGTGCTGGGCGAAGCCGTGCAGCAGTTTGAAGCCGAATACGCCCGCTTTTCCACTACTACGGAGTGCGTAGGCGTAGCCAACGGCCTCGACGCGCTGCATCTGGCGCTCAAGGCCCTCGACGTGAAGGAAGGTGACGAGGTAATCGTCCCGTCTAATACCTACATTGCCACCTGGCTGGCCATTTCCTTCGTGGGGGCCACGCCGGTGCCCGTCGAGCCCAACCCAACCACCTACAACCTGGATCCGGCGCTGCTGGAGGCCGCCATTACGCCGCGTACCCGCGCTATCATGCCGGTGCACTTGTATGGGCAGGCCTGCGAAATGACGGCCATCATGGAAATTGCCAGGCGCCACAATCTGTACGTAATCGAAGACAATGCCCAGTCGCAGGGCGCTACCTTCGAAGGTGGCATCACCGGCAGCTTCGGCGACGTGAATGCCACGAGCTTTTATCCCGGCAAAAACCTGGGTGCCCTCGGCGACGCCGGGGCCGTCACGACCAGCAATGCCGATCTGGCCAGGAAAGTACGGACGCTGCGCAACTACGGCTCGCAGCAGAAATATTACAACGAGGTAATCGGCCACAACTCCCGGCTCGATGAGCTGCAGGCCGCCGTGCTGAGCGCCAAGCTGCCCATGCTGATGGAGTGGACCGGCCAGCGCCAGCAAGTGGCGGCGCTGTACAATGAGCGCCTCGCCGATATTGCTGATCTGCGTTTGCCGGTCGTGGCCGCCGGGGCTACCCACGTCTATCATTTGTACGTGGTGCGCACCAGCCGGCGCGACGAGCTGCAGAAATACCTCACGGAGCAGGGCATCGGCACGCTGATTCACTACCCGATTCCGCCTCACCTGCAGGAAGCCTACCGCTCTATGAACTTCAAGGCCGGCGACTTTCCTATTGCTGAAAACCTGGCTACTTCCTGCCTCAGCCTGCCCATGTGGCCCGGCATGACGGCGGCGGACGTGGCTATCGTGACCGATGCCATCCGCTCGTTCTTGAGCCGCTGATCTTCTTTTCTGGTGTATCCACTCTCGCATGAATGTTTCTGACTCTACCATCAGTGCCCCGGCTGTTAACGCACTGCGCGTACGAAGCTGGTGGCTACTGGGGTTAGCGGCTGCCGTGCTGCCGTTTCTGCTCCTGGCGTATTATAACTACCCCAGTATTCACGATGACTACGCCAACTCCAACCGGATTATTCAGCTGGGCCGACAGCAGTTTATTCACGACTTGTACAACACCTGGACCGGCCGCTACACCGAGCTGGCCTTAAAAGCCTATCTCGACCCCCTGTCTTATCAGCAAACCGCACTGCTGGCCCGGATCCAGCCCGTTGTGGTTATTCTGCTGCTCCTTATCGCGGCGTACGGCTTTTTTCGGGTGCTGCTCCGTACTGCCCATGTGTCTGTCGTAGCTGCCTGTGCGCTGTTGATGACGGTACTTTACCTGAACGGGTTCGAAATGGCCGGGGCGGCCTTCTACTGGTTTGGCGGCTACACCTCGTTCACAGCCGGGATTATTGCCAGCCTGTTTGCCTTCACGGGTATGCTGGGCCTGCACTGCTACCAAGGCCGCCCGGGCGCGCAGCTTGCCAGTCTGATCTGGGCCGCTTTTTTCAGCATCGTGGCCATCGGGGCCTACGATGTGTCGATGATGGCCATGTGCTACCTGCTTGGCAGTACTGTCGTGTTCGCTTGGCTGCTGAAAATACCCGCCAGAAACTGGTTTCTTGTCCTGTTTGCCCTGGCCATGATCGGGGCCTTCTTTGCTGTGACTGCACCTGGCAATCAGGTGCGTGCGGCGATGTCCGGCCGGGATCTGGGCCATGTGCTGAAGAGCTCTCAGGGCGTTGTCATCATTATCAAGAGCATCTATTTTGCCCTCACGCAGACCATTTCCTGGACCAACAGCATGTTGTTGTTGCTGGGTAGTATTTTGCTGGCTAGCCTGCTCACGCAGGTGCGCCAGGATACGGGGCTCGACCTAAGCCGGATCCACCCGGCTTTGCTGGTGTTGTGGCTTCTGGGCGGTATTGGGGCCATGATTTTCCCCTCGATGCTGGTTTACCAGACGGTGTGGCCTCATAGCTGGCAGTGCGTCTACTTCTACTTTCTCTTGGGCTGGCTGTGGGTGCTGACAACGGTAATTGCTCGGTACAGCTCCCGTTCGGGCCTTTTGCGGGCGCTGAGCAGCACTGCGGGCTGGCGCTTAGCGGCCTTGGCTTTCTGCGTCCTGTGCTTCTTCAGCAGCACCAGCAATACCCACATGGCTTATCTGGATGTGGCCGCCAAGGCCCCCGAGCATTATGCCCGGATCCGGCAGCGCGAGCAAATGTTGCAGCAGCAGGCCGCGCACCACGTCAAAATAACGGAAATGCATCCGCTCTATAGCAACGAGGATGCCTACCGTGTCCCAAGCGTGCTTTACACCTACGACTTCAACAACGACGACGCCGTGCAGTATGCCCTTTATTACGGCGTGGATAGCGTCGTGATCAAGCCTAACCCTTACCATCCCTAAGCGCTGTTTTCGCAAGGACGCCAGCTGAATCCGAGTCGTGCCAACAGCTTAAACCAAACGGAGCCCTACCTTTGTTGTGCCCACAACCCCTTGCCTCGCGTCCCGTCATCTACTATGCCCAAGCTCTCCATCATCATTCCCTGTTACTACAACGAAGACAATATCCCGGTGACGGCGCAGGCCCTGATTGCCAACGAAGCCGGCTTTCCCGCTGATGTGACTTTTGAGTACGTAATGGTGGATGACGGCTCCGGTGACAACACCGTGCGCGAACTGCTCCGCTTTCGGGACCAATATCCGGATCGGGTTAGAGTAGTCGAGCTGGTCAGCAACGTAGGCTCCTACAATGCCATTGTGGCCGGTATTTCCCAGGCTACCGGCGATTGTATGGCCATTATTACGGCCGACATGCAGGATCCGCCCGAGCTGATGGTACAGATGTACAACTATTGGCTGCAGGGATTCAAGCTGGTCATTGGTAACCGGCAGGACCGGGAGGAAACGGGCTTGCAGCAGGTATTTGCTAAGACGTTCCACCTGCTGATGAAGAAAATCGCCCTCCCCAATATTCCGGATGGTGGCTTCGACTTCGTCTTTTTTGATCGGCAGGTAGCGGAGCATATCACCCAGCTGCAGGAGCGCAACAGCAACCTGTTCTACCTGATGGTCTGGTTAGGATATCCTTACGTGAATATTCCCTATGTGCGGCGTAAGCGCGAGATAGGGAAGTCTCGCTGGACGCTTAAGAAAAAAGCTAAGCTGTTTATTGACTCCATTCTGGCCTTCTCTTATTTTCCTATTCGTGCGATTTCAGTAATAGGCCTGTTTTTAGGATTGGTCGCGTTTGGCTACGGACTTTACATCATTGGCCTGCACCTGTTCGGCAGTAAAGTGCCGGAAGGCTGGTCTACGCTGATGGTGGTAGTGTTGTTTGTCTCCGCTTTCCAGATGGCGGCGCTGGGCATCATCGGCGAGTACGTGTGGCGAGGGCTTGATGCTGCCCGCAAGCGGCCCCTGTACGTGATAAAGGAGCCGCGCAAGTAACTCGTTGAGTACAAGTAAGCAGCATTGGCTTAGTCAGGCTAGGAATAGCTGCCCGCAGCCTGTGCCCTGCCTGCCAGAAAGTTGCTGTCCTTATGATGCAGGGCCTGGCCAAGCCGGTATCAGGATAATCTTAATCAGTGTCCGGCCGTATTGGCTTACATTTTTGCGTTCCTGAATTGCCCAAAATATGATAAAGCGCATAGTTCGTAAAGCAGGTGAATTGTTGCAATGGCAAAAGAATTATTGGCTTGCTTTGCCAGCGAACTTGTTCAGCAAAAAACGACACACAGTGATTGTGCTGGATGATATATATCCTTTAGTGATGTCACCATTCCGCTTAGTTGAGTTCAATTATTACTTATCTGTATTCCCGGACTCAATTGTATATACTACGGGAACTGCATTGAAATATATCGGCGAAACGAAAAGTTTGACGGCCATTATGGATTTGCATATGCTGCAAAATCCTGACTATGCTGGCAGAGTCGTTGAGTTTAATCCAAGCAGAAAGCTCAAGGGTTCCTTGGCGTATGTTGTGTTTTTGCATAACACTCACCGGTTTTTGCCGATAATAGAAAAAAATGCTATTCCCTTTGTCTTTACTTTGTATCCCGGTGGAGGGTTCTTCATGGATAGCAAAATAGTGAACAGGCAGTTGAAAGAAATTTTCAACTCTAAATATTTCAGAAAGGTAATTGTTACTCAGAAAATTACTTTTGATTACTTAGTTACTAACAACCTTTGCCCTGCTGAAAAAATAGAGCTAGTTTATGGCGTAGTGCTCCCGGTTGAGAAGCTTCAGCTGGCAGCCGCGAATAAGCTGGAATTTAAGAAGAACAAATTCACTTTTGATCTGTGCTTTGTTGCCAATAAATATATGCCTTTGGGTATTGATAAAGGGTATGATACTTTTATTGCAATAGCAAAAAAAATGAGTGATGCACATGATGACGTGAAATTCCATATAGTAGGCAGCTTCGATGCCTCCGATATAGACGTCAGTGGCTACGACAACATCGTGTTCTATGGTCCGCAAAAAACAGGATTTTTCCCGGATTTTTATGCCAAGATGGACATAGTTGTTTCACCCAATGTTCCTTCGGCACTTGAAAATGGCGCGTTTGATGGTTTTCCAACGGGCGGCTGCATTGAAGCCGGATTGATGGGCGTAGCACTGTTCTGCTCCGATAGTATGGGGCAGAATGTTTACTTTGAACACAAAACTGATATAGTAATCATAGATAACAACGCGGATAATATAGTTGAATTCGTTGAATATTATTACAATAACTATTCGGAGCTGCTGACGATAGCCAAAAAAGGGCAGGCCAAAATAAAAGAGTTATTCAGTATTGAGGCGCAACTGTATCCGCGCGTTAAAGTTCTGCAAGAAGCTATGCAGGTGGTGTGATCCTAATCAGTATCCGGCCAGGTATACCACCATACAGTGGGTTGGCCAGCGCAAACGGAACTAAGAGCGTGTTTGGGAATTCAGGTTAGATTGAGATACATAGTAATATTGGCCACCAGGAGCTAGGTCGCGTGGCTGGCGGGGGTGAATTCGTAATCGACGATCACGCGCCGAAAGCAGGCTAGCCAAGCGAAGGTACGCTCCACGACCCAGCGGCGGGCTAGCGGCACGAAACCGCGTTGCGTGGGCGGCCGACTACTGATCTGCTGGGCCAGGCCCAGTTGCTGCAGGTGTCGCGCGAAGCGCCCGCGGTAAGCCGCATCGGTGAGCACCAGCTGTAGGCGCCGCGCCCACCAGGGGCGGTGGGGCAGCAAGGCCAAGGCACCGGTGCTGTCATGGCGGTGGGCGGCGTGTACGTGCGCGGCCCAGATACGCCCGCCGGAATCGACCAAAATCTGCCGTTTACGGCCGTTGACGAGCTTGTGCGCATCCAAGCCCCGGTGTTCATAGATGCGCGGGGCCAGCTTCACGCTTTGACTGTCCACACAAGCCAGCGTCGGCAAGGCTTCTCGGCCCTGGGCCAGGCGGTCCATCCCATTCTGGGCTACATTCAGGCGCGGCCACAGGCCCAGCTGTTGCCAGCGATAGAAATAGTAGTAGACCGCCGTCCAAGGCGGAAACTGCGGCGGTAGGGCCCGCCACTGGCAGCCGGTGCAACACACATAGAGCAACGCATTGAAGACGTGACGCAAACACAAGCGCCGCCGTCGTTGTGTGGGCAGCAGCAACTCAATAACTTGCCACTGCGAGTCAGTAAGGGGTTGATAGCCGTCAACCATAAGTAGGAAGGAGCTTGGTTACTCTACCCCGCGATTTTTACAGGTATTTGATAGCGAGCAACTTGCCTGATAAGCCAGCGCAGGTTCACGTTTGAAATGCAACAAATTGGGTTGAAAAGAGGGATTTAAGGTGTTTGTTGCGCGTGGAATAGTTCAATTTCTTTCGGGGTCGGTCATTGAGGCGGTCCTGGTAGGTGGTTATCTGTTGGGGGCTCATCTGGGAAAAGTCTTGCTTTTTGGGCAGATACTGGCGGATGAGTTTGTTGTTATGCTCGTTGGCTCCCCGTTCCCAGGCATGGTAGGGGTGGGCAAAATAGAAAGACGTTTTTAACGCTTTGGCGATCTGCTCATAGTCGGCGAACTCGGTGCCGTTATCCGACGTGAGCGTGTGGACGGGCAAGCCGCTTTGGCTTAGGCTGTCAATAACCGCCTGACGGGTCTGGGCAGCGGATTTATCGTCTACCCGCTGCATGAGCAGATAGTTGCTGCTGCGTTCGGTTATCGTGACCAGGACGCCTTTTTGCTGGGGACCCAGCACCGTGTCGAGTTCCCAGTCGCCGAAACGACTCTTTTCTGCGACCACCGCCGGCCGCTGGTCGATACTGGGTTTAGCCGCCCGGCGGGCTGCTTTGCCGCGCCCGTCGGGTTTGCCATAGCGCTTGCGATAGGGCCGATTGGCGTGGCGTAAGTCTTTGTACAACTGGCCGCCCTGCCGCTGGTCGCGCCAGATGTGGGCATAAATGGCCGCCCGGCTGAGCATGGGCTGGCCCTGCTGCTGGCAGCGGCCTTTTATCTGGTCGGGCGACCATTGGTTGGCCAGGCCTTGGGCAATGGTCTGGCACACAAGTGGTATCGTTTTCACGGCGTTGGCTTTTTTGCGTTGGGCCGCCCGTTTGTGGGCCAGCTGCGGCTGGTACGCCTGGCGGGTGGGGCCATTACGGGCCAGCTCGCGCGTGACGACCGAGCGGTGTTTGCCGATTCTACGGGCAATCTCGGCGGGCTTGAGATGGCGCAGGCGCCAGATTTGATATCTTTGGCTAAGGGTTAGGTGGGGCATGGTGCAACAGTTTGGCGATTGTGGCAAAAATAGCACATTACCCAGAACGTCAGCGGGGAGGCGACTCCCCGCTGACATTCTGGGTAATGTGCTATTTTTGCTACAGATAAATTTGTTGCATTTCATTTTGGAATCTAAGCAGTTCAATAAGGCTTCGACTACTCTACTCCATGATTTTTACAGGTATCTGATAGCGAGCAACTTGCCTGATGAGCCAGTCCAATAAGGCTTCGACTAGTCGGGCTAGCCTGGTTCGGGCATCAGTGGCGGGGCGGGTTAGAGCAGTTTCAGCTGTAATGAATAGAATTAAAAATGAAGAATTAAAAATTAAAACCCTGATTAACAAGTTTTTAATTTTTAATTCTTCATTTTTAATTCATTTGAAAACTGTACACCAACTTGGAAACCGCTGTAGTTGGCGCACGATATTCAAGCCGTGGCGGCTCAGGCTCGTGGCCCGATAGCCGTGGTTTTTATGCGCCACTGGCGTCCGCCGGTCCGCCGCCTGGCCCACGCTCAGGCAAAAAGCATAGGCCAGGCTGACCAGCGCGACGAGTTTGCGCAGCTTGTCGTGCGAGCGCAAGTGGCTGTTTTCCAGGTTGAATCCCCGGCCTTTCAGGTTTTGAAAGCACTGCTCTATCATCCAGCGCTTGGCGTAGAACTGCCCCAGCGAAGTCAGGCCGGCCGTGCCAAAGAGAAAGAGAAACTCCCCTTCAGCCAGGGCCTTGACCCAGACTTGCCCCCACACGCCATCGACTTGCACGTGGGCAAATCGGCGCACCTGCCCCACGGCCAGGCCCAGGTCGGCAATGGCGCGACGGCGGCCGCTCTGCTCGGTCAGCAGGTGGTGTTTGGGTAAGCGCATGACGAAATTCAACCCGTTGTTTTTGAGTCACTTAAGCCAGACATGGCCCACAAACTCGCGGTCGCCCAGCACCAGGCCAATCCGCTCGCGGCCCAGCAGGGCCACGCAGGCCTC
Organism: Hymenobacter fastidiosus; assembly: GCF_039539565.1. NCBI lineage: Bacteria > Pseudomonadati > Bacteroidota > Cytophagia > Cytophagales > Hymenobacteraceae > Hymenobacter > Hymenobacter fastidiosus. The sequence goes on along the minus strand of NZ_BAABDJ010000036.1, from coordinate 1,607 downwards.
GAGCACGGCAATGCGCTGGGCGGCGTTGGAGTTGCCGCTGCGATTGTCGAGCAGTTCCCAGTAGAGCGGCACGTGCCACGCGCCGTAGTCCACGGTGACGAGCAGGATAGTGACCTGACACCGGCCGAAGTCCCATTCGGTGCGGTCCAGACGCAGGCGCAGCTTGCCGGTGGCCGGTAACAAGCTGACCAGCAGCTGAACCGGCACCAGGTAGTCGAGCTCCACGTCGCGGAAGAAGTTCTGAATCCGGGTTTCATCCGAGGCGGGTTTGGCCGCATCGTTCAGGTGCTGGGCCACTTCGCAGAAGTGCACGTTGCGGCTCTTTATCAGGCCGATAACGAATTGCGCGATAAACTTTTGCCGCGACAGATGGCCTACCAGGGGCACGTGCTGTAAAACGGTCGTAATTTTGGCGATGAGGCGTTGCTTCACGGGGCGGGAGTGGCTTTTAGGTGTTGGAACCACAAAGGCCGGTCCGTCCCGTTTTTCGTCTGCAACTCCTTTAAACAGACAGCAGAGGCCTTTTTCTGCTTGAAAATAGCTTTAAATAACTGTAAATCAACTAATTGAAAAATCGTAGGGTAGAGTAGCCAGAGTTGATACGTTCTCGGTCAGGGCATGGCATTTTTGAAATTTTGGGCGAAGAATAGTTGGGCGTAGCTGATGGAGGCGTCGACGTTGGTAAGCAGGTAATTCAGGGCCAGGGTATTAAACAGGGCCACGTTCATGGCCGCGACGCGGTGGCGGATGCCGTTGGTATCCTGACCAAAATGCACGTCGCGGGTACGGTGGAGCTTGTTTTCGATACCCCAGTGCCCGCGAATGCCCGCGGCGAATTTGGCCGCCGGGCGCCCGGCTAGGCTGGTGAGGTAGTAGTGCGTTTGCTGGGTGGTGAGCTGCGGGCCCACCACGGTTTTGACGACGACGACGCAGCCCGCCGCCCCGGCCCAGTCGGCCAGCCAGCGCGGGTCGGCGGCGTACACACTGGTCTGCCAACTGATGTCGCGGCGCTCGCCCTGGCAATGGGTGGCCCCGGCGGGCGTGGGGTCGGCGGCGTGGCAGGCGGCGATGGCGTCCCGCAGCTTGGGCTGGTTGCCCTTGATCTGCAGCACGTAGTCGTTGCCGCTGGTCACGATGGCGGCGGCCGTTTTTTTTGGGCATGCAGCGCGTCGAGCGTGAACACCACGCCCCGGTCCTGCAAGCCGGCGAGCAAGTCGCGCAGCACGCTCATCTCCCCCGTTTTCTTGTCCGTGTAGTCCTGCAGGGCCAGGGTCAGGCCCGTGCGCTGGCAGTATAAACTGACCACCGAGACAAAAGACCTTATTCGACTTGGTTGGTGAGTTTATCGGGCGCGTAGGCCCGCCAGGCGCTACGGACGCGCAGGTTGTGCAGGCCGCAGGCCACGGCCATCACCGTGTCGCGCCGCCACTCGCCGCGTAAACGCAGCGTGCCCTGGACCATGCGCAAGCGCTTGATGCCACTGTGGGCGTGCTCAATGACGACGCGCAACGAGCTCAGCAACTGGTTGTAAAGCTTTTGGGAAAACGTCAATTCCTGTTTCGGTGGCTTTTTGTGGGGCATCTCCACCAGCACCCCCGCCGGGGCGT